>NZ_JBMDKS010000011.1:0-141525 GCF_057809835.1 Mesorhizobium sp. FG116
GCGCGCTGACGCCGGTGATGGTGAGCGGATCGCCATTGGCATCGGTGTCGTTGGCGAGCAGGGCTGCCGCAGCAATCTGCAGCGCCGTGTTCTGCGTCGTCGTGTAGCCGGTGTCGTTGGTGGCGACCGGCGGCGTGTTGGTCACCGGCGTCTGGCTGAAGACGACATCAACCCAGTAGTTGGTGTTGGCGTAGGTGCTGGACGGGAACAGATTGCCGTTGCCGTAGGTGTAGACGCCGGCCGTCGCCGTCAGCGGGCCGTTGGTCTTTGGCGTGGCGAAGTAGTTCGACGTCGAGGTGTAGCCGCCGAAGCTGTGGAAGCTTGCGACATAGGTGGTGCCGGCGGTGATGGCGACAGGGTTGGAGAAGGTGACCGTCTGCCAGCCGCTTGCCGTCTCGTTGGTGAAGGTGGCAGTCGCAAGCACCGTACCGGTCGAAGACCACAACGTCCCGGTATGCGTGCCGACGTCGCTCGCGCCCTTGTAGTATTTGATGCCGGTGATCGAACCCGACGCCGACGAGGTGAAGCGAACACCAAGGTTCAACTCCACACGGTCCGGATCGGTCAAGCTCGCAGGTGTGTCTGTCGCCGCGAATATGGTCTGGTTAACAGCCGGATCCGTGACCGTCATGTTGACGATTGCCGAGCCTACACCACCCCTGCCGTCAGAAATCGAATAGCCGAAGCTGGCTGCGCCGGTATAGCCGGCGTTCGGCGTGAAGGTGATGGTGTTGTTCTGAGCGTTGAAAACCACGGAGCCGTGGGCTGCCGCGCCAGCGCCTGTCAGCGAGAGAATGTCGCCGTTGGGATCGGTGTCGTTGGCGAGCAGCTGGGCCGCCGTGAAGGTGAACGACGTGTCCCGAGTAATCTGGAACCCATTGTCGTTCACGCCGACGGGCGGCGCATTGACGCTGTTGGTCGGGCTGAAGATTACATCGACGAAGTAGTTGACGCCATTGGAAGAGCTGGTGGGGAAGGCTGAGGTGTCTGCGTAGGTGTAGTAGCCGTTGCCGGCGGGCGCGGTAAGCGGCCCGTTGGTCGTTGCAGTCGCAAAGTAGTTTTCCGTGTTCGCATAATGACCGGCGGACAGATAGCTGACCATGTAGGTGGTGCCGGCGGAGATCTGCACGGGATTGCTGAAGATCACCGTTTGCCAGCCACTGGCGGTTTCGTTGGTGAAGGTTGCCGTAGCAAGCTTGGTGCCGGTGCTGGACCATAGCGTCCCGACATGGGTGCCGCCGTCGCCGAGGCCCTTGTAGAACTTCATGCCGATGATGGTGCCGGCTTGGGACGACGAGAACCTCATGCCGACATTGACGAACCGGTCGTCACGGTCGGAGAGGATTTCGGGAACTACTGATGGAGAAAACAGGCTGGTCAACTGGGCCGGGGTAACCGTGATGTTGACGCCGGCTCCGGGCGTTTCGAGATTGACGCTGTCGTCGACCGCGCGCGTCTTGATATTGTAGGTGCCGCCGGCAAGCGGCGTGAACGTGTAAGTCCAGTTTTCCAGCCCGCTTGCGCGACGCCAGGTGGTGCCGCCGTCGGTGGATACCTCGACCACGGCCACCAGGCCGCCACCGCTGTCGGTTGCCGTGCCGCTGATGACCACCGGCTGTCCGGCGGTATAGCTGCCGCTTGATGCCGGCGACGTGACCACGCTGACCGGCGCGGTGTGATCGGTTGTCTGCGATGCCGCCACGAGGCTGGCCATCAGCGTTCCGGGCTGGACGCCCATTTCGGCGAACAGGTTGACCATCGCCTGCTGGACATTCGGATCGGTGGGGGTCGCTTCGTTGTCATGGTGGTCGTCCAACCCCCACGACCAATAGACGGTGCCTGCGCCGAAGACGAGCGCGCCGCTTGGCGCGCGATACATGGTCAAGGCGTGCGTCGCTGTTCCCGGACCCGTGGTGTTACCGTAGTCGAGCAGGAGCGTGTTCACGTCAACCGTCGTCGACGACAGGTTGATCAAGCCGGCCGGGCGCGCGCCGTTGTCGACGTCGGAATCCCATTCGTAGCCGAGCAGATTCTTCTGCAGCGAGTAGACTTGCCCGGGCTGGAGATCGGCCACCGCCGTGTTGCTCCAGAAGCGGAAATTGGACATGTTGTACGGTATTGTGATGGTGTCGAGACGGTAGGAATCGACGGTGAAGATCGTTCCCGTCAACCCGTTCTCCGGCTGTCCGGCGCCAAGTTCAGGATCGCGCCATGTCGAGGTGGTATTGCCCGGATCGGTGTCGGCGTTGTCCCAGCGCTCCTTGTAGGACACCATGGTCTTGTATGGCGTGCCGGTACCGTCGATGCTCGATTCCCAGCGCACCTGCCAATAGACTTCGTTGCCGCTGAGAAAAGCCAGGTTGACGCCGGCGTCGCGCGCGGCTTCGACATTGGCCCTTTGCTGTGCCGACCAATATTCGTCATGGCCGACAGACAGGAATATCTGGCTGTTCAATAACTGCGAGCCGGAACGGTCGGTATCGATACCGGTGATGTAGTTGACATCGTATCCGTTCTGTTCGAGCCACCGGATCGTCGGGTATTCGACGGAAAAGATGAAGTCCTGCGGGCCTGCCGAAAAGCCACCGTCACGGGTGATGATCGGACGGTTGTAGCTGACGGCGCTGGCGCGGCCGGCATGGCCGCCTGCATCGATGCCGCCATAAAGGTTGTAGCCGCCCCACCAATTGTATGCCTGCCAGGTCGTGTCCGAAGTCTGGAAGGTGATGTCACTCGTCGCTTCGTCGTCGCGCACGATGAACGGGATGACGTTGGATCCGCGCGATCCGTCGAGGCGGGTGAGCTTGGCGATATAGACACCCGACACCGCGTCGGCTGGAACGTCCCACGATGCCGAAACCGACCAGTTGCCGGCGTCGACCAGCTTCCTGACCGGGTCGAAGAGAGGATTAGGCTGGACCTGCGCGCTCGCCAGCGTTTTGTTGATGGTGGTGACCTTGCGGGCGCCGTCGCCACCGTAATAGCCAAGACGGTAGATATCGATGCGATAATTGGTCGAATCGGTGTCGATCTTGAAGTCGACCCGCTGGCCGTGGTTGAGCGAAAACTGGACGGAGAAGCCCTCGATCGACGAATCGGCTGCGCCGATCATCCATTCGCTCTCCGGCGAGCCTTGCTTCTGGTTTTCCAGGGTAATCGCGTTGGCCGGTCCGCTCAGCGCGGCAACGCCGTTGTTCGTGCCGCCGGAGGCCGATGTATCCATATATTGCGGGTCGGTCGGCGAAAGGCCGCCGCCGACCGGCGGTGCATATGTCGTGTCGTAATATTGCAGCACGCGAGCTGCATAGCCTGTCGGCTGGCCGTTAGACGCCGTCGGACCGCCAATGCGGATCGAGCATATCGTGCAGGCCCGTCCGGTGCAGGATCCGCATGCCATCGCAGCACCGGCCGCGCGCCAGTCCGCATTCCAGCCGGAAATCGTTGCGACGGGCGCACTGTCGAGTACTGTCGCGGGTGCCGCGTCCGGCGCCGCGCCGGCGCTCTGCGACGATTGCGAAGTCCCGGTCGTCGCGGGTGCCTGCACAAGCGTGGGCTGTGGCGTCGCGTGATCGTTTGGCGCAGGTGGCGGCGCACTTGCGCCCGATGATCCGCCGGGCGCGGGAGCCGATACGCCGGACAGAGCCGGCGCGGGAGTGGGCGTCAGCAAGGATGTGACCAGGTTCTGCGCGGTCGCTGCCAGTTGCTGAAGATTGCCGTAGCGACCCGAAAACTCCGGCGCGTGCTCGGGGGCGTAGCCATCCCTGCCGGTGTTCATGGCCAGGACGGAGCCTAGGAAAGCGGACGCTGCGGTGACTATCTCAGGCGATTCGACCTTGGCCTGCCGCTGTGCTGCGCGCGAAACCTTGACCTGGCGTTTTCCGGAAGCCCGCGGCGTGCTGGTTTCGGCCAACACCGTCGTGGCGGTGGCGCTGTCCAGCGCGGCCATCTCCTTGACGGAAGCAGGTGTGTTCTCGGAAACCGCGGCCGCAGCTTTCTTGGCCTTGCGCTGCAAAGCCGGCTTTTGCCCGTTGCCAGCGACCGACGATTTGCCGCGATGCCCGCCAAAAGCCAGGTTTTCGATCGCCGGAAAATTTCCGGACCCCGTCGAGCCGTCCGTCAACGGCGATCTTTCACGTTTGTCGTCGAGCATTTTCATCGTCGTGAGCCCGGAGTTTGGCAATGTCGCATTGCACGATTGAACGCCTATGTTCGCCCGCGCGCACCCGCTTTGACTATTGGCTTCTTCGGGTGAATAGAGGTCCCACCAACGATCTAGTCCCGTCCCGATGAATTAGATCGCGGGTGCGTTGACGGGCTTCCGGGTCGAGGCCGGCGACTGGCGGAAAACCGGCTGCGGATTTCGTCTAAAGCTGCCGCAATTTCGCGACTTGGCCGGCAAGTTTTGCGGGGTCGCCGGCGATGCGCACGGTTTTCAGCCGTGCCGTCTGTCCGGCAATGATCGTCACGGCAGAAGCGGGGACACCGAAAACCTTGGCGACCAGCCGCTCGAGTGCGGCGTTGGCTTCGCCCTTTTCAGGAACTGCGCGGACCCGGGCCTTCGCGTGGCTGCGTCCATCGGAAGCTGTTTCAACTCCCTCAATGGCATCTACCGCCGATTTCGGTGTCAGGCGCACATGGAGGTCGATGCCATCGTCGCGAAGCCGGAAAGCCTGGCTCATGGCTGGAGCGCAGGTGTCGGAAGTTGGCTCAAACGACCAGCGGCAGCACTGTCGTCAGCAGGAATTGCCGAACGAAGAACAGCAGAAGCAGGAGGATGATAGGCGAAATATCGATGCCGCCGAGGTCGGGCATGAAGCGACGGATCGGCCGCAGGGCCGGTTCGGTCAGCTTGAACAGCATGTTGCCGATGGTGCCGACGAACTGGTTGCGCGGGTTGACCACATTGAACGCGTAGAGCCACGAGAAGATGGCCGAGGCGATGATGATCCACCAATAGAGGTCAAGCGCCAGAACAAGGGTCTGAATAAGGGCGATCATGCCGTTCTCCAATTGTTGCCGACATGTAGCCATTGCCGGCAAAACGAGCAAGGCCCGCCGGAGCGAAGACGGGCGCGAGGATCGCCGATGTGGCCAATTGCTCGCTTGACAGTGGATGGCGCGGCCTCATAAATGCGCCATCCGTTGGACGGGGCTGTAGCTCAGCTGGGAGAGCGCGTCGTTCGCAATGACGAGGTCAGGAGTTCGATCCTCCTCAGCTCCACCAACGGTTTTCCCTAAACAGGTTTCCACAATTGCCGTTGTTGAATATTGCGTGATTTCCGGGGCTTAGCAGTATGTGGCGTTGCTGAGCAGGGGCGGGGAGACGTGATTTGTGGCTGTGCGCGGCGTCAAAGCCCAACCGTCTCTATGCGCGTCCTTCGCAGACCACAAGTTTGGCTGGATGATGGTTGGATGATCGCAAGCATGCTGGGTTGATTGTTGCGAGGAACTCTGGCGATCAGTGTATATGGCTGTGGATTGGTGATGGCTTGGCGAGGATTTGGCCAACGCTGCGATGCCGGTCCGGCAAGTGCATATATCACGATGACACTATGCCGTCTGATATCAGGCGATGGCCTGGGCTTGATCAGACCATGTTGTTGGCAGATTGAGCCGTGCCAGTCTGCGCGCCGTTAGGTCGACTGGCTGCCGGCCTGACAGGATTTGATCTAGGAGATGCGGTGATAGAAACGCTAGCGGCAGCAGGCGACCTACATCGGCGCGATGGACACCGAACTGAGAAGCGATGTCGTTGATGGTCAGTGGCGGCTTTGATGTCAGCTGTGCGAGATAGAGATGCGCGCGGGAGACCAGATTCACGAGCGCGGTGTCTGGATTTTGAGTTGGGGGCTCACCATCGATCACCATGCGCATTTCATTGCCGCGCCGCTTTATGCTGGTTGGAAGGCTGATGGAGGCCAACGATTCTTGATGGACATTATCGGCTTCTGGACTGGCTCCTCGTGTTGATGTCGTCGGCTTGTCCGAAGTCCCAATAAGCTGAAGCAGAGCTGGCGTGTTGACGTCAAATGTAATGGCATCGGTTGCCAGGGTGATCTTGTGGAAGACGGTGGCAAGGATGGTGCGCCGGTCGGCTTCGGTCTCGTCAGCAAGGATTGTGCCTATGCACTTTGCTCTGTCCAATCCGGACTGGAGATTTGATGATGATGGGGCGTGGACAGATATCCAGTCGGATAAACGTGCCCGATCATTTAGAAGTCGTGTTGCAAACTGCAGCACCGCGGCTTCGATCATCGGCGCAGGGATGCGCCATGCTGTGCTATCGTAGCGCTTGGCCTTCCTGATGCGGCTTGAGATGTAGTAGCGAAAACGCTTGCCACGTGTCCTGGCATGGCTGGGGCTCATGCGATCGCCGCTGTCATCAAACAAAAGCCCGGTCAGCAAATGGGCGCCAGGCTGGGTGCCTGATCCACGTGGTGCTGCAGCTTGATCAGCCAACAGTCTCTGAACCTGACCGAACTGGTCCGTGTCGATTATTGCTTGGTGCTCTCCATCATAGACATTGTTGCGGTGGCGCAGCTTGCCGACATAGATGGGGTTAGCCAGGAGCTTATAGAGCATGCCGCTTCCGACGCGTCGGGAGTAGCCGGTGAGAGATGGGTCCATGTCATTGCTTTGTTCGAGGGCGATCGCTTGCCTGGTGGTCTCTGCAGCAAGGGCAGGGACGGAGCGAAGTTCGAGGTACCTAGCGAAGAGGCTACCTACGAAGCTTGCCTCAGGTTCCTTGATGAGCAACTTCCGGCTCTGAACCTGATACCCCAGTGGTACCCTGCCACCCATCCACATGCCTTTTGCCTTTGAAGCTGCGATCTTGTCGCGGATACGTTCGGCTGTGACCTCGCGCTCGAACTGCGCGAAGGAGAGCAGTACGTTGAGGGTGAGGCGACCCATGGAGGTGGTGGTGTTGAACTGCTGGGTGACAGAGACAAACGAGATGTCATTTGCATCGAACACCTCGACGATCTTGGCAAAGTCGGTCAAGGAACGGGTCAGGCGATCGATCTTGTAAACGACGACGACATCGATCTTCCGATCGCGAATGTCCTGCAGCAGGAATTGCAATGCCGGCCGCTCCATGGTGCCGCCTGAGATGCCGCCATCGTCGTAGTGATTGGCAACAAGCTTCCAGCCCAATCCTGCCTGTGATGCGATGAAGGCGGAACAGGCGACACGCTGAGCGTCGAGCGAATTGAACGCTTGGTCGAGACCTTCTTCTGTTGATTTGCGAGTGTAGACCGCGCAGCGCAGGAGCCGCTTTGCATTCATAGCCCGAAGAACCTCGGACCTGACCAATGAGTACCCGTGATCTGATGGGCTATTGCAGTCAGCGACGTGTAGACCTTGGCCTCGAACACAAAGCCGCCTTCGATGACGGTGATGACATGACGCTTGCCATTCCACTCGCGGATAAGCCGGGCTCCCGGTGCGGGTTGCTTTCGCCTTGGTCCAGCGGTTTGGCCCATCCCAGAAGAGGTGCTCTCACCAGCAGCAGCCGGACCTTGTCGGCGTGCCGCTATTGCTCGCTCCAGATCACCAATCGCCGCCTTCAGCGTGCGGCGGGTCGCTGGTGACAAGCTACCCCACCGCTTTGCCTGGACATGCCAGGCTGCTGACCGGATCAAGAGATCTCGATGCAGGCTCTTGGGTGGCGCGACCTCATATGCTTCTTGCCATCGTCGTGTCAGGTCTTCGCGCGGGAGCTTGCCCAGACCGGCGATCTCTTCCGCCACCTCCTTGCGCGCGAACTTTTGTCTCGGGCGTCTCATGGTAAGAGGTCCGCAACGTCATTGATCACCCGGTAGCGACGGGTACCATCTTTGCCCACCTCGCTGACCAGTTTGAGGTCCAGCTTCTTTCGCACTGTGCCGGACAGAAAGCCGCGCACCGAGTGCTGCTGCCATCCAGTCAAGTCGACCAGTTGCGCAAGCGTTGTTCCTTTTGTGGTGCGCAGCTTCTTCAAGACCAAATCGGTCTTGCTAGGACCAGTTTTGCTGAAGTTCGTGGGGGTGACACTGGTGCTGCTGCCACGTGTCGCTGTCGTCGCCTTCGATATAACCGAGCCTGTCGCCCCCGTAGGGGCTAAAGGCGCCTTGTCATCTTTGCTCGAATTCTGCGCTTTCGAGCTTTTGTCACGGGGAGACGTTTTCTTCGTGGAAGGGCCATTCGCAGACTGCGGGTTGGAGCGGACAGCTTCGCCGCGCTGGGCAGCAAGATCGTTATTGCCGCTGTGGATCAAAACCATGCTAGGTTCTCCTTCGGTTCATGCGCCGAACCATCCGGCGCTTGTACCGACGAAGGCCCGCATCCTGGCGGGCTTGAGAACCTCGACGACGAGAAGACCTTTTCTCTCCATCCGTCGTCTAGAACAGCAATGCTTCGTTTGCTTAGTAAGTCCAGGGGAAGTTCAGGCTGCCGCGTCTGTTCTGCTTTCCTTTGCAACCGTCTCGAATAGTTGCCGCCAGCAAGCCGTCAACTCATCCACCGAGCCTTCCATCGACCGAGCCAAAGCTGCGAGTGCGGCGGGTTCGATGCTCTCTCGATGCTCCCCCAATATCCACAGGGTCGCCAGAATTCCTTCCAGATGACGTAGTTCCGGCTCTAGCCGGTGCACGGTATCGACAACGCCGGAGTTCTTGAACGTGAGTTCTGCTGTTTGCCCTCGGCTCTTCGCCATCGATTGCCCCAAACTTCAAAGCCAGTGGCACTACTGCTTGCCGTAGCGAAGAAGTCCAGCCCATTGTCGAGAGATATCGGGCCAACACGATAAGAATTTCATGCCCTTGAGGAAGCTAAGGCATCAAATATCGAGAAAAGCGATGGTCTTCCGAAGTGATGATCAATCTTCTTTTCTTCGCCAACCTATCCAAAAAGATGTGGATTTAGTGTTTTTGTGCTATGATACGCGGATAATTATTGTCGCGTGCTGATCTTCGCCTCGCGTAGTTGTCGCCTTCGGATCTTGCGCGGCCAGAAGGATCATACTATTAACCGTATACCTCTTGGCATTGTCGCTATTTTCTCTCCCCTCCGCTCTCCTACCAACTGAGGTTTGCATGACCGAAGAACTGTAATCCAAGTCCGTGTTCATTGACCTAGATGTTATGGCGATATAACCCAGCAAGAACGAATACTGCTATAATAATAGACCACGTGAATATGTTCCATACGATCTTTCTTCCTATAAATCGGTTATATCTTGACTCGAGCTCTCTCTCGGGCTGCCTAAATGATTCAATTTGCGCGAGTAGAGTATCTCGACGATACATTTTCCATCTTTGAAAAGAAAATATACCTGCGCCAATCGACACAATAAATAGAGCCGAACGAAGCCAAGCTGGCGAATCCCCTAGGAAATATTGAAATAGCGCAACGCATATCGCGAAAGTCAAAAATCCGATCCACTCACCGCCACGTGCACTCAATTCGTTGAGATATTTTTCACATTCCTGATCGGTTGGTAATCTCTGATTAGTATTGTATGTAACCGCCTTTTCGGCAGTCCGTTCGACGTGTGCCGAAGTTCCTTCCATAAGGTGAGAAAGGGGTGTCACCTGAATCTTGAAATCTTCGTGACTGGAAATGGATTGCCAAGGACCAGACTGAGTTGTCGATATCTCGTCGGTTCCCGATATCCTGTTTGATAGAAGTAAGGTTTCGATATCGTTTTTTGACGACGGGCCGTAAATGCTGCTGCCCTTCTTTATATACCAAATGGTATCCACAGCGTGTTCCCCTTCTATATAATCACGTGAAATAATAACTCACCGCCCGCTTTCTGAGAGCTGTAGACTATTTAATCTCTTGTAGGTAGTTACCTAGTCAATTGCCACTCAATTTACCTCTTTTGAGGGTAATGCTGGCACAGAAGGCATTGGCCGTGGCAGCGGCGATCATCACCGCGTCATAGGGGGTCCGTGGGAATCTCTGCAACAATACTCGCTAAGGGGCTCCGTGGGAGTTGCTCCAGCCTTGTACGTTAAGGGCGGGGCGGCTGTTTTGGGGTGACGGGAAGCAAGTGATTTCCGCGCACGACCCTCAAGGGGTGCAATTGATCGCGCAAGACGGCGATATTTTGCAGCACGACAAGCCGAACGCCGGCATGTCATGGCGGCACCAGTACCGATGCTTGCTGTCGACACGAAGCCCGGCCCCTTCACGCTGACAATGGCAGTAGCCAACGAGATTTGGTCGCCAGACCTCCCTCAATCGCCAATAGAGGTTATCTTAACCTAATGATAACGTGCCATTATCATTCATCATAGCCTGTCGACAGTCGCGGCGATTTTATGCGAAATGGAGCGCAAATGGAGCCGCTTAGGCCTCGGCTGAGCTTTTTCGGTCTTTTCGCAGCTTTGGCCACCGCCGACTGCTGTTTTATCGCTACCATGCGGCCGAAGCTGATCCTGTTCGACGAGCCGACCAGCATGCTCAGACCCGAACTGGTTTCCGACGTGCTGGACGCAATGTAAGACCTCGCCGAAAGCGGCATGCCCATAGTGGTAGTGACGCACGAGGTCACCTTTGCTCCCGAAGTTGCAATCCGGATCGTGTTCATGGCCGGGGGTGAGATCGTCGAGCAGGGCAAGCCGGCCGATGTGCTCGGCAATCCGTCGCATCCGCCGCGCACGCATTTCTGGCCAAGGTGCAATAGCGGGCAATCGTTTTAGCGCGGCGTCCAGTGCCGATGGCCTGAAGCACGATTATCAGCCGCACACAAAGTATGATCGACTAATATGCCCAGCCCGGCTCGAGCCGGGCAAAGCATCAAGCATATTCAAGAAGTCTATTCGGCAAGGCGGGCCATGGTCTTGCGATAGGCCTCGAAAATGGCGGCCTGCTGCGGGTGGTGGCGGTCGCGGATCACCCATTTGCCTGCGACCATGACGTCGCGCACCGGGTTCTGCGTGCCGCCCAGCAGCCAGCCGTCCAGCGCGGTCTGCGGGCCGTGGCCGAGAAGCACGTTGCTGTCCGGATCGAGCATGACCAGATCGGCCCGTCGGCCGGCGATCAGCGCGCCGCCGCCCTGAGCGGAGGCCTGCTCGCCGCCGGCAAGCGCCGTATCGAACAGGATGCGGCCGCTATGGGCCTCCTGTCCGTTTTGCGATTGCGCGATGACGTTGCGGCGGTTGAGCTGCAGCCGCTTGCCGCATTCGAGCATGCGCAGTTCTTCGGCGGTGGAGGTGGAATAATGGCTGTCCGTGCCGATGCCCCAGGCGCCGTCGGCACTATGATACTCGACCAGCGAGAAGAAGCCGTCGCCCATGGTCGCCTCGGTCAGCGGGCACAGGCCCGCCACCGCGCCGCTTGCCGCCATTCCGGCGACTTCGGAAGCGTCCAGATGCGTGGCATGCACCAGGCACCAGTCGGCATTGAGGTCGACATTGTCGATCAGCCATTGCACCGGGCGGGCGCCGAGCCCCGCTTCCACTTCCACCACTTCATGCGTGGTTTCCGAAACGTGGATGTGCAGGCGCGCCTTCGGATCCATCGCCTTCATGCCGGCAAGGGCGGCCTTCACCTCGTCCGGCGTCACTGCGCGCAGCGAGTGCAGGGCAAGGCCTACGTTCAGATTGGCATGGTCGCCCCGACGGCTGCGCAGGGTTTCGATGAGCTTCAGATAATCGTCCACCGAATGGCCAAAGCGCCGCTGCGTCGGCTCGACCGGCTTGCTGATGCCGCCATGGGCATAGAGCACCGGCAACAGCGTCAGCCCCAGGCCGGTGCGGTCGGCCGCCGCGATCAGGCGATCTGACATCTCGGCCGGGTTGGCGTGGAACTGGCCGCCGGTCTGGTGATGCACGTAGTGGAACTCGCAGACGGCGGTCATGCCGAATTGCAGCATCTCCAGATAGACCAGCCCTGCAATCGCTTCGTAGTCCTCCGGCGTCAGCCGGTCGACCATCCGGTACATTTCCTTGCGCCAGGTCCACAGATTGTCTTCGGCACGCGCGCCGGTGACGAATTCGGTGCGCCCGGCAAGGGCACGCTGGAAAGCGTGCGAATGCAGGTTGGACAGGCCGGGAACGCCAAAGCCGCGCAACGTGGTCACGTTACTGGCCTGGGGTTTCGTGGCCGACACGGAAAGGATGCGCCCGTCGCTGCCGACCTCCAGATAGCCGGGAGACAACCAGCCGTCGGGCTGGTGGAGGTGCTCTATCTCGTAGACTTGTGTCATCTCGGCTCCTTCAGGCACCAGTGGCGCATCGGCAGACGGGGCGGCGCCCTGCCTCACATGGCATCGCCGCCGTCGAACATGATCTTTCCGGCTTTCAGCACCAGCCGGGCGCGGCCCCGCCCCAGCCCGTAGGCCATGTCCACGAAGCGCTCGTAGGGGAAGATCGCGACATCGGCCTGCTTGCCGGCTTCCAGCGAGCCGAGGCGGTCACCGCGATCGAGCGCCATCGCCGCGTGCAACGTGCCGGCACGGATCGCCTCGGCGGGGCTGAACTTGTAGAGCCGGCAGGCCAGTTGCACGACGAAGGGCATGGATTCCAGCCAGCAGCCGGGACACATGTCCGTCGCCAGCGCCATCGTCACGCCGGCGTCGAGCATAGCGCGGGCGTCGAAGGGGCGGTTGTGGCCGACGGCGAAGTCGAGCCCAGGCATCACCACGCAGACGACGCCCGCCTCGCGCAAAAGCGCGTATTCCGCCGGGTCGGTGTAGTTCATGTGATCGGCCGACACCGCCTTCATTTCGGCGGCGAGCGTCGAGCCGCCAATATGGGAATAGGCATCGGTGTGGATCTTGATCTTCAGCCCGTGGTCGAGCCCGCGCTGCAGAATCGCGCGTGTTTCCTCCACCGTGTAGTAGCCGTCGTCGCAATAGACGTCGTTGAACTCGGCAAGCCCCCTTCGCGCCACTTCCGGGATCATCTCGTCCGTGATCTCGGCGATATAGGCGTCGCGGCTCCTGTCATCGGGAAATTCGTGCGCGCCAAGGAAGGTCGAGACGATCTCGATCGGCTGGCGCTCGCCAAGCAGCTTGTTGACCTCAAGCATCTTGATCTCGGTCGCGGTGTTCAGCCCGTAGCCGCTCTTGCTTTCCACCGTCGTGGTGCCGCAGGCCAGCATGTGTGCGAGCCGTTCGGCGGCGCTGCCGGCAAGCTGCTCCTTGGTCGCCTCGCGCATCATGCGCGCGGTTGCCGTGATGCCGACCGGAATGCCCATGGTGCGGATTTCATCGGCGCTGCGCCCGCGCACTTTCTGCGCGTATTCCTCGACCCGCGATTTATGGAAGACCAGATGGGTGTGACAGTCGACGAAACCCGGCATCACCAGCCCGCCGCGGGCGTCGATCCGCTCGGCTAAGGAGAGGTCGTGGCCGGCGGCGATTTCGGCCGGAGTGCCGATGGCGGCGATCCCGGTACCCGAGATCGCCACCACCGTATTCGTGCGGGCACCGACAAGATCGGGTGCATCGGCAGCGCAAGTCAGGACCTGGCCTGCGTTTTCGATGAGCGCCGTGATCTTGCCCATGGCGGTGCCTCCTTATGCTTATGTGGTCTTCTTCTGCGGCGCCTTGGCGTCGTCGGGCCCGAAGGTCGCGGTGGGGGTCCACCACAAGGGAACCTGCACGCCATCCTTGGTGAACCGGTCGGACGCCGTCTTGCGCGCGATATCATAGCCCGCCTGGGCATGGCGAACCACGCCGATGCCGCTGTCGGTGGTCAGGCAGGCGGCCAGGCGAACGTCGGCCTCGGCCGAGCCGTCGGCGATCATGGTAACGCCGGTATGAACGGCCTCACCCATCGAGTAGTTCTCCTGGATCGCCACCAGATCGGCGCCGGCGGCGACGTTCAAGAGCGCATTCAGGTAGGGCCAGTCGGAAATCAGGTCGCTGCCGTCCTTCATCCGCTCGGATTCGAAGGTCGGGTTGACGATGGAGCCCGAGTCCAGATTGTCGCGCGAGAACGCGACCGGCCCTTTCAGTTCGCCCGAACGAACCATTTCGTTGACGCGCATGCCGAACGCCTTGCGCTGGCCGAAGCCGAGATAGCAGATGCGCGCCGGCAGGCCCTCGATCGGAATATGCTTGCGGGCAAGCTGGATCCAGCCCCGCACCAGATCATCATCGGCGAACATTTCCTCGACCACGTCGTCCAGCTTGGCGAGATCGCCGGCGTCGCGCGACATGCAGGTCCAGCGGAACGGCCCGCGTCCTTCGCAGAAGAGCGGGCGGATGTAGGCGGCGACGAAGCCGGGGATCTTCATCGCCTCGTCCACCGGCATGCCGGCATCGCGGCTTTCCTTGCGCAGCGAGTTTCCGTACTCGAAGACCTGAACGCCCTTGTCGTAGAACTCGTTCATGATCTGGAGCTGCTCGATCATCGAGGCGCCGGCCAGCTTGAAATATTTGTCGCGGTTGGTCTTGCGCAATTCGCGCGCCTCGTCGACCGTCAGGCCGTTGGGGATATATGACAGCGGGTCATGCGCCGGGGTCATGTCCGTGATGATATCGGGCGTGAAGCCGGTATCGCGCGCTTTCTTCAGAACATCCACTGCATTGCCGATCAGCGCGATGCCGAGCGACCGCTTTTCTGCGGCCGCCTCCCTGGCCAGTTTCACAGCCTCGTTAAAATCATGCACGACCACGTCGCAATAGCCCACCTCGAGGCGGTGCTTGGCCACTTTCTCGTCGGCGTCGGCACAGATGCAGACACCACCCAGCATGGTCATGGCGCGGGGCTGGTTGCCGCCCATGCCGCCCATGCCCGCCGTGAGCAGGATGCGGCCCTTAAGGCTGCCACCGAACTTCTGATCGCCGATGGCCACCAGGGTCTGGAAGGTTCCCTGGATCACGCCCTGCGTGCCGATGTATTCCCACGGTGCTGCGGTATACTGGGCGTAGATCGTCAGGTTCTTGTCCTGCAGATCGTAGAAGATCGGCCATGTTGCCTTCATGATGTTGGTGGTGGCCATCACCACACGCGGCGCCAGCGTGTTGGTCTTGAAGATGGCGACCGGCATACCCGACTGCACCACCAGCGTTTCGTCGTTCTCAAGCTCCTCCAGCGACTTGACGATGGCGTGATAGCTTTCCCAGTTGCGGGCGCATTTGCCGATGCCACCATAAATGACCAGTTGCTCCGGATATTCGGCGTTCTCCATGTTGTTTTCGAGCATGCGCAGGATGCTTTCCTGCTTCCAGCCCTTACAGCGCAGGTTGTTTCCGCCCATTGCACGAACGGAATAGAGAATCTCGGGTTTACTCATCGTGGCCTCCTCGCTGGGTCGCAGATCGCTGCAGGTAATCACAGCGATATAAGTGATATATACAACTACATATCAATGCTCCGACAGCCCCTGTCAAGTGCCGTTTTTTGTCTCTGACCTAGGAAGGTTGGCTTGTTGTGGCAAGCTGCCATGATGTGTATATGCTGGCACGAGACGTGATCTGGCGGGATGTCATGAACGGGCGCAGAGATTTGAGGAAGAGCAATCAATCGGCTGGCGGCGGAACTCTTGCACTTTCGCTCGGCCAGCAGATTCGCAACCACGTTTTGGAAAAGATCGCCAGCGGTGAATGGCCGGAAGGTAGCCGCATTCCATCCGAAGCCAAATTGGTCGAGCAACTGGGGGTGTCGCGAATGACGGTCTATATCGCGCTGCGTGACCTGTCAGCTGAAGGCGTGCTGCTGCGCAAGCAGGGGGCAGGCACCTTCGTTGCGCCCCGCCGAAGTCACTCGACATTTCTTGAATTGCGCAACATCCACGCGGAAATCGAGGCGCGAGGCAATCGGCACACAACCGACGTTCATTTACTGGAACAAGTAAGCAGCGACCTCGCTGTGGCGACGGAACTCAACATTTCTCCGGGCACAACAGTCTTTCACTCGGTCCTGGTGCACCGGGAAAACGGCAAACCCATCCAGATTGAGGACCGGTATGTCAATCCACAATTCTCGCCCGACTATATCGAACATGATTTTACCAAGATTACCCCGAACGAACATCTGATGGCGATAGCGCCATTGGAGGAAATCGAACATGTGATCCAGGCTGTGCTGGCTGACGGACAAAGCAGCGAACTGCTGGAATTGCACCTCGGCGATCCGGTCCTGCTCATGCGTCGGCGCACTTGGTCGCGCGGTATGATCGCAACGAGCGCGCGCCTCCTGCACCCCGGCGCCAGATTCAGCCTGGCCGGGCGAATGGTCGTACAACGCTAGCGGAGTCAGTCGCAAGACACGTCACTAGCATCAGCGGTTTCTGGAGCGGAGCGCCTGATCCGTCATCCGAGGCGCCAACCATCGAGTGACGCCTATCGATTGCGACGCATGCACCAGACTACGACTGTCGGAGCGTAAGGCCGGTATCGACGCCTGCCGGATTGCTCGAAATCCATCGTACGCTTCTGACGCGACAGTGCGGCCACAGAAGGCAGCGCCGATATCCGCAAGCACAGGAACTGGCGCTTGACAAGGTAATTACCATATAGTTGTATATGCAACTATTGGGTTGGCATTGGTCGCTCGATCTGGCCAAAACACTGCAATGACTCTGGGAGGATCTAATGAGGTACCGATTTTTCAACAGGCGCATGGTTGCGGTGGTCGCAGCCCTTGCTTTTGCCGCCTATTCTGGCGTTGCGGCCGCCGATTCACCGGCGATCAAGATCGGGTTCTTTTCGCCGCAGACCGGTTTCGGCGCGCCGGACGGGCGCAGCGCACTGGCCGGCGCGCAGTTGGCGATCAATCAGGTCAATGCCGCCAACGGCATCGACGGGCAAAAGCTTGAGTTGATACCCTACGACGACGGCAGCGACCCCAAGCAGGGCGCCACCATCGCCACCAAATTGACCTCCCAGGACGGCGTCGTTGCAGCGGTAAGCGGCTCCTACAGCCCGCAGACGCTGGCCGCCGCCACGATCTTCCAGCGTGCTAAGACGGTGCTGGTTTCGGCCTATGCGGTCAATCCGGGCATTCCCAAGACAGGGAGCTACATCTTTCTGCAGGACGCCAACGGCACCGTGCAGGGCCGCGCCGGAGCCAAGTTCCTCGCGGACAAAGGGATCAAGAAGCCGGCCGTGATTTCCATCGACAACGATTTCGGCAATGCGCTGGTCGAAGGTTTCGTCGCCGAGGCGCCCAAGCTCGGCATGACGGTCGTTTCCACCGACAAGAACCAGTTCGGGGAAAAGGATTTTGGCACCATCATCCGCCGCGTGATCGCATCGGGCGCCGATGCCATCTACCTCGTCCAGTACGTTGCGGAGGGCAAGCAGTTTCTGCGCGATTGGGCACAGGCAGACGGAAAGCTGACGCTGCTCAGCACCGAGGGCATCGATTCCGCCGGATTCTATTCGATCGGCAAGCTCGCCGACGGGCTGATGTTCACAACTAACCTCAACCGTGACAGCAAGAGCGAAGAAACCCAGCAGTTTCTTTCGGACTTTGCCAAGGCCTACGACTTCCCCGTCGATATGGTCGCGGCCTCGTCGCATGACGCGGTAATGCTGGTGGTCGACGCGATGCGTAAAAACGGCGTAACTGCTGCGGACGTAAAAGCTGGGCTCGACGCGTTGCGTGATTTCAAGGGCGCGACCGGAACCTTCGAACGCTTCACGGAGAACCGCGAGGTCATCAAGCCGGTGCAGATCCAGGTCTTCAACGACGGCAAGATTTCCAGCGCCGGCGTCGTATCCGACCCAGACATCATCACACCGTGAGCCTGAGGCCGGATCGTAATGACCTATATCCTCATCCAGGGCATCGTGGTCGGCTCGCTCTACGCGCTGATCGCGATCGGGCCGTCGCTGGTCTATGGGCTGATGGGCGTACTTGATGTTGCCAGCGCAGCGGCACTGACGCTGGGCGCGTATCTGCTGCTCGTCGTCTTCCAGGCCAGCGACAGCGTCCTGCTTGGGGTGGCCGCGGCGCTGGTTCTTGCAGGTGCCGTAGGCTGGGTCTTCCAGAAAGGCCTGTATGTCCCGATCCTGGATCGAGGTCCCATCGTCACTCTGATAACGAGTATCGGAGTCTATATATGTGCGGATGAACTGTTCCGCCTGGTCTTCGGCCCCTTGCAGCAAAGCCTTGGCATCCAGACCATGATTCCCGATCTGCACGTAGCCGGCGTAGAGGTGACGGGAATAAACCTGCTGATCATCGTCATCGGCGTTGGCCTTCTGCTGCTGACCTGGCTGGTGCTGACCAGGACGCGTTACGGCGTGGTATGGCGCGCCGTGGCTCAGGACCGTGACATCGCATCCGCCGTCGGGATCGACAGCAAGAAGGTCATTGGCGGCGTTTTCGTCATCGGCTATGCGCTGAGCTCCCTCGCCGGCATTCTCTACGCGCTGAAATACGACAACGTCATTCCCACGATGGGCGACGTTCCCGCCTACAAGATGCTCGCCATCATCATCCTCGGCGGCCTCGGCAGCCCGCTCGGCACCATCGCCGCCGCCTTTCTCATCGGGCTGGTGGAGACGGCTGTGGTCGCGCAGTTCGGCTTCGTCGTCCCGCGTGATGCGATAGCCTTCGCCGCGCTCGTGCTGGTGTTGCTTATCCGGCCGCAGGGCCTTATTCCATCCCGCGTGGTGCGCGCATGAGCTACCTACTCGTCCTGCTCATCACGGTGACTATCCTGTCGACGGTCACCGTCAGCCTCAATATGGTGGTGGGCTATACCGGCCAGCCAAACCTCGGCCAGAGCGCTGTCTTCGGTATCGGCGCCTACTTCGCGGCTGTGTTCTCGACCTCCTACAGCATGCCGTTCTGGTTCTGCTTCTTGGCCGCCGGGCTGGTAGCGGGCGTCGCCGGCGCGCTGATCGGCGCCATCAGCCTGCGCCTGCACCAGGATTTCTTCGCCATAACCACGCTCGGCCTGAACTTCATCGTGGTCGCGACTTTCCAGACCCTGCCGTTCTTCGGCGGCGCCACTGGCCTCTACGGCATCCCCTTGCCGTCGATCGCTGGATACGAACTTGATTATCCGGGGCTGGCAATCTGTTCCCTGCTTCTCCTGGCGAGCAGTGTGGGGGTCAGTCTACTAGTCAACCGCAGCTGGTTCGGCGGCATCCTTCAGGCGATCCGCGAGGACGAAACGCTGGCGGCGGCGCTCGGCGCTCCGGTGGCGCGATACAAATCGACCATATTCGTCATCAGCTCAATCTTTGCCGGATTTGCAGGATGCCTCTACGCCTATTTCCTCAGCACGGTGTCTCCTCAGACTTTCGGGTTTAACGATTCGGTCCTATTCTTGGCGATGCTTTTGATTGGCGGTTCTGCAACGATCCGGGGAGCCATTTTCGGTGCGGTCCTGCTGACGATCATCCCCGAACTGTTTCGGTTCGCTTCGGAATACCGGATGCTGATCTTCGGCGCCGTGCTAGTCCTCGTTCTGCGGTTCCACCCGCAAGGCATCATCGGCGACGACAGCCTGATTGCGCGCTGGACGGCCATTGTCTTCGTCGGCAAAAGAGCCCACTCATGACCGCGCCCTTGCTTGAACTGAAGGCCGTTACCAAGCGCTTCGACGGGCTGGTTGCGCTTTCCAACGTGAATTTGGCCGTGATGCCCGGCGAATTCGTTTCGGTCATCGGGCCGAATGGGGCGGGCAAATCCACCCTCTTCAACGTCATCACCGGCGTGCTCGCACCAAGCGAAGGCACGGTCGCCGTCAATGGCGAAACCGTTCGCAAGTTTCGCCCCGATTTGCTCCACGCTTGCGGGCTTGCCCGGACGTTTCAGGTCGCGCGCGCGGTCGGATCCCTTTCCATCCGCGACAACGTCATGCTGGGTGCGGCGGGGCCACGGCTTCGCGGCTTGGCGGCTCCGTTCCTGTCGAGGTCGGGAGAGCCGGAACTGCAGGAACGAGTAGACGAACTGCTGCGGTTCACCGAGCTTGCTGACGTCGCCGGGCAGAGCGCCAGGGAGGCCTCGCCAGGCGATCTTCGCCGCATGGAAATCGCACGGGCGCTGGCCGGCAATCCTGAGATGATCCTGATGGACGAACCAGCGGCGGGTATTGGCGCCGACGGCCTGCAACCGCTGAAGGAACTGATCAGGGCCATCCACAAGCGCGGAATATCGGTGCTGCTGGTCGAGCACTACGTCGGGCTGGCGCTTTCGCTTTGCGACCACGCCATTGTGCTGGAAAGCGGCAAGATCCTTGCCGAAGGGCCGCCGGACGCAATCCGCGCCGACCAGCGTGTGATCGATGCATACCTCGGCACGCACGGCAATTACACTGCCACGAGCAAAGAGCAGGACAAGGCATGAGCGCGGCGGATCTCTTGCTCGACATAAACGGCTTGGCTGCCGGGTATCGCCGGACCGAGGTGCTGCACAAGGTGTCGCTACAGGTCAGGCGCGGTGAATTCGTCGCCGTGCTTGGCGCCAACGGCGCTGGCAAATCGACACTGATCAAGTCCCTTATCGGCCTGCTGCCGGCGCGAGGTTCCGTGATTTTTCAGGGAGCGCCGCTGCTGGGCTTGGAGCCGCACCGGCGCGTTGCCGCCGGGCTCGCTTACGTGCCGGAGGGACGGCGCGTGTTTCCGGCACTGACGGTTGCAGAAAACCTCCAGGTGGCGAACCGGACCCAGCGCGGCGGCGCGGTCGACGAAATCTACGGCATCTTTCCCAAACTGGCGCAGCGAAAGGCCCAGCTTGCCGGCACCATGTCCGGTGGCGAGCAGCAGATGCTGGCGCTGGGCCGCGCGCTGATCAGTAAGCCGGCCTTGCTGCTTGCCGACGAGATTTCTCTCGGTCTGGCGCCGCTGATCGTCGAATCGCTGTTCGAGGTGCTGGTGCGGCTTAACCGCGAGGGGATGGCTATCCTTCTCGCCGAGCAGAACGCCCGTGAGGCGCTGGGCCATGCGCATACGGCCTATGTCATGGAGACGGGGCGCATCACGATAAGCGGACCCGCCGCCGAATTGGCAGTGGACCCGCGTATCGTCGATGCCTATCTGCAGATGAACTGAGAGCAGAGTTTTACCCGAGGGTCTTGTGGGCGCCCGTCAGTTCCGTTTCGCCAGCGCTCCGGCGATGATCATCTTCTGGATGTCGCTGGTGCCTTCATAGATGCGACAGATGCGGGCGTCGCGATAAATCCGCTCGACGGCGAAATCCTTAAGGTAGCCGTAGCCGCCATGCACCTGTATGGCCTCGGAGGCTACCTTTTCGGCGATTTCCGAGGCGAACAGCTTGGCCATGGCCGCCTCGCCCTTGCAAGGCTGCCCGAGGTCGCGCATGCGGGCGACCTGATGCAGGAAGCTGCGCCCCACCTCAATCCGTGTCTGCATCTCGGCGAGGCGGAAGCCCACGGCCTGATGCTCGATGATAGACTTGCCGAAGGTCTGGCGGTCGAGCGCATAGGCATGGGCATGCTCGAATGCGGCACGGGCGAGGCCTATGGATTGCGCGGCGATGCCGAGCCGGCCGAGTTCCAGCGTGCTCATCGCCAGCGCATAGCCGCCGCCCGGCGCGCCGAGAACATGGTCGTCCGGGACGAATACGTCGTCCAGTTGCACCTGGCAGGTTTCCGATGCGCCGAGGCCGAGCTTTTCCTCCACGCGCACGGCGCTGTAGCCTGCCGAGGCGGGTGGAACCAGGAAAGCGGTGATGCGGCGGCGCGGATCGTCACTTTCCGTTGCTGCGAAAACGATGGCTATATCGGCCGACTTGCCATTCGACATGAATTGCTTGGCGCCAGAAATCCGATAGCCGCCCTCGCATTTCACCGCTTTCGTACGGATGGCGAAGGCATTCGACCCTGCTTCCGGCTCGGTCAGGCCGAATGCGCCGTTCATTCTGCCTTGGGCCAGCGGACGCAAATAGCGCTCCTTCTGCGCCTCAGTTCCATGGACCCGCAAGGGCGTACTGATGAGGCCGTTGTGCAGCGCCATCATGGCGCCAATGCTGCCGTCGACCGCCGAGATCTCCTCCACTGCCAGCACATAGCTGACATGGTCGGCTGCGACGCCACCCCACTCCTCGGAAACCAGCATTCCGAGGAACCCGAGTTCCCCCAAGGCCGCCATTTCGGCGCGGGGAAATGCCTTGGTGCGGTCACGCTCGGCCGCATGCGGCGCCAGTTGCTCGCGCCCGAAGCTGCGGGCGCTATCGCGGATCATCCGCTGCTCTTCACTCAACAGGCAATCATGCATGGCTGGCTCCTCAATTAACGGCGTCATGCGCCGTGCAGAATGCCATGGCTCGCGAGTCCGGCGATCTCGTCCGGGGCCATGTCCAGCAGGTCGGCGAGAATAGCCGGTCCATCGGCGCCGAGGGCGGGCGGGGCAACCTTCGAGGAGGCCGGCATTCCGGAAAACTTGACCGGCTGGGTCATGACGCTGATTGAGCGTCCGTGCGCGGTCGAGGCCGGGCGCAGCAACGAGCGCTCCCGCGCCTGCGCGCTTTCAGCTGCTTCGGCCACCGACAGGATCGGCGAACAGGGCACGTCATGGCCCTGCAGCGTCACCACCACGTCGGCGACGCTCAGCGAACGGCTCCACGCCTCGATGCACGCCTTGAGCGGCACGTGGTTCTCGCTGCGCACGGAATTGTCAGAGAAGCGGGGATCGTCCGCCAGCTCCGGCCGGCTAATCGCACGCGCCAGTTTCGCAAATTGCTTCGGATTCAGCACGGCGATGGTGAAATGGCCATCCGCGGCGGCGAATACGCCGAAGGGAGCGCCCAGCTGATGCCGGTTGCCGACCCGGATCGGCGGAGCATCGCCGTAGAGATGCTGGGTCAACGCCGCTGGCAGGAAATTGAACAGGCAGTCGTACATCGCCACGTCGACGAACTGTCCCTTGCCGTGGCGCTGGCGCGACAGAAGCGCTGCCAGCACCGACCATGAGGCAAACAGGCCCGTGGCCAGATCGGCGACGGATTCCCCGGTCATCATCGGCGGGCCATCGGGTTCGCCGGAAACATCCATGAAACCCGTCATTGCTTGGATGATGAGATCGTAGGCCGGCAGGCTGCCCATCGGGCCGGTCTGGCCGAAACCAGAGATAGAAACATAGATAAGCCGCGGATTGGCTTGCGAAAGCTCCGCATAGCCCAGCCCCATCTGTTCCATAACGCCGGGGCGGAAATTCTCCACGACGACGTCACAGCTCGATGCCAGCCGGCGCACGATCTGCCGCCCGGCCTCGGACCTTATATCAAGCGCAATGCTTTTCTTGCCGCGGTTGAGAAGCAGAAACAGGCCGCCGGTCTCCTCTTCGAAGGGCGGCACGTGACGGTAGTCATCGCCGCCGGGCGCTTCGACCTTGATGACTTCCGCCCCAAGGTCGCCAAGCAACGCCGTACAGAAGGGGCCGGCCAGAACACGAGTCAGATCGAGGACGCGAACGCCGTCGAGGCAGGGTGAGGTCATTCGAGCCTCCTTAGGCTGGCCGTATTTGAGTGGGCCATAATTGCAAGAACGATACGAGCGAACCAAAAGAAGGAAAAGAATTGATTCCAAGCAGCAATTATAGGTTAATCCTATAATGATCTCCCTGAACCAGCTTCGCTATTTCGTGGCCGCCGCTCGCGCCGGCAGCGCCACCCGCGCAGCCCAGAGCCTTCACGTCTCCCAGCCTTCGATCTCGGCTGCGATCCGCGACCTGGAAGCGGAATTCGGCAAACCCCTGTTCGAGCGGCGACAGGCGCGGGGGCTCGGCCTGACGGCATTCGGCGTGAGCAAGCTAACGGAAGCGCGGGATATCCTGAACCGGCTCGACCACCTGACGTCCGTTACCGAGGCCGAATCCGCACCGCTGCTGCTGCTCGGCTATTTTTCCACCGTCGGTCCGACCTGCGTACCCGGCATACTGGCGCAGCTGGCGCACGATCTTCCCCATGTTCATGTGGATCTATGCGAGTACGACCTCGAGGCGCTTTCCAAGTCGCTGAAAAACGGCCTCGTGGATCTGGCGATCAGCTATGACGTCGGTCTGCCCAACGAGGTCGCGCGCGACGTGCTGGCGGAGTTTTCGCCCCATGCCGTGCTCCCGCCGGATCATCCTTTGGCAAGCCAGCCGGAAGTTTCGCTTTTCGAACTGGCGCAATACCCCTTCATCCTTGTCGACCTGCCGCTTAGTCGTGATTTCCTGATGGTTCGTTTCTGGCAGCAGGGGCTGTCGCCGACGGTCGTTTTGCGCACCGGGTCGGTCGAAATGGTGCGCGGCATGGTCGCCAACGGGCTGGGCGTCTCCATGCTGTTTACCAGGCCGCACCACGACCTGACCTACGACGGCAAGCCGGTCGTATGCCTGCCGATCAGCGACGGGAATGTCCGTCAGCGTCTGGTGGTTGCCTATGCTGCTTCTGGTCCAGCCACCGCTACTGGAAAGGCAGCACTAGTTTCAATTCGGGATCACTTCTCAGATGTCAATCTCGATTAACGGCGTCTTCCATTTCCGTTCCAATCTCCGTCGTTCAACCGAGAAAGGTCATCTCCCAAAAGAAGTCTCTCGCTTGCCCTACCACCGACTTGAGACGACTGGCCCAAATCGTAGTACGTCGCGACCCGCTGCACGCAACTCGGTGACCGATCTCAACCCCATGAGTGCCAGCGTAGCATCTAGTTCGGCCCGCAAGGATGACAGAACAGCCGTGACGCCTGCCTCGCCGCCGGCGACCACTCCATAAACATAGGCACGACCTAGCAGGCACGCAGAGGCTCCGAGTGCCAGGGCCTTCACAATATCGCCGGCTCTGCGAATACCTCCATCAAACAGGATTTCCGTCCGCCCAGCGAGGGCGGGGGCGATATCGGCAAGAGCCGCGATACTTGAGGATGTGCCGTCGAGCTGCCGTCCGCCATGGTTCGAGACAACAATCCCATCGGCACCGAGATCGACGCAGCGCAAAGCGTCTCTAGGTGTGATAATGCCTTTGACGATCAATCGGCCATGCCACCGATTCCGCAACCATTTGAGCGCTTTCGCGTCAAAGGAAGGAGCAATCTGGCCTGCCAGGAAAGCAGCCTGTTCGAGGTAACCACTGCCGGCCTCCGGCCAGCCCTCGGCAAGCGTCATCTGGATAGGATAGGCCCGAATTAAATCCGCCAGCCAAAATGGATGGCTGAGAAAGTCCGCCATCATGCGTGGTCCAGGGCGCGACAGTATACGCAAGCCGTTACGGATGTCGCGTTCACGGATGCCTGATACCGGAGTGTCAACTGTAACGAATAGGTTCTCTATCCCGCAGGCAGCTACCCGTTCGAGAACAGATTCCGTGCGGTCGGGGTCCTTTAGAACATAAAGCTGGAACGCGGCATCAGAGCCGAGCAACGGCATCAAGGTCTTCAGGCTGCTCACTGCAAAAGACGAGATGCATACGGGGATGCCTGCGGCTTTGGCGGCACGGAAGGATGCCATCTCACCCCCAGCCCGGAACAACCCCAGCGACCCAACAGGGCCGAGCATCAATGGCAGTGCATACTGTCGACCTAGAAAATTTGCATCGAGCCGCCGTTCCGAGACATCCCGCAAAACCTGGGGGCTAAGCTGGAGACAATTGAAATCGGCAATATTCGCTCGAAGCGTGACCTCCGCCGAAGCCCCACCGTCGATGTAGTCGAAGAAGACGCGCGGCAGGCGGCGGCTTGCAGCGAGACGAAAATCGTCCGTGCTGACCATACGCCTAAGTCGCGCTTTCGAGACCACTACAGCTATCGGTCGGGTTGTCCAGGCAGGATTTTGCCGGGATTCATGATGCCTTGTGGATCGAGTGCCGACTTGATCATGGCCATGATTTCCAAGGCATCCCCCATCTCGCGCTCAAGATACGGTCGCTTGCCCTGTCCGATCCCGTGCTCTCCAGTGCAGGTGCCCTCCATGGAAAGGGAAAGGTCATTCAACCACCCCATATATGACTTGGCCGCAGCCAATTCAGTGGAGTTTTCCAAATCCACAAGTATCAGGTTATGGAAGTTGCCATCGCCGACATGGCCGGCAATGGGCGCGAGTAATCCCAGCGTTTCCGCCCTTTCGGTCGCAGCAGCTATGCATTCGGCCAAGCGCGAAATCGGCACGCATACGTCGGTGCTTATGCCTTTAGCTCCGGGTCGCAGACCAAGAACTGCCCAGAAAACGTCATGGCGGGCCTTCCACAGCCGGCTCCGTTCTTCGGGGTCTGTGGTCCAGTCGAGACCGGTCGCCCCATAGTCGCGGGCGATTTCGGCAAAGGTCTGTGAGTGCTCAGTGACGGAGGACGGGCTGCCATGGAACTCCGCCAACAGCAATGGAGCTTCCGGAAGGGACTGCCCCGAGTATCGATTTACGGCGTTTACTGTCATTGCGTCCAGCAATTCGATACGTGCAAACGGCAGGCCGAACTGAAGTGCGCCGATCACGGCATTGCTCGCGGCCTCGACCGACGGGAAGCTGCAGCGGGCGGCCGAAACCGCTTCGGGAATACCGCGCAGCCGCAATGTCAATTCGGTGATGATGCCGAGCGTGCCTTCAGAACCGATCAGCAGTCGCGTCAGGTCGTATCCGGCGGCGCTCTTGCGAGCGCGATGCCCGGTCCGGATCACCCGGCCATCAGCCATCACGGCCTCCAGCGACAGCACAACGTCCTTCATCGTGCCATAGAGCACCGCTGTTGTTCCCGATGCTCGGGTAGCCGCCATCCCGCCAAGCGTGGCATCGGCGCCCGGGTCGAGAGGGAAGAACAATCCGGTGTCACGTAGATATTCGTTGAGCCGGCTGCGGGTTACACCCGGTTGGACGACGCAATCCATGTCCTCGGTGTTTACGGACAGAATAGCATTCATGCGCGAGAGGTCGATGGAGACTCCACCTCTAGGTGCATTCAACTGCCCCTCCAGGGAACTACCGGCACCATACGGAATGATCGGCACCCCGGCTTCTGCACAGAGCTTGACGGCTTCTGCGACCTCAGATGTGCTCTCGATGAAGATTACAGCGTTCGGCGGCTGGTTCTCTATCCACGTGGTAGTGGCACCGTGCTGGGCGCAAATGGCCGCTCCCGTCTGGAAACGGTCCTTAAATCGCGCCCGCAAGGCTTCGGTAAGCGTCTCGGGGAGAGCACTTGCTGCCGGCATCGTGATCAGCCCATCGCCGTCCGGGCGGCCCGCAGGACCGCACCGGAGTGAACCAGGGTCGTTGCCGCATGCAGGCGCGGATAGAGGACCTTATCGCGTTCCAGATGATCGATCGGTCGACCGTCGGTCGCGGCACTGGCGCGCAGCATCCCGAGCACCGCCCGACTGGCCGCCGAGAGTGCATCCTGTCCCTCGCGCCTTTCGGCCAGTCGTAGCTCCAATGCCTGTGCGGCCATCAACACCTCGATGCCAACGACATTCTCGATGTTGCGCACGATCTGGCGAGCATGGCGCCCGGCATTGTTGGCCATTGAGACGTGGTCTTCCTGGTTGGAACAAGTAGGTATGGAATCCACGCTGTCGGGATGGGCAAGTGTCTTGCAGTCCGACACCAGCGCCGCGGCGAGATATTGCGGCAGCATATAGCCACAATCCATTCCCACATGTTCGCTGGCTACCAACATGTCGGGCAAGCCACGGTTGAGGGTGCCGTCATTCAGCCGGAACAGCCGTCGCTCTGCGATATTGCCAATCTCGGTCACGACGATTGATAGGAAGTCGGCAGCGAAGGCGACATATTCTGCATGGAAATTGCCGCCTGACAGAGCCTTCAGACTGCGCCCTGGCAGGCGATCGGCGAAAATAAGCGGGTTGTCGGTCGCGGCATTCACCTCCGTCTCGATGATGCCGCGCACGAACTTCAGCGTATCGCGCACCGGACCCAGCACCTGCGGTACGCACCGAAGCGAATAGGCGTCCTGCGGCGGCTGGCGCTTCGGGTCGTTTTCTATACCGCCATCAATCAACTTGCTTCCCGCCAGAAGACCGCGGATGTTGGCTGCGCATTCGATCTGGCCGGGATGCCCTCTTGCCTCGTGCAACTCGGGGATGAATGCGTCGCCGAAGCCTGTCAGTGCCTCGATTGACATCGCCGCAGCCACTTCGGCGGTGGCCAGCAAGGTTTCAGCATCGGCAAGAGCAAGCGCGGTCTGAGCGGTCGAAAAGGACGTCCCGTTAAGAAGCGCCAATCCTTCCTTCGGCCCCAGGACGAGACGTTCAATTCCTGCCGCGCGCATCGCTGCAAGGCCGGACATCAGTTCACCCTTGTACCAGGCTTCGCCGCTGTCGATCTCAGCTTCGCCAGTTTCGTCCCGCGACATGACCAGCGCCATGTGTGCTAGCGGGATGAGATCACCACTTGCGCCGAGTGAGCCATACTCGGGGACGACCGGGATCACGTCCCGTTCCAGCATGGCAAGGATTGTCTCCACCACCTCGCGACGCACGGCGGAGTAGCCGCGCGTCAGGCTGGTGGCGCGGATGAGCATGGCAGCGCGCACCACTTCCTGGTCGAGATGTCGCCCGACCCCGGCCGAATTGGACACCACCAGTCTCCGCGAAAGGTCGCGCGCCTGAGCCGATGTCTTGAACGCCTGTCGGCCCGACAATGACCCGAAGCCGGTGTTGATCGAATAGATTGCCTGGGTTGGCTCTCCCCGGTCCATCTGTGCTGACAGTTTGGCAACCCACTCCTCGCTCACACGCATGGCGGCGCAGGCCGCCTCGGTCAATGCCACAGGACACCGATGCCGGGCTACATCGATAAGATCGTCCAAGTTTACCGGGTTCTGTCCGAGTCGTAGCGCCTTCGTCATGATCGTTGTCTTTCCTCCAGCCGGCGCGTTGCTTAACGCCTGCTTGTGCTCGATCGCCAATTATTGACTGCGGCAAGCACCGCCGCCGTGTCGGCCGCCATGCCGGTCGTGATCCGCACCCCTTCACCGGAGAAACAGCGCACGGCGATGCCCGCCTCGCGCAGGTAGCGGGTCAAATCGTCAGCCTCGTTGCGGACCGCTACCCATACGAAGTTTGCGCGCGAGCGTGCGACCGGCAGGCCCATCGCCTCCAGCCCTTCTGTCAGAAGGCCACGCTGTTGGACGCTACATGCCACCCTTTCTGCCACAACGCCGTCTTCCTTAAGGGTGGCCAGAGCGCCAGCGATTGCCGGGGCTGGGAGCGGAAACGGAGGCGCTACCGCGTTGATGGCGTCTATGATCTGAGGATCAGCCAGACCGTATCCGATACGCATACCGGCAAGTCCCCATGCCTTCGAGAAGGTACGAAGGACGACAAGGTTCGCATGGTGCTCCAATCGGGCAGCGGGAGAGTTTGCCACCCCAGTTCTGTCCTGGTCATAGTCGGCATAGGCCTCGTCAAGAATGATGAGGATATCTTTCGGCAAAGCATGCAAGAGGGCGTCCAGGTCCTCTTGGGCGAGGGCGGTTCCGGTAGGATTGTTCGGATTGCACAGCACTACGATACGTGCCCCATCCGCACAGGCTTTCAGCATAGCATCGGGGTCTACCCGATGGTCGGCATCGAGCGGCACCTCGACGAGACGGGCG
The DNA here is from genome assembly GCF_057809835.1 of Mesorhizobium sp. FG116. Taxonomy (NCBI): domain Bacteria; kingdom Pseudomonadati; phylum Pseudomonadota; class Alphaproteobacteria; order Hyphomicrobiales; family Phyllobacteriaceae; genus Mesorhizobium; species Mesorhizobium sp. FG116. The sequence continues at coordinate 29,442 of NZ_JBMDKS010000011.1, forward strand.
CCCGCGATACCGGCGATAATCGGATATGCCTCATAGGAACGCCAAGGTATTACGACCGTGTCTCCCGCATCGCAGTAAGCACGCATCAATTGATCAAGCATGACGATGGAGCCCGCGGATACAGCGATGCAATCCTCGGCCAAGCCATGCCGCTTTGCCAATGCTTCGGTGAGAGACTCACCGCGCAGGTCCGGGTAGCGATGCCCGGCGCCAATGGCGCCCGAAACCGCAGCTTGCACTACAGGACTTGGCGCATCGGGAGCTTCATTGGAGCCGAGGCGGTGTGAAAAATGAGCGGACTGACCGGCTCGGCCACGCCCGTAGCTGGGCAGGCCGGACAGACGGCTGCTTGGTTGCGGAACGCAAAAGCCTTGATCGTCGTTCGGACGCAAACTTCCCGACATGGCGGCATCCATTTGTACTTAGTTGTATATGCAACATAAGCATCTTCCACAAATCGAGCGTTTGTCAAGATGGCCGGGACTTCGGTAGCAGTCAGCCAGCAGGGTGCCTCACTCCTAGCGAGCCATCGCCATGCGTCCGGCTAGGCTGAACGGGAACCAGGATGCAGGAGTCGTGCACTGGTGGCGATCATTCCGTGCGGACCACGTACGACGACGCAACATATGCACAGGATCATCCGTTTGCATCTCCAGAAGTTTGCGGCTCGCCTCGTCAGCCAGCACGGCTTGGATATGCTCGACTTCCTCTAGCGGTTCCGTCGCCATTAGGTGGGCGTGCGGAGTGATACTGGTGAAACCCTGTTCCATATAGTCTGGAGAAAAGCGCGGATTTACGAACCGGTCCTCAATTTATAGCAGTTTTCCATTTTCGCGATGAACGAGAATGGAATGAAATACCGTTGATCCCCGGGGGCAACTTTCATTTCCGTTGCGATGGCAAAGTCGCTATTTACTGCCTCCAGCTTGATGACATCGGTGGTATGCAGATTTCCGTGCTCTTCGACTTCCGCATGAATGCTGCGAAGTTCTAGGAACGTTGATTGCCTACGCCGGGCCGCGACAATGGTACCGGTGCCTTGTAGACGAACCAGAACGCCCTCTGTAGACAAATCACGCAATGCGATGTGAATTGTCATTCTTGAAGCGTTGAATAGCCCGGCCAATCGGGATTCAGATAGTATTCGATAGCCTTATGGCCATTCTCTCGAATTGACCTGGACAGGACGTGGTTGCGTACCTGTTGGCCCAGAGAAGGGCCGATCTCGTCAATCTCAACGTCAATCTGCTTGTGGGAACTCCACATCCGTCCACTCATGTGCCACACGCTGATTTGTTCATGTCGAGATGATTTTCTGCGCGTGATGCAATTTGTATTCAACGGCCGATCAATCTTGGCAGAGCTCATTGTTCGCTCCTGACGAATTCGATTGGTGGATATGTACGTGGTTATATATACATTTATGACGATCGAAAATTGTTGTTGTGTCGCCCAATTTTCCGAGGAGGATGACGACGGAAAAGCCAGAAATCCTCTATTCCGTCCGCGCCACCGGAGAAAACAACCTGCGCTGCAAGGGATAGAATCAGGAAGGGATTCTGCGCATGCTCGAAAACAACATGGATAATGCACAGTATCCTAAAGAACCGGTCATCTACGGGGCATCGGAAAGTGCGCCCGCAACTGGGAAAGCCACCACGCAATCGTAAAGTCTCTGGTAAAATTGGAGAACGACGAAACGCTGCCGTTCAATCCGGTATGCCTGTGGCCACTTTCATGACGAACGCTCCGGCTCCGCGCGTGGTCATGGCGACTACCAACATGAATGCGTCATGTGTCCACCAACCCGCACAAATCAAGCGTTTCGCAAGCCCGTCAGGTCAACTGCGGTTAGTTTGGGTCTAAAGACAGGCTTTGAGATCGGTGCTGTGCCCTCGCGGGCCGTAAAATCTGTCGGTTCAAAGAAAATTGCGTATGCGCGCGACAAAATCGCGCTTGACAATCCATCTTCCGCCAAGTTGTCTATGTGAGTATATACTTATCATCGATTGGCGCTGTGCGGCGCCGTGGAGGAATCGGTGGGAAAAGCCTGCGTCATACCAATGCATTCCGCCGAACGGCCGGATCTGACCGGGTCGTGTGGACAGCTTGGCGCGGAGTGTCTCGATGTATCGCGCCGCAGGACTCTGTTTGGGCGAACGGCCTGTATCAAAGTTTTTCAACGTCGCCACGGCGACCAGAAGGGGAGTGAAGATATGAGCTTTGGATGTTTTGGTCGAATTCGACTCGTAGCGGGTGTCGCAGCCGCGTTGCTGACAGTCGGATCGATGCTTGCGGGCCCGGCCAGCGCCGATACCGACATCGCCACCAGCATGGACGCAAATCTTAGCGCCATGCTGCCGGCCAAACTGAAAGAGGCCGGCAAGATCAGGGTCGCCAGTAACGTCGAATATCCACCCTTCGAATATTACGACACCGACAATACCACCATCATCGGTCTGGACAAGGATCTAGCGGAAGCGATCGGCCAGAAGCTCGGCGTCAAGCTGGAATTCGAGAACATGAGCTTCGACGCCATCATCCCAGCACTGGCCGCCAATCGCTATGACATGGCCATGTCGGCGATGACCGACACCGAGGAGCGGCGCAAGAAGGTCGATTTCGTCGACTATTTCATCTCCGGCGGCGGCTTCCTGGTCAAGCACGGCAATCCCAAGAACATCCACAGCCTTGCCGACATCTGCGGCGTGACTGCCGCCATCGACAAGGGCACCACCGAAATCGAAGACGCAAGGCTGGCCTCTGAGGAGTGCGTGAAGGCCGGCAAGCCGGAGGTCAAGGTCGAGGTGCATCCCGGCACCAGCAAGATCGTGCTGGCCTTGCAATCGGGCCGCGCCGACGTGGCGATGATCGACACCTCCGCCGGTGCCTATATCTCGCAGCAGCATCCGGGCGAGTTCGAGGTGCCGGACGCCTCCTACGCGCCGCGACCCTACGGGCTGGTGTTGCCCAAGGAATCGAACGAACTGGCCAAGGCCCTGCAAGCCACGGTGCAGGCGCTGATCGACGAGGGCACTTACGCCAAGATCCTAACGAAGTGGGGCCAGGAGGTCGGCGCCGTCAAGGAGGTGACGATCAACGAGGGCACCGGCCTGTAAGGCGGACTCATCAGACCGGGCCGGAAAGCGGAACTCGATTTCCGGCCCGATGGACAGGGCGGCGGCCCGGTTTGGTCCGGATATCCACCGCTCCAGACGCCACCGGACGGCCAATATCTCCAGGAGTGCGACGCCATGTCGGCCAGCAAGACCGGTTCCGAAGGAAGGAAAAGCGATCCCACGATCGACCTGGTCATCAGGCCGGCAAGGCATCCGTGGCGCTGGGTGGCCATGGCCTTCGTGGCCCTGCTGGCGGCGATGCTGGTGCAGACGCTTTTCACCAATCCACGCTTCGAGTGGGCGGTGGTGGGCCAATACTACACCTCGCAGACCATTCTGCTGGGCGTGCGCCGCACCCTCGAACTGACGGCCATTGCCATGGTCCTCGGCATCTCGCTCGGCGTGGTGCTGGCGGTCATGCGCCTGTCGCCCAATCCGATCCTGTCGGGTTCGTCCTGGCTGTTCGTGTGGTTCTTCCGGGGCTCGCCGCTGCTGGTGCAGTTGCTGTTGTGGTACAACCTGTCGGCGCTGTTTCCCCACATTTCGCTCGGTATACCCTTCATCGGCCCGGAGTTCGTCCAACTCGACGCCAATGCATTGATCACGCCATACACCGCGGCCATACTTGGCCTCAGCCTCAACGAAGCCGCCTATAGCGCCGAGATCATCCGCGCGGGCATCATATCGATCGACCACGGCCAGACCGAAGCGGCCCAGTCCATCGGCATGTCGCGGGGCCGGCTCCTACGGCGGGTGGTGCTGCCGCAGGCGATGCGCGTCATAATCCCGCCGCTCGGCAACGACACCATCAACATGCTCAAGATGTCGGCGCTGGTCTCCATCATCGCCGTGCCGGAACTTCTGTTCGCGGCGCAGACGATCTATACGCGCACGTTTGAAACGATCCCGCTGCTGATGGTTGCGGTCATCTGGTATCTGATCATCGTCTCGATCCTGAGCGTCATTCAATACTATATCGAACGCCATTACGCCCGCGGCGGCAGCCGCAGCCTGCCGCCAACACCATTGCAAAGCGCACGCGATTTCTTCGGCTTCGCCCGCAGCCGCCTGATCGAGACCGACAGGAAAGGGAACGCGTCATGACTAGTCAAGTCGAGCCATCTGCCAAGGTGATGGTGCAGGCGACAGGCGTGCGCAAATCCTTTGGCGCTCTTGAAGTGCTTAAGGGGATCAACCTGTCGCTTTCGAACGGGCAGGTCATGTGCCTGCTCGGCCAGTCGGGTTCGGGCAAGAGCACGTTCCTGCGCTGCATCAATCATCTGGAGCGCATTGACCAAGGCCGCATCCGGGTCGACGGTGAACTGATTGGCTACAAGGAAGCCAACGGTTATCTTCAGGAAATGCACGAGCATGAGATCGCGCGCCAGCGCATCCACATCGGCATGGTGTTCCAGCATTTCAATCTGTTCCCGCACATGACCGTACTTCAAAACATCATTGAAGGGCCGATCGGCGTGAAGCGGGAGCCGCGCCAGGAGGTGACGGAGCGGGCGCATGCCATCCTGAAGCGGGTCGGCCTGGCTGAGAAGGTCGACGCCTATCCGCGCCAACTTTCGGGCGGCCAGCAGCAGCGCGTCGCCATTGCGCGGGCGCTGGCCATGCGGCCCAAGCTGATCCTATTCGATGAACCGACCAGCGCCCTCGACCCCGAACTGGTTTCCGATGTTTTGGATGTCATGCGCGACCTGGCCGCAAGTGGCATGACCATGATCGTCGTCACACATGAAATCGCCTTCGCTCGAGAAGTGGCGGATCGGGTGGTATTCATGGCCGGAGGCGAGATCGTTGAAGAAGGAAGTCCAGCGAATGTTCTTGGAAGTCCTTCTCATCCGCAGACACAGGCATTCCTCGCTAAGGTACTTTAAGCTGCAAATCTATAGGATTACCGCTATTGTTGCCCATGAATATTGTCGATTACAGGGTTGTCAATCTCTTCAAAAATGAATAATTCTGGTAACGTGCGACCGGATTGTATTCGTGTCACCTATCGTCAGATATCTAATCTGTCTGTCGTCAGAACGTTCGGCCCATATTGAGGTGTAGCTTAGCGAAGTGCCGGCCTTGTCTTGGGATTGTTGTTAAGCGGCAATGTTGCGGTGCTGCAAGCGCCGCTGTTCAATGGTCTGTCGTTTGATCCTTTCTCGCTGTTTGATGATGGCCGCGGCCCTGCCGAAGTAAGCGCTAGCCACACCAGCTAGGTCGGCTCGTAAGAAGGCAACCGCCCGCAAGGCGGCCACAGCAAATCCTGGATGGGCAAAAGAGACTGGGGCCGAGGCCAATTGTGCTCCAAGAATTGCGAACTGCTCGGCCAAGGATGGATTCGGACTGAAGGCGCCTCTCTCCTGTCGGTTGCGTATCATGTGGACCATCTCGATGCCGGACAAGATGATGATGGCTGATGCCTGTGATTTGAAGTCGAGCATTGGCTGGACGCGGCGCTTGATGCGCCGATGATCCGGTTCAATTCGGTCATTCAGGTATTTACCCTTGCGGATTTCGATCGGCTTCAGGTCGCGTCGGGAGCGATCCAGTACCCAGCTCGCTGACCAATTTGAGGTCTAATTTCTTTCGCACTGTGCCGGACAGAAAGCCGCGCACCGAGTGCTGCTGCTATCCAGTCAGGTCGACCAGTTTCGTAAGCGTTGTGCCTTTTGTGGTGCTCAGCTTCTTCAAGACCAGATCGGCCTTGGTAGGAACAGCTTTGTTGGTGCTTTTCGCCTGAACCTGACTGACAACTGTCGTCGCCTTTGGCTTCGGCTTGCTGAGCAGAAATGTTAGCGCAAACTGAATCGCCTTTTGCTTTAAACTCCGCTTCGCAAACCCGTGCAACCTTACCCAACTGATCGGCGATGTCGTTGATGGTCAGTGGCGGCTTGTCGGGGTCGACGACAATGCCATTCTTGCAGATGTCGAGGATGTCTGACATGCCACCGGCCCCAGACGTGACGACCGGCAGCCCCGCAGTTGCAGCCTCCACCAACGTCAGGCCGAAATTCTCGTGACGGGAAAGTCCCAGCAGCGCGCCGCCGCTGCGCGCGGCATAGTGGAAAAGTGCTGCGGCCATTTCGGGCGGATTGGTCTTCGGGTGAAGCGAACACTGTCACTTCCCCGCCACGCGAGCGGCGACCCTACGGCTCTGGGGGAGGCCGCAAACGGGCGATGTAGGAACCCGAAGTCAAAGCTGCAAATCGAAAAAATCACACCCAAATAGCAAAAAATCTGCAGAGAAAAGAGCTGTGCGATATCCGGTGACGCAGATTTACAAATGGCTGCGCCACGAACATCGGCTTTGCGTTTAGACCGAAGGGTCTCTGCCAAGTGGGGTCAGCTACTTCTATCGTTCTATACAGTAGCCGTTGTAGGTATTCTTGTCGCCTTTATGGGACTGATGCTTGCCTAAAATTGTAGTGACGATAATCACATACAAGACACCTCATGGACATTGTGAGCTTGTACCCTACTTGCCATTTAAGCAAAACGAAAATAACTGTAACGTTAGGGCATTCAGGGGGAATTGCTATGAAGAAGCTTTCATTGTTTGTGGCATTATTGACGTTGTCTGGCTGTACTTCGAATGAGATGGTGCAAGTGGCGGCGGCTGGGTTAGGTGTTGCCGCCGCCGTCTCGGGGGCATCCTCGGGCGGCGGTTATTCGTCCAGCGGCGCATCATATGGTTCTGGTTCCGCCGGGGTCGCAAGACCGACGGGATATAGCCAGCGTGGCGCCTTTGAGGATTGTCAGCGAATGTATGCGGCAGCGGGCCGATATGATCTTGCCCAAACTTGCGCTACAAGAGCCTCAAACATGAGTTCGCTCAACTGATGTTCGTCATTCCCGGCAAGCAGCGGCGCGTGCCCGTACGGGAGCTCGCCCTCGGCGTCTCCCTGTGCTTGCTTATGCTCTTCGCAATCGATCGTGCGCAGAGCCAAGAAGGCGATTGGATTTACGACATTTTCGTCAAGGAATGTCAGAAAGCGGGCGGTCGCGCCGCGAGCTCGCTGGAAGCGTACAAGCGAGGAGAGCCGTTCCGTTGCGATCAAGGGAGCACAGGTAGTTCTCAACCCTCCTCCCAGGCAATGTGTGAAACCGAAGCCAAGGAGAGTGTTGACTGGGTTTTCCGGGACGGTGGCGCACGAGGAACCTACGATCGTGCACTGCGCGAAGGAAGGTCCCCGTTCGAGTCCGTCTTTCACGCACAAGGACACAATCCGTCAGCACAGGACACTCTTACCGCATGCAGACCTTGGGTGGAGGCATATCTCAGCAAGCTTGGCGCTAAACCTGATACGTCTCCTCTCGGAAAACGGAAACTGAGTGCGAAGGACTGTCGATGTATTTCTGTCGAGCCAGTTGGGCGAAACAGTCAGGGTGGACGCGCAATCTATCGCGTAACCAATAGCTGTGACGGCATGTATGTCACCGTCCATTTTGACGAAGATAATCTGAGCACGACAGGAGGGCCCGCGCTATCAACGACAGCTGACGCAGGCCTACTGACAACGGGGCAGCAAACGTCGATCCAAGGGTCAGGAAGAAACTATACTTCCATCAAGGGCTACGACTTGGAGAACGCTGCATCCAGATACGCGTGCAGATTCTGAACGCAGACATCGTAGGGCCTGAGCAGGTCGCGATTATTGCCACTTCCGGCTTGCAGCTTGGTGCCAGACGATCAGCTTGAAGGTTGGAACAAGACGGTCCGCGATGTGACCAAGTCCCCAGAATAGCCTCTATTTGGCAAACGCCCACCATGGTCGAAGCGTTGGCAGTGGTGGATTCACCAAAGCAGGCATTAGAAGCAAGTTAGATGGCTGCTTCATACCAAAAAATGACCATCCAGCTCAGCTTAGGTTACTAGCCTGCTGCCGGTTTTTCGGACACCAGGTTAAGCTAGCATAACCGGCATCATCAGGCGATCGGCAAAAACTGCGGCAGGCCTGCCGCCCAGCGCCAGTCCCAAGTGATGAACGATGGTCTCGAGGCGTCCGGTTCTCCGTGATAACGGTGCTAAAATATCGGTGCCAAACCGCTCGGCAAAAATGCGGCGGCGACGAAGAACGGCGTCGCACCAGAAACGGCGAACCGTCACCCGCAAGACCACCCCTCGGCCGGCGATGGGCAGATCGGCGGCTTGCCGCATATATCGGCTCTGCGTCCGGCGCGAACTCGTCCCGCAGCACGGGCACTTTGCCGAAAGCGCCGTAGCGCGCACGTCAAGAAATACACAATCCGTGTTGATTTCGGCATGCTCCACGAGCAATCCCACCGGCGCCAGTCTCGTCGACCCAAATCTCCGTTCCATCACGCTGATCCCCTCTCGAAATCAGGCGATATCATTCTTCACATGCAGCGAGATTGAGTCTGACCCCCTTTTAGGGTCTGACGCACTCTCGATGAAGTGGGCGACGGACACTGGCTGTGCCGGATAGGCGTCGAAGGACAGCCTGCGGTCATGCGGGACCTTGAGGAGGCACATCCCTCCGACAATTGACCGCGCCTCCAGCCGCAAGAACTTCGGCTGCGTGTCCGAGTTTAATCCGGCATGACCCTTCTGATCATATTGATGATCTTGGTGTTGTGTTCAATGTCGGCGATGACCTGTTCCTTGTAGGGGTAGTCAGGCTCGTCGAGCAGGAGCTGCTCCAGTTCTTCGACTTCCTTGATGTACTCCTGCTTGCGCTCGCGCATCCAGTCCCACCTGACCTTTTCTTCCGGCGTTGCCGGGCCTTTGATGGCGACTTCTCCGGTGCGGATGTCGACGATGACATGATCGGGATGGGGAAGGGGTTCGGGACCGGTTGTGCCAAGGCGTTGCCGCCGTTCGAACTCGCGTTCCCAGCTGGCCTTGTAGGAGATTGCCGCGTCGAGGAAGTCGTCATGAAGGCGCTTGTTCTCACGCTCGGTGGTGAAGAGCAACTCGGTGAACAAGCGTTGTGCTCGCTGGTTGCCCTTGGCGGCATTGACGGCCAGCGAACGAATGACGGCTTGGGCCATCGGAATGGTGACCTGGGTATTGCCTTCGTTGAGCCTGATGGTGCGATAGGCTTCCTCCAGCAGGATGGATTTCATGCGCTCTTCGTTGAGGGCGGGCAATTTTGATTTGTTGCGACTGCCCTTGGGGCGGCCGCGCGGATTGCCGGATTGTCCTTTCTGGAAACGGTTCTCTTCCGGCGGCTTGCCATAGCCAACCGTGTAGTTGCCAGAACCTGGGCGAACGGCAAGTGCCTTGCGACGGGGATCGTCCGGCCCGGCCATCACTCGGCTGCCTCACGCAATTGATTAGGCGTTCCGATGCCACAGGCAATCTGTTCAGCCTCGTCCTTGGCATAGGCCTCCCAACGCCTGATGATGCGGTCGCAATAGATTGGATCGAGTTCACACAGATAAGCACGACGACCCGTCTTGTGGGCGGCAATCAAGGTGGAGCCCGAACCTGCGAAGAGATCCAGCACGATATCGCCACGCCCGGACACATCCTTGATCGCATCGGCAATCATCTGCACAGGCTTGACCGTCGGATGAAGGGCAAGCTCATCCATGCGGCCTGCCTTCAGGGTGTTGACACCCTTGTACTGCCAGACATTGGTGCGATAGCGCCCATGTTGCCCAAGCTCGAACGTGTTGATGTGAGCAGAGTCGCCGTGCTTGAAGGCAAAGATGAGTTCATGGCGGGAGCGGTAGAAGGTACCCATGCCGCCATTGTCTTTTGCCCACACGATCAGGTTCTTGAATTCCGAATAGATTTCTTCGCCCGCCGCCAGAATCTCACCAATATGGCGCCAGTCCATGCAGATGAAGTGGATAGATCCGTCGACACTCGCCGAGGCGAGATTGGTGAAGGCGGTCTTGAGAAAGACGATGAACTGGTCTGTCGACATCTCACCGCTGGCCATCGCAAATTCGCGATGCTTGATCTTGCCGGATCCGCCGACATGGCCATCGATGGGAACATTGTAGGGTGGGTCGGTAAACACCATGGTGGCGTGCTCGCCATCCATCAGGGCAGCAACGACAACCGGATCAAGTGCAGAGCCGCACACCAGTCGGTGACGGCCGAGCTGGAAGATGTCGCCAGACTGGCAGCGCGAGGCGGAAGGATCGATGTCCGGCAGCACATCATCCTCTGGATCGCCCGGCTCTTCCGGGATCAAACCTTCGACGAGGCTGTCAATCTCGGCATGCGAGAAGCCGGTAATCTCAAGGTCGAAGTCGAGATCGATGTCGAGCAGGGCTTTCAATTCGTCGGCCAGCAGTTCGTCATCCCATCCCGCGTTCAGCGCCAGCTTGTTGTCCGCAAGCACATAGGCTCGCTTCTGTTCGGGTGTCATATGTTCGAGGCGAACACAGGGGACTTGGTCCATCCCAATCAATCTGGCCGCTTCAACCCGGCCGTGGCCAGCGAGAATGGTGTTGTCGGCGTCGATCAACACGGGATTGGTAAAGCCGAACGTTTTGATGCTGTCGGCGATCTGCCTGATCTGCTTCTTGGAATGCGTGCGGGCATTCTTGGCCCATGGATGCAGTTGTGAGGGCGGGATCATGTCAATGGCCGGGTCTGTCATTGCGACTTGCCTTTCCGAATCGGTGGCCGATATCGTTAGATCATATTGACGATAAATTGTTCGTCAAGATGCCCGTTCACGTAAGGCTGTGTTGACGCCGATCCTGCCCTGTGCTTTGCTCTCGGCAATCCCACAATGGAGGTTTGTATGGCTTTCGGGGCCCGCATTGCCGAACTCAGGCGCAATGCCAAGGAATCGCTGCAGGATGTCGCCAGCGCTGTTGGGGTGACCAAGACCCACATCTGGGATCTTGAGCGGGGACGGTCGGCCAATCCCTCGCTTGCCGTGATCGAGGGGCTGGCCAATCACTTCAAGGTCTCCGTCGCTTTCCTGGTTGGTGAGGACATAGAGGCCAAGGATGCCGATCCGGAATTGGCCCGCATGTTTCGGCTGGCAGGTCAGTTGGAAGACCATGAACGCCTCGCCGTCGACGACATGATCCAGTCCTACATCAGGCGGCGCAAAGAACGTGAACAGCAGCGTCGCGCTTGAACGCATAGACATAGATGATGTTGCTACTGATCCGATGAGGATCGCTGCCGAGATTCACCGCCAGATGGGTGAGATTCCAGGTCCGGTTCCCGTCCATGATATCGCACGGGCGCTGGACATCGATGAGATAAAGACCAGGCCGCTTAAAAATTTCGAAGGCATGCTGCTGACCCAACCTGAGCGTGATTTCGGAACCGTCCTGCTTAATTCGCTGGCCTCACCGCAACGCAGGAACTACTCACTCGCCCACGAGCTTGGTCATTTTCTGTGCGGATGGCATGTCCCGACAGAGGATGCTGGCTTTCGCTGCAGCCAGCGTGACATGGCATCGCCATCTGGTAATGCGCGTCATGTAGAGCAAGAGCGCGAAGCCAATCAGTTCGCGATCGAGCTCTTAGCGCCGCCGCGCCTAGTCAAACCTTATCTGCGCCGACTTCCGGACCTCGAACACGTGCTCTCCATGCATGTGGCGCTCGATATCAGCAAGGCCGCCGCTGCCCGCCGCTATGTCGAACTGCACAAGGAACCGTTGGCGGTGATCTTTGCCAAGAACGATGAATTCATCTACACGGTCCGCGGCAGCCAATTTCCCTGGATCGGACTTAAGGAAGGTGATCCACTGCCGATCCTGCCAAGCGTGTCTCTAGAGGCGGGCACCTCCGAGATGACTGAGACGGATCGGCGAGACTGGCTCATCCGCGTCCCTTCAGTCGAGCTCGCCGTTCAGGTCTTCACCCAGGAAAACGGACACGCGATCATTCTTCTGCATGCCGCTGATGTGGACGACGAAGCTTGAATCACTGTCCGATCGGGTCGGGCCGCCGGGCAGCTGTTGCTGCTACAATTGCCTGTAACAAGCTGCAACTTCCCTGTTAACCGGCCACCTGTTCCCTGATCCGCAAATTTCAATTCCCTGTTACCTGTAGTAGGGAATTTCTCCTCAACCCATTGTTATTACCGCGCAATTGGGCATCAGAATGCGCCTCCCGCATCCAAAATTATTCAAATTCCCTGTAGTTTCCCTGTAAACCAGCCAAACCAAACCAAAGACTAGTTCGCTCAAGACTGCAAACACCACCAACGGCATTAGCGACCCAAACGCTTCCCATTCTCCTCAAGCGAAATGAATTCGATCTGTCGGTCGACGCTCACGCGCTCCGACGGCCAAAATCATAGGCCGCAATCGATGCCGCCTTCATCTCGATGGAAAAGCCGGGCAGGGCTGGCGGCATGTAGGCAGCGTTTTCGATGACGCAGGGCTCGATGAAATGCTCATGCAGGTGATCGACATATTCGATGACGCGCCCGTCCTTGGTACCGGATACGCAAAGATAGTCGATCATCGACAGATGCTGGACGTATTCGCAAAGGCCAACGCCGCCCGCATGCGGCCAGACCGGAAGGTTATACTTCGCCGCCACCAGGAGCACGGCGAGCACCTCGTTCAGGCCGCCGAGACGGCATGAATCGATCTGCACCACGTCGATCGCGCCTTCGGCGATGAACTGCTTGAACATGATGCGGTTCTGGCACATCTCGCCGGTTGCGACCTTCATCGGGGAAACTGCCTTGCGGATCTTGCGATGGCCGGCAATGTCGTCCGGGCTGGTCGGTTCCTCGATGAAGAAGGGATTGGCGAAGGCCAGCTTTTCCAGCCAGCCGACGGCTTGCGGCACTTCCCAGACCTGGTTCGCATCGATCATCAGGTAGCGGTCGGGGCCGATGACGTCGCGCGCGATGGCCAGCCGGCGGACATCGTCGTCAACGTTGTGGCCGACCTTCAGCTTTACGTGCTGGAAGCCCGCGTCCACCGCCTCCTGGCAGAGCCGCCGCAGCTTCTCGTCGGAATAGCCGAGCCATCCGGCAGATGTCGTGTAGCACTGATAGCCTTCGCGCCGCAGAACGGCTTCCCGTCCTGTCCGGCCCTGTTCCGCTTTTTGCAGGATCGCCAGCGCCTCGTCCGGCGTCAGCACATCGCCAAGATAACGGAAATCGACGATCTTCACGATTTCAGCGGCACTCATGTCGGCAACCAGTTTCCACACCGGCTTGCCTGCTTCCTTTGCCCAAAGATCCCAGATCGCGTTGACCACGGCGCCGGTGGCAAGGTGGATGGCGCCCTTGTCCGGGCCGATCCAGCGCAGTTGGCTGTCGCTGGTGAGATGACGCCAGCAGCGGCCCGGGTCCTCCTTGATCCAGTCGAGGTCAAGACCGACGACGAGATGGCGCATCGCCTCGATCGCCAGAACGCAGATGTCGGTTCCCCTGCCGATGGTGAAGGTCAGGCCGTGCCCTTCGAGACCCGGCTTGTCCGTCTCCAGAACGACATAGGCGGCCGAATAATCCGGGTCGGGGTTCATAGCGTCCGAACCGTCGAGGTGCTGCGACGTCGGAAAGCGGAGATCGTGCGTGCGAAGGTTGGTGATCTTGGTCATCTTTGCTCTCGAACTAGCGATCCGCGGTGATGTTCTGCTTTTGCGATCCAAGGCCGTCGATGCCGAGTTCGACCACGTCGCCGGATTTCAGGTAGCGGGGCGGCTTCATGCCCATGCCGACGCCGGGAGGCGTGCCGGTCGAAATGATGTCGCCCGGGTGCAGGCTCATGAACTGGCTGAGATAGGAGACGAGATAGGCGACGCCGTAGACCATGGTCCTCGTCGAGCCGTTCTGCATGACCTCGCCATTGACCTTTAGCCACATGCCAAGGTCCTGCGGGTCAACAATCTCGTCTTTGGTCACCAGCCATGGTCCGGTCGGGCCAAAGGTGTCGCAGCTCTTGCCCTTGGTCCATTGGCCGGAGCGCTCAATCTGGAAAGCGCGCTCGGAAACGTCGTGGATGACGCAGTATCCGGCCACGCAGTCCAGCGCATCGGCTTCGCTCACATATTTTGCCGTCCTGCCGATGACGACGCCGAGTTCGACCTCCCAGTCTGTTTTCTGGGAGCCACGCGGTATCGTCACGCCGTCATTGGGGCCGACGATGGCCGATGTCGCCTTCATGAAGACCACCGGCTCGGGCGGAACCGTCGCGCCGGTCTCAGCCGCATGGTCGGAATAGTTGAGACCGATGCAGATGAACTTGCCGGTCCCGGCTACGCACGGTCCGAGGCGCGGTTCACCGCCGATGATGGGCAATGTCGCCGGATCGAGCTTTGCCAGCCTTGCCAGCGACTTTGGATCGATAGCCTTGCCACCGATGTCGGCCACAACGCCGGAGAGGTCGCGAATATTGCCGTCAGTGTCGAGAAGGCCCGGCTTTTCGTGGCCGGCCTCGCCGTAGCGCAAAAGTTTCATGTCGTTCTCTCAGGGTTCGTCAAATGGTCCAGCCGCCGTCGATGGCGTAGGCTTGGCCGGTCGTGTAGGTCGCGCCGGCCAGATGGACGGCGAGTTCGGCGATCTCTTCCGGGGTCCCCAGCCGGCCCATGGGCTGGCGTGCGATGAAGGCTGCCCGCGCCTTGTCGTAGTCGCCCTGCGCGCGCATGCGGTCGGCAAGCGAAGGGCTCTCCACCGTCCCTGGGCAGATCGCGTTGCAGCGAATGCCTTGCGTCACATAGTCGGCGGCAACAGCCTTGGTTAGGCCGATGACCGCCGCCTTGGTCACGCCATAGGCGAAGCGGTTGGGAACACCCTTCATGCTGCTGGCAACCGACGACATGTTGATGATCGTGCCGTCTTTGCGCTCGAGCATGCCGGGCAGCACGGCGCGGATGGTGCGGATCATCGAACGGACATTGAGGTTGAGCGCGAAATCGAGGTCCGCGTCCTGCATATCGAGGATGGTGCCGGAGTGGACAAAGCCGGCGCAGTTGAAAAGCACATCGACCGGTCCGATCCGGCTGATCACCGAGGTCACGTCGGCATCGTTCAGTACGTCCATCCTGTGGGCGGAAATTCCACTTTCGCTGCTCAACTCGCCAAGCAGCGTTTCGTTGATGTCGGTGGCGTAGACCTTGGCACCGGCCCTGGCGAAGGCCAGCGCGCTGGCCCGGCCAATGCCTTGCGCTGCCGCCGTCACCAGCACGGTCTTGCCTTTGAGATTTGTGGTCATGTTGCAGGCCTTTCAGTCAGTTTGGTTTTGGCCGGAGGGCCGCTTGGCAAGCGGGGTCGCCGGTGAAGAACTCGATGCGTAGGCCGCCTCGACCAGCGCCATCGTTGTCCATGCATCCTCGACCGAACTGACCAGTTCGGCATCCTCTCCGGCGATGAAGCGTTGCAGGTTGGCCATGCGCCCGACAAAGGCATCGGGAAACCACGCCCCTTGCAACGGGACAGACACCCAGCCGTCGCCGTCCTTCGGATGGATTTCGAGGATATCCGGCTCGCCGCGCGGATAGTCGAGATTGACCCCGAGTTTCAGGTAGGCCGCACCCTCGGTGCCCGAGATGCGAAACTCGCAGGCCTGGTACTTGCGGCCGAACTTGTGATCGTGATTGACCGACAGCGCGCAGCGCAGCGTATCACCATAGTCCAGAATGGCACTCGTGCGGGTCTGGGCGACGGTGTGTTTGGGATGGCCAAGCGTCTTGGCGTGGACGCCAGCCGGATCGCCAAGCAATTGCCGGATCAGGTCGAGATAGTGGATCGAGTGCAGCGCGATTTCGACACGCGGCGCCTTGAGCAGGAACTGCCACAGGTGCCACGGCGTATCGAGGGCGATCCAGGCATCGAAATCAACGATCTCACCCAGCCAACCCTTGGCAATCGCATCCTTCAGCGCCAGCATCATCGGCGCGAAGCGAAGCTGGAAATTGACCGCCGCCACGAGTTTCTTGTCGCGGCAGATTTGCAGGATTTCCGTCGCAGCCGTGAGGTTGCTGCCCATCGGCTTCTGGATCAGCGCCGGTGCTCCATCCGGCAGTGCGCGCAGCACCTCGGCATGGAACTCAGGCGGCGTTGCGAGGTCGAACACGGCATTCTTGACTGAAACCGCTTCCTCGACCGTGCGAAATGCAGTCACGCCCCAGGCCTCGGCCAGTTTCCCGGCCTTGGCCAGATCGGGGTCGTAGAGCCCGGCGATCGGCACGCCGCTCTTCCTGTAGGCAGGAAAGTGGGCGTCGCCGACTATCGAACCTGCGCCGAACGTCACCACCGGGCGGGGTGCCGAGGGCGACGGCCATGCCTGCATGAGCGAGGCCGGGTCGAAGGCGCGGGTGTCGCCGTGGCGGTCAGTCATGATGGAAAACCTCTTCCATCATCGCCCACCATTCGCCTTCCTTGCGGGTGTCCAGCGGTGCCTGCATCGGCATGCAAATTGCCCACCATTCCTGGGTCTTCGGGTCGGCTGCCATCCTGGCCGCGTCGGCGGCGAAATCGGTGCCGTGATACTCCCAGTAGCCGAACAGCATGTTCTCCGGCTCCTTCAGGTAGATCGAGTAGTTGCGGATGCCGCATGCCGTTATCATCGCCAGCACGTCCGGCCACACAGCGGCGTGGATGCGCTTGTAGTCGGCAATCGCATCCGCCTTGAGCCCAAGCACCATCGCCATGCGCTGCATCACCGGCCTCCGATCTCGTGCGTGAATTCGGCGATGCTGCGCGCCTTTACCGCGTCCCAATCCCAGTCGATGCCGATGCCCGGTTCGCTCGGTGCGTAGGCATAACCGTCCTCGACACGCATGCGGCTTGCGGTGATCTCATCCAGTTGCGGGATGTATTCGACATATCTGCCGTTCTGCACTGCGCAGGCCAGGCTGACATGCAGTTCCATCAGGAAGTGCGGGCAGACGGGGATGTCGAATGCCTCTGCGGCATGCGCCACCTTCAGCCACGGCGTGATGCCGCCTATGCGTCCGGCATCGACCTGCACGATGGAGCATGCACCCTTGTGCATGTATTCGCGAAAATGGCGGATCGAATAGAGCGACTCGCCAACGGCGACCGGCGTTGCCGTCGAATTCGACAGCCGCACATGGCCATCGATGTCGTCCGCCGGCAGCGGTTCCTCGATCCAGGCAAGGTCGAGATCGCGCAGGCGGTCGGCCCGGCGGATCGCCTCATCGACAGTGAAGGCCTGGTTGCAGTCGGTCATGATCTCATAGCCGTCGCCGAGAGCCTTGCGAACTGCTGACAGGCGGGCGTGGTCTTCCGATCCGTGCGGTTTGCCGATCTTGACCTTCGAGCCGCGAAAACCGCGTGCCTTGGCCTGCAGCGCGTCGTCCACCAATGCCTGTGTCTCGATGTGCAGCCAGCCGCCTTCGGTCGTGTAGAGCGGGCAGCGATCCTTGGCGCCGCCGGCCAGCTTCCACAGCGGCAGCGCCATTTTCTTCGCGCGCAGGTCCCAAAGCGCTGTGTCGATCGCTGCAAGCGAAATCGAGGTGATCGCGCCGATGGTGGTGGCGTGGGTGGCGAATTCCTGGTCGTGCCAGATCGCCTCGATCATGTCGGCGTCTCGGCCGATGATGCGTGGGGCGAGATGATCGGCAAGCAGCCGCATCACCGATGAGCCACCGGTGCCGATGGTGTAGCTGTAGCCGGTCCCGACCGCGCCGTCGCTGTCGGTGATGGTGACGATAGGCGTTTCCTGCGAGACGAAGCTCTGGATGGCGTCGGTGCGCTTGACCTTGGGAGCAAGGTCGACCATGCGCAACTCGACCTTCTCGATCTTGGCCATGGCGTCAGCTCCGCAGTGTGTTGCCGCTTGCCGCATCGAACAGATGGGCTTGCGACAGGTCGAAGCTCATCTTGATGCGGTCGCCGGCCTTTAGCGGCCTCGGGTTAAGCATGCGCGAAACCCAGTCGCGGCCGGTGAACTCGGTAAAGACCAGCGTTTCGTTGCCGAGAGGCTCGGTAACCGAAACCGGCAACTCGATCTGGTGCACGTCTTCTTCCTCGCCGGAATGGATGCCGTGCCCGCTTGGGTAAAGATCATCAGGCCGAAGGCCGAGCACGACTTTCTGGCCGGCTGACACTTTGCCCTTGAACTGCCGGGGCAGGGGGAGCGTCTCTCCCTTGCCGAAATCGACCTTGCCGTCACGGATTTCTGCCTCGACCAGGTTCATCGGCGGCGAGCCTATGAAGCCGGCGACGAAACGGGTTGCCGGCCGCCTGAACACTTCATCCGGCGTGCCCACCTGTTCGATATAGCCGTCGCGCATGATGACGATGCGGTCGGACAAGGTCATCGCCTCGACCTGGTCGTGGGTGACGTAGATCACCGTCGAATTCACCTTGGCGTGCAGCTTCTTGATCTCCGTGCGCATCTGTGTGCGCAGCTTGGCGTCGAGATTGGACAACGGCTCGTCGAACAGGAACACTTCGGGATCGCGCACGATGGCGCGGCCCATGGCAACGCGCTGGCGCTGCCCGCCCGACAGTTGCGACGGGCGGCGGTCAAGCAGTTGGTCGAGGCCGAGGATGGCGGAAGCCTCGGCCACGCGCCTGTCGATCTCGGGTTGGGGCCGGCTGGCGATCTTCAGCGAAAATCCCATGTTTTCGCGCACTGTCATGTGCGGATAGAGCGCGTAGGACTGGAACACCATGGAGATGTTGCGCGAGCGCGGCGGCAGGTCGTTGACCACCTTGCCGCCGATCTCGATCACGCCGCCGCTGATCTCCTCGAGCCCGGCGATCATGCGCAAGGTCGTCGACTTGCCGCAACCCGACGGCCCGACCAGCGCGATGAACTCGCGGTCGGCGACGTCGAGATCGATGCCGTGCACGATCTCCAGGTTGCCGTAGCGCTTGGTGAGCTTTTTCAGCGAGACGGTTGCCATGGGATCAGCCTTTGACCGCGCCGGACGTGAGCCCGGAAACCAGATGCTTTTGAACGATGAAGGTGAGGGTCAGCGCCGGGATGATCATCACGACTGCAAGCGCGCACATGCCGCGCCAGTCGATGGTGAATTCGGCGGTATAGTCGAGCAGCCCGACCGGCAGGGTCTTGGAATTGACCGAGCGTGTGAGCTGCGAGGCGAGCGCGAACTCGTTCCACGAGGTGAGGAAGGCGAAGATCGCGGATGAGGCGATGCCCGGTCCGGCCAATGGGAACTCGACCTGCCAGAACGCCTGCCAGCGGGTGCAGCCGTCGATCTGCGCCGCCTCGGCCAGATCCTTCGGCACCTGGCGGAAGAAGCCGTCGATCAGCCAGATGGTGAAAGGGATATTGAGCGCGACGTAAGCAAGGATCAGGCCGAAATGCGTGTCGATGATGCCGAGCCGCGCATAGACGAAGAACAGCGGCAACGACAGCGCAATGCCCGGCACGGTGCGCGTCAGCATCAGTCCGAGGAACAGGCCCGACTTGCCGCGGAAGCGGAAGCGGGCGAAGGCGTAGCCGCCGGCCATGCCGATGGCGATGGCGATCACCGTCGAGGTGACCGAAATGATCAGCGAATTGCGGAAGTATTCCAGAACCGGGATGCCGCCCTTGCCGACGCCGGAGAACATCGCGACATAGGCATCGAGGTTGATCTCCTGTGGGATCCACACCGGCGGCTTGGCCATGATCTCGACGGGCGGCCGCAGCGACGTCAGCACGATCCAGATGCCGGGCAGGCAGATGATCACCATGGCGAGGAACAGGCCGATCTGATGGGCGATCTTGAGCAGGCGTCGCTTGAAGCGTGCGGTGGCGTTGTCGTCCATCATCACCACTCCGCGCCAATCTGGACACGCGCCGCCGCGAGCTTGCGGAAGAAATAGACGGTAAAGACGATCGACAGGATGATCGAAACATAGGCCATGGCGTTGGCCAGCCCCATGCGCGCGTCGCCATAGGCGGTTCGCGAAATCAGCGTCCACAACAGTTCGGTGCGGCCGGCAGGACCACCGTCGGTCATGATTTTGACGATGTCATAGGCGCGCGCGACGTCGAGCGAGCGGATGGTCATGGCGATGTAGGCGAACGGCATGACGAACGGCCACGTCACATAGCGGAAGGTCTGCCAGGGCGTGCAGCCATCGACGCGCGCCGCCTCGATCGGTTCCTTCGGCATGGCGAGCAGGCCGGCCAGGATCAGGATCGCGAACACCGAGGTCGAAGACCAGATTTCAGCTGCCGAGATGGCAAAGAAGGCAAGCCCACCGTCGATCAGCCAGGGAATGGCGCTATTGCTCAGCCCAAGCGACTGCAGCGCGTTGTTCACCACGCCGACATTGTCGTTGAACATGAACTTGAACTGGAAGCCGACGAGGATCGGTGAAAACATCATCGGAAACATCATCAGCGTGCGCAGCAGGCGCTGGCCGCGCGAAGCCTTTTCCACCAGCATGGCGAGGCCGAGACCGAGCAGCATTTCGAGATTGAGGGCAACCGTGAGCAGAAGCACGGTGCGCCCGAACGCCCACCAGAAGTCGCGGCTGGCGAAGATGCTGAGATAGTTGTCGAACCAGATGAAGGTGAAGAAGGTTGCGGGGCGCGTCAGCCGGAACGGCGTGAAGCTCGAATAGAGCGACAGGAGCAACGGAACCAGCACGACCGCCGCCAGCACGATGAAGGCCGGCAACAGCAAAAGCACGGGTGCAGAGAGCCTGCGAGGCCTCATGGTTCACGGGTCCCAAATCAGGTGAAGTATCGGGCAGTGCCGGGCTTGCTGCAATCGCCAGCCTCGGGCGTCCTGCGATGCAATCGCGCCACCGCGCGCCGTTTCGAAGAAAGGTGCCGCACCATGTGGCGCGGCACCTTCAGTTGCTAGAATTGCTTGATGATTTCCGTTGCCTTGGCGGCAGCGGCATCAAGCGCTTCCTTCGAGGTCTTGTCGCCGACGATCGCGGCCTGAAGCTCCGGGAAGATGGCGTTCGAAATCTCGGTCCATGCAGG
Source organism: Mesorhizobium sp. FG116 (assembly GCF_057809835.1). Lineage (NCBI taxonomy): Bacteria > Pseudomonadati > Pseudomonadota > Alphaproteobacteria > Hyphomicrobiales > Phyllobacteriaceae > Mesorhizobium > Mesorhizobium sp. FG116. Next base: position 50,393 of record NZ_JBMDKS010000011.1, read on the forward strand.
TGTCTGCGCAACCGGGAAGGCATGCTTTGCCGCTTCCTGGAAGGCTGCCAGAACTTCGGACTTGTAAGGATCGCTCTTGGCCTGCTCGAGATCCCAGGCCCAGACCGCAGTGCGCGTCGGCAGCGGTCCTGCCGCAGCCTCGAGCTTCTGGCTGTCTTCGTTGGTCAGGAACCACACCAGCGAAGCTGCCGCTTCCTTGTTGGCGCAGTTTTCCGTGACGGAGAAACCGTGGTGGCCAGACCAGCCGGTGCGCTTGCCTGACGAACCCTTCGGCTGCACCTTCACGCCGACATTGCCTGCGACCTTCGACGACTTGGGATCGTTGAAGAAACCTGCCCAGCCCGGCCAGTCGAGGTTGATCGCGATGGTTCCGGATGCAAAACCGGCGCCGAGGTCGTCCCACACATAGTTGGTGGTGCCGGCCGGCACGGCCTTTGCCTTGTAGAGATTGACGAACCAGTCGAGGGCGCGCACGCCGGCATCCGAATTGAAGGCCGGCTGGCCGTCCTTGTCGAGATATTCGCCGCCCTCGGCAACCAGCATCTCGTAGAAGCGGCCGACGATGCCCTCGTCCTTGCCGGCGAACTGGGTGCCGTAGAAGTTCGGCGGCGCGGCGAAGAACTCAGCCTGCTTGGTCACTTCGTCCCAGGTATCCGGCGGAACCAGATCCTCGCCGTACTTTTCCTTGTAGGCCTTCTTCTTGGCTTCGTCGGCGTAGAGGCTCTTCTGGTAGTAAAGCGCGGAAACGTCGAACTGCGCGCGCGGCAGCATCACCAGCTTGCCGCCGACGGTCGATGCCGTGATGTTGGCCGGCACGAAGGCGTCGATCTCTTCCTTCGGCAAAAGAGGCGTCAGGTCGGTGTAGAGGCCCTCATAGATTGGCGCGAAGGACGAGTGGTTGGAACCGACGCACCAGCTCGTATTGCCGGATGCCATGTCGGACTTGATTTCCTTGTCGAGCTCGAAGTGGCTCTTCTTGGAAATGACGTTGACCTTGGCGCCGGTCGCCTTCTCCCATTCGGGAATGCGGGCATAAAGCGCTTCATATTGCTGGCCGCCGATCAGCTTGGCGTCGATCGTTACGCCTTCGAACTTGCCCGGCAGATCAGCGGCAACCGCGCCGCCCGCCAAGCAAAGCAGGATCGCCCCAGCGGACGCGCCCGAAATCAGATTCCTCATTTGCTCCTCCCAGAGACGCGCCGGCCTCCATCCAGCCGGTCGCGGAACGAAGCCACGATTGACAAAGCTTCATTCATATACAAAGATTATTTTCACCAGTCGGTCAAGCGGGAAAATTATTTTGGAGCTGTCGCCTTCAAATTGCTGTTTGCTGCATATATGAATTTCAAAATTCATATGAGGGAACGTCATGGAAGATGGTGAAGCCGATCGGTATCGCGCCCCTGCATTGGACAAGGGTCTCGACATCATCGAGCTTCTTTCCAGCGTCGATGGCGGGCTGACCCAGGCCGAGATTTCAAAAGCACTGGGGCGTAGTCCGAATGAATTTTATCGCATGCTCGACCGTCTGGTGCGGCGCGGCTATGTCACCAAGCTCGACGGCGACCGTTTTTCGATGACGCTCAAGCTGTTCGGCCTGGCGCAGTTCCACGCCCCGGCGCGGCGGCTTGCCTCTTTCGCCACGCCGATCATGCGCGAGCTCGCGGAAAAGTCGTCGCAGGCCAACCAGCTGGCGGTTTTCGATCGCGGGTCGGTGGTCGTCATCGCCCAGCAGGAGGCTCCGGGCTATTGGGGCATCTCCATCCGCGTCGGCTCGCATATCAGCCTGTTCGACACCGGCTCTGGCCATGTCCTATTGGCCTTCCATTCGCCGGAGGAGCGTCGGATGATGGTTGCCGAATACATGCGCAGCACCGACATGCAGGAACAGCCTGCCGAATTCTTCGAACGGCTGGATCAGGTGCGCAGCCGTGGCTATGAGATGATGGCGAGCCTCCAGACCGCGGGCGTCTACAATCTGTCCGCACCCGTGCTGGCGCCAAACGGCAAGGCCATCGCAGCACTTACGATCCCTTATATTACGCTCATCAACCGCCCGGCCGCCCCCGACATCACCAAGACCATCGCGCTGTTGATCGAAGCGACCGGGCAACTGTCCGAACTAGCCGGATCGCAACTGGAAGCGGCGGGCGAGGGCAGATGATTGTCGATACCCATCTGCACCTGATCGACAGGTCCGCGCTCACCTATCCGTGGCTGTCGTCGGTTCCTGCTCTCGACCGGGATTTTCTCTATGACGACTATGCCCGCGAGGCGAAACGCGCCGGCATCGTCTCGGCCTTGCACATGGAGGTCGATGTCGATCCAGCCAAGATCGAGGCTGAGACCGCGTATGTCGAGCAACTTTCCAGGCAGCCAGGCAGCCTGCTCAGGGGCGCAATTGCCTCGTGCCGGCCGGAAGAGCCCGGTTTTGCCGCCTATCTGGAGCGGCAGAAGGCCAATCCCTTCGTCAAGGGTTTCCGCCGCGTCCTCCATGTCGTGCCGCAAGAAATTGCGAGCAGTCCGCTGTTGCGGGAGAACCTCAAGCTCATGCAAGGCAGTGGCCTGACGTTCGACCTCATCGTTCAGCAGCGCGACCTGCCGAATGCGATGGCACTGGCGGATAGTGCGCCGGACCTCCAGTTCGTCCTGAACCATTGCGGCGGCCCCGATCTCAAGGCTGGCAAGGCTCAACCCTGGTGGGGCCATATCGCCGAGCTTGCAAAGCGGCCCAATGTCGTCGCCAAGGTCTCCGGCATCATCGCCTATACCGATCCCGACAACTGGACCGTCGAAAGCCTGCGGCCCTATGTCGAACACACAATCACAAGCTTCGGCTGGGATCGGGTAGTGTGGGGCAGTGACTGGCCGGTCTGCAATCTCGGGGGCGGGTTGTCTGCTTGGGTCGCGGCAACCCATGCCTTGATCGCAGGCGCCAGCAGGCATGAGCGCGACAGCCTTTTTTCCGGTAACGCCCGGCGCATCTGGAAATAGCCTGGTCGCGCTTGCAGGATAAAAAAGCCCCGGCGGGGAGCCGGGGCTGAGGTGGTTCTTCAGGTGCCGTTGGGATCGGCACGCTCCATGGCTAGCATCGCTGTCCCAAGCTCGCTTTGCGCAGGATCAAAGAGAAAGCTGCTCGCAAGTCGTCAAGACATGGCCACGAAGCCTCAATAGGCTTTCCGTCCTGTCATGATGCGACGGGCGCGATCTTGGTCAGCCAGCGTTCATCTTGCCTGTGCAAATAGTCTCGTCGGCCTAAGGGGGCACAACGGAGATATTGGATATGAACATTTTCAAACTTGCGGCTGTCGCAGCCGTAGCACTTTCCGCCGCACTCGCCGGCTGTTCCCAGACCCCGCAACAGCAGCGGGCAACCACCGGTGCTGCGCTGGGCGCTGCTGGTGGCGCACTGGTCGGGCAGGCGGTCGGCCGTGATACCAAGAGCACGCTGATTGGCGCTGGCGCCGGTGCGTTGCTTGGAGCAGTTGTTGCCACCTCTGCCGGACCCCAGCCCGGCGAACGCGAAATGTGCCGCTACCGCGCGCCCGATGGCCGCATCTATGTCGCCGAGTGCGACGATCGCTATTATCGCGGCCAGTACTGAGCGAACTCACGGACTGATCGGGCGGTAGCCGGTGCCCAAGGGCGCTGGCTACCGTTCTTCGAAATCGGCCGTCATCCCTTGAACGGGTGATGAACCCCGCTGCGGACTGCGCATAACGTCCCCGCCGAATATCGATTGCGGGGAAGGCGCGTGGCGTCAGGAATCCATATCGCCAAGGCCAGTCGCCAGCCGGACAAGTCCGGTTTGCCCGCTTGTGCCTGTCTTGCTGTAGATTGCCTTGAGCTGGCTGCGCACCGTTTCCATCGAAACGCCGGCGAAAGCTGCAATTTCGATCGGGCGCTGGCCCGCGAGAACGCCTTCGAGAACCCTTTTTTCAGCCGGCGTAAGCCGATAGGCCGTCGCGATCCTCGCAGTATCGGGCACTGCCTTTCGCTCGCGCTTCGCCATGAGGATCGCCACGGTGCCGCCGAGAAAAATGCGCGAGCCATAGTCTCTCGCACTGCGCACGAAGGTGATTTCCGTGTCGCCATCGACAAGCTTGGTCGTTCTGGTGCCCAAAAGGCTGCGCCGGAGCGCCAGCCGGAACGCGTCCTGCACCTCGGGGCTGCGAAAACTCACCGCGCCGCTTGCACCGATGCGCAAAGGAGAACCACCGGCAAGCCGCGCTTCACCGAGCGGCGAGGCATAGATCACGCGTGCTGCCGCATTGACGACGACGGTTGCAATGCCGCCGACTTCACCGATCTCGCTGGCAAAGCCGCCGCCGAACGTCTCGGCCCTTTGCTTGCGGTAGAAATCCGAGACGCGGCGCAAGTGCGGTGCGAGCCGGGTGAGATGTCCTGCGCGGGCGCTGTTGCGTTCGAAATCCGTATCGCCACAGAGGACCGAGCACAGGAAGAAGCAGCCGCCGTCACGGCTGATGGTCACGCCGATACCGGCTTCCTGTCCCTGATGGCGCAGAAAGTCATTGTAGTATTCGGTTCGAAGGAAGTGATCGCGCGGCACGATCTGCTCGCCGACGATGCCTTCGCCCAGCTTTGTCGCAGCGACCTGGGACATCCACGGGTTAAGCGGTGCGAAGTGGTCGATGTAGTCGCGCTGGACCGCCTCGGGGATGCCGTGGGCGAGCGTAATCGCGCCGCTGCCGCTATGCGCGTCGTGATAGAACAGCGTGGCCACTTCCGCATTCGTGGCCATCGCGACTTCATCGACGACTTCCTGCCAGTGGGTCTCCCCCAGAAGCGCGGAATAGATCAACGCGATCGCTCTTTCGCTGTTTTCAGCCTTCACGCCGGCCCTCCCCAAATCAATCGCCTTAACCCCAATATCAAATGAGAAGAGAAAATAACATGCGAAGTATAATTCCAATTGTATTTTGTGCTGGTCTCGCGCTCTCCGGGTGCGAAACCACCGGCGGCGACGGATATATCACACATTCCGATCATAATCTGACGGCGTCGGAGAGAGCTGCTGTCACATCTGCAATGCAGGGCTATCTCAAGGTTCCGGTGACGCTCTCCGGCCTTGAGGCGAGCTACGACCTCAACAGCTCCGCCGTCATCGTCTGCGGGTATGTCTCAGGTGTCGTCGCCGGCAGGCCGACACCGCCCTCGGTGTTTGGCGGAACGCTTTCGGGAAAGAGTTTCGTGCCGCTCAAGGTCGGCGGCAAGGGGCAGGACCCGCAACGCATCGCAACGGTACGCGCGTTTTGCCAGGCAGCGCATATCAGCATCTGAGGGCGCGGCCGCACGGCCCGCCGCAATAACCGGACCATCGTCCCAAGCAGTAAGGAAAGTCATGAAATTCCCATCATTGATCGCAGTCACCTCGGCTTTGGCATTCGTAGCAATGGCCACCGCAACCCATGCGGCGGACAGCATCGGCGCCGAGCAACCCATTGCCGGCTATGACTGGTCCGGCACCTATATCGGCGTTCAGGGCGGCGGCGCCTGGGCCAAGGCTGCCGACAGCGTCGACGATGTCCGGCTCAACGGCGGCGCGCTTGGCGGCTACGCCGGGGCCAACTGGCAATCCGGCAACCTGGTCTTCGGTATCGAAGCCGACGCAACACACTCCTGGAACGACGGCACCATCTTCGGCGTTGGCGTCGGCACGGACTGGCAGGCGTCGCTGAGAGGACGTCTCGGCTATGCCATGGACCGCGCGCTGATCTACGGCGCTGGCGGCATTGCGATAAGCCGCGTCACCGTCGATGCGTCGCCAGCCTTTGTCGTCAAGGACACCTTCACTGGATGGACGCTGGGCGGCGGCGTCGAGTATGCGCTTTCCCAGAATTGGACCACCCGCGTCGACTACCGGTACTCGGACTATGGCAAAAGCGGGTTCGGCCTTGGTATCGGCGAGGTCAAGTTGACCGAGCATGCCTTGCGCTTTGGCGTCGGCTACAAATTCTGATCTTTAAAGTGCGTGGCGGGCTTTGCCCGTCCCCAAGACATTTCCCGACGAGGAAATCTGCAACCGGCGATTGGCATGCCAGTCGCCGGTTCGCATTTTGTCGATATTGAAAAGTACACGCCGTGCTGCGCTTTTCGCGCAGTATAGAGCCTTCGTCCTGCCGCAATGGCTTAGGTCTCGTCTGGCAGCCCCCTTTGTCACCGATATTTGCCATGTATCGCATTTCGAACCGGTCTGTCCTCGATGCAACTTCCGGTTCCCGCGTGCGTTTCATTCGCATCTAAGCCGCGGATTCGACTGGCCGACAAAGCATTGCCCGGCGCATTGATCGGGCGACATCAACTGCCTTCAAACGGCTATTCATTTTCAGGCTAAAAACCGCTGAGTGTTGCGTGCGGCACAATAGTACCTTATGAACCGGCTGCATTTCCCTGCATTTCCCAGCATTTCGATTATGTTGCCCTTCCCGCTCAAACGAGGTTTTTGTGACTGAAGAACAAGTAATCAAATCGGATCTTGCCGAGCTCACCGCAGATGTCGTCTCGGCCTATGTCGCCAACAATTCGGTGCCGGCCAACGAACTGCCGGCGCTGATCCAGCAAATACACCAGACGCTGTCCGCTCTGGTGTCGGGTGGTTCCGTCAAGGAACCCGAGGCGGAAAAGCAGAAGCCCGCCGTGCCGATCAAGAAGTCGGTTACGCCGGACTACATCATCAGCCTTGAGGACGGCCGCAAGTTCAAGTCGCTCAAGCGCTATTTGCAGACCAGCCACGGCATGACGCCCGACGACTACCGGGCCAAGTGGAACCTGCCCGCCGATTATCCGATGGTTGCGCCGAACTATGCGGCACAGCGCTCCGCGCTTGCGCGCAGCATGGGCCTCGGCCGCAAGCCGGCGCCCGCCAAGCCTGTCCGCAAGAAGGCCGCGGCCCGCAAGCCGGCCGGCAAGTAACGCGACAAAGCCGCAACGCCGGACCTGAAAGCAAGGGCCGCCTCCAACAGGGGCGGCCCGCTTTTGCTTTGCGGTGGTTGCGCCAAGCAGGGTAACGCCGCTCGCCCCGCCATGCTCTTGCGGCGTGCGCGATTTTCCCCATCTTAAATGCGGGTGCCGATTTCCCAAGGCTGTGCCGACCGAGGTCCCCATGATCGACAAGCTGGAATTCTTCATTGCGCTTGCCCGGGAAGAGCATTTCGGCCGTGCCGCCGAATTGTCGGGCGTCACGCAGCCGACGCTTTCGGCGGCGATAAAGCAGCTTGAAGATCAACTTGGCGTCATGCTGGTCAAGCGCGGCTCACGCTTCCAGGGGCTGACGCCGGAAGGCGATCAGGTTCTGGTGTGGGCGCGCCGCATCGTCGGCGACGCCCGCACGATGCATGAGGAAATGCGCGCCGCGCGCCACGGTCTCTCCGGCCGCATCCGCATCGCCGCCATTCCCACCGCACTCGCCATGATGCCCAAGCTCACCACCCCGTTTCGCGAAAAGCATCCCGGCGTCACCTTCTCCATCCTGTCGCGCACCTCGGTCGAGATCCTTTCGCTGCTCGGCAGTTTCGAGATCGACGCCGGCATCACCTACCTCGACAACGAGCCGCTCGGCCGCGTCGCCTCGGTGCCGCTCTACAGCGAGCGCTACCAGCTCATCACGGCTGCCGGAAACCAGTACTCCGACAGGCAATCGGTCAGTTGGGCCGAGATCAGCCGCCTGCCGCTCTGCCTGCTCACGCCCGACATGCAGAACCGGCGAATCATCGACCAGCACCTGGCCGAGGCCGGTGGAGAGGTACGGCCGACACTGGAGTCCAACTCAATGATCGTCTTGTTTTCCCATATCCGTACCGGGAAATGGTCGTCGATCATGCCCCTGACCCTTGCCGAAACGCTCGGGTTCAGCGAACCGATCCGCGCAATCCCCATTGTCGGGCCGGATGCCGGTCATTCCGTCGGGCTGGTCGTCGCCCCGCGCGAGCCGAATACGCCGCTGGTTTCGGCGCTCATCGACGAAGCGATGATCCTTGCCCGGAATTTTCAGGCGAAAAATTAGCTACAGTTTCCTGATAGTTAGAAGTTTTTACCCTGTGTTGATAGATATTTTCTATCGGCCGACGAAACACCTGTATTGATTCAGCCGTTTTTCTCTGTTTTCGTTATTACTTAGCGGGATAACGCTATGACGAGGGAGGGCGCTGCATGGTGTTGCAGCCGGCAAGTACCGAGATAGAGGCTCAGGCCGCATCGATCATCGATGGAATGAAGGACCTCGAGGGGCCGCTGCTGCCGATCCTGCACGGCATCCAGGAAGAATTCGGCTTCGTGCCGCAAGAGGTTCTTCCCGTCATCGCCTCGAAGCTCAATCTTTCGCGCGCGGAAGTCTACGGCGTCGTGTCCTTCTATCACGACTACCGCAAGCATCCGGCTGGACGCCACGTCTTGAAGCTGTGCCAGGCGGAGTCCTGCCAGTCCATGGGCAGCGATGCCGTCGCCGCCCGCCTCAAGCAGGCCCTTGGCATCGATTTTCACCAGACCACGACCGATGGCGCGGTGACGCTGGAGCCGGTATACTGTCTCGGGCTTTGCGCCTGTTCGCCGGCCGCGCTGCTTGATGGCGAGGTCATTGGCCGCATCGACGCCGAAAAGGTCGATGAGATCATCGCGGAGGTTCGCTCGTGAAACCTCGCATCTACATTCCCCGTGATTCCGGCGCGCTCTCGCTCGGCGCAGAGAAGGTTGCCAAGGCGATTGCTGCCGAACTGGCCGAACGCGGCATCAAGGCCGAGATCGTGCGCAATGGTTCGCGCGGCGCCTATTTCCTTGAGCCGATGGTTGAGGTCGAAACCGAGTCCGGCCGCGTGGCCTATGGCCCGGTCAAGCCGTCCGATGTGAAAAGCCTGTTCGACAGCGGCCTGCTTGCCGGTGGCAACCACAAGCTGTCGCTTGGCGATCCGGAAGCCATTCCCTTCATCGCCAGGCAGACCAGGCTGACCTTCGCCCGCTGCGGCATCATCGATCCGCTTTCGCTCGAGGCCTACGAGCACCATGGCGGACTTTCCGGCCTGCGCAAGGCCGTCGCGGTGACGCCCGCCGATGTTGTCGCGCAAGTGACGGAATCTGGCCTGCGCGGCCGCGGCGGCGCGGGCTTCCCGACCGGCATCAAGTGGAAGACCGTCCTCGACACCAATGCAGACCGTAAATACATCGTCTGCAACGCCGACGAAGGCGACTCCGGTACCTTTGCCGACCGCATGATCATGGAAGGCGATCCGTTCGTGCTGATCGAAGGCATGACGATCGCCGGCATCGCCACCGGAGCCACCAAGGGCTTCATCTACATCCGCTCGGAATATCCGCACGCCGTAGCAACAATGAGCAGGGCGGTGGAGATTGCCCGCAAGGCTGGCGTGCTGGGCATTCACGTGCTCGGATCGCCGAACACCTTCGACATGGAAGTGCGTGTCGGTGCGGGCGCCTATGTCTGCGGCGAGGAAACCGCGCTGCTCGACAGCCTGGAGGGCAAGCGCGGCATGGTGCGCGCCAAGCCGCCGCTGCCGGCGCACAAGGGCCTGTTCGGCAAGCCAACGGTGATCAACAACGTCATATCGCTGGCGTCCGTGCCGATCATCATGGACAAGGGCGCTGCCCACTACAAGGATTTCGGCATGGGCCGCTCGCGCGGCACCATCCCGCTCCAGATCGCCGGCAACATCAAGTATGGCGGCCTGTTCGAGACGGCATTCGGCCTCACGCTCGGCGAGATCATCGACGATATTGGCGGCGGCTCGGCAACGGGACGACCGGTCAAGGCTGTGCAGGTCGGCGGGCCGCTGGGCGCCTACTTCCCGCGTGACCTGTTCGACACGCCGTTCGACTATGAAGCCTTCGCGGCCAAGGACGGCCTCATCGGCCATGCCGGTATTGTCGTTTTCGACGACAGTGCCGATATGCTGAAGATGGCACGCTTCGCCATGGAGTTCTGCGCGGTTGAAAGCTGCGGCAAGTGCACGCCGTGCCGCATCGGCTCGACGCGCGGTGTCGAAACGCTCGACAAGCTTTCCGCCGGCATCGAGCCGCAGAAGCAGGTTGCGCTCATCACCGACCTTTGCAATACGATGAAGTTCGGCTCGCTCTGCGCACTGGGCGGCTTCACGCCTTACCCCGTCATGAGCGCGCTCACGCATTTCCCCGAAGACTTCAAGCCGGCGCCAGTTGCCGAAGCCGCCGAATAGGAGAAGCGGACATGGGTCTCATTCAAGAAATCGATTTTGGCACACCGGAATCCAAGGCTGCGAAGCAGGTTACCCTGACCATCGACGGCAAGTCCGTCACGGTTCCCGAGGGCACCTCGATCATGCGCGCTTCGATGGAAGCGGGCGTCGAAATTCCCAAGCTGTGCGCCACCGATTCACTCGATTCCTTCGGTTCCTGCCGTATCTGCCTTGTCGAGGTGGAAGGCCGCAACGGAACGCCTGCATCCTGCACCACGCCGGTCGCTGAGGGGATCGCGGTCCACACCCGCTCCGATCGTCTTGATGCCATCCGCAAGGGTGTGCTGGAGCTTTACGTTTCCGACCATCCGAGCGGATGGGACGAGCAGCGCGGCACCGGCCAGAGCGAGTTCGACCACGTCGCGGCCGTCGTCGGCCTCGATGAGAACCGCTACGGTCTCGATGGCCGCAACCACGTCGCGCCGGGCAATGGTTCGCTGAACATCGACTATCTCGTTCGTGACGAGTCCAACCCCTATTTCACCTACGATCCTTCCCAGTGCATCGTGTGCTCGCGCTGCGTGCGCGCTTGCGAGGACGTGCAGGGCACCTTTGCGCTGACCATCGAGGGCAGGGGCTTCGATTCCCGCATCACCGCGGGTGTCAGCGAATCCTTCATCGAATCCGAATGCGTGTCCTGCGGCGCTTGCGTGCAGGCCTGCCCGACCGACGCACTGCGCGAAAAGCCGGTGCTGGAAAAGGGCATGCCGGAAAGCTCGGTCGTCACCACTTGCGCCTATTGCGGCGTCGGTTGCTCGTTCAAGGCCGAGATGAAGGGCGAGCAGGTCATCCGCATGATGCCGTACAAGGACGGCAAGGCCAATCACGGCCATTCATGCGTCAAGGGCCGCTTCGCCTACGGCTATGCCACTCACAACGACCGCATTGTCTCGCCCATGATCCGTGAAAAAATCACCGATCCGTGGCGGGAAGTGTCGTGGGAAGAAGCGCTTACCCACACCGCGAACGAATTCCGCCGCATCCAGTACCAGTATGGTCGCGGCTCCATCGGCGGCATCACCTCCTCGCGCTGCACCAACGAAGAGACCTATCTCGTCCAGAAACTGGTGCGCCAGGGCTTCGGCAACAACAACGTCGACACCTGCGCCCGCGTCTGCCATTCGCCGACGGGGTACGGCCTCAACACGACGCTTGGAACCTCGGCCGGCACGCAGGACTTCGATTCCGTCGAAGAATGCGACGTGATGATCCTCATCGGCGCCAATCCTACCGATGCTCATCCCGTGTTCGGTTCGCGCATGAAGCAGCGGTTGCGCCAGGGCGCCAAGATCATCGTCATCGATCCGCGCCGCATCGACCTGGTCAAGAGCCCGCACATCAAGGCGGCTCACCACCTGCCGATCAAGCCGGGCACCAACGTCGCCATCCTGACCGGCCTTGCCCATGTCATCGTTACCGAGAAGCTCTACAACGAGGCCTACATCAACCAGTACTGCGATCGCGATGCGTTCGACGACTGGGCGGGGTTCGTCTCCGATCCGCGCTTCAACCCGGAGGAAACCGCCAGGATTTGCGGCGTTGATGCCGAATCCATCCGGCTGGCGGCCCGCCTTTATGCGACCGGCGGCAATGGTGCGATCTACTACGGCCTCGGCGTCACGGAGCACAGCCAGGGCTCGACCTCGGTCATGGCCATCGCCAACCTTGCCATGGCAACCGGTAATCTCGGCCGTCGCGGCGTCGGCGTGAACCCGCTGCGCGGACAGAACAACGTGCAGGGCTCGTGCGACATGGGTTCGTTCCCGCACGAATTCCCAGGCTACCGCCACGTTGCAGGCGACGCCGTTCGCAAGATCTATGAAGACCTTTGGGGCGTGAAGCTTGATCCCGAGCCCGGCCTGCGCATTCCCAATATGCTCGACGCCGCCGTCGAAGGAACCTTCAAGGGCCTCTATTGCCAGGGCGAGGACATCCTTCAGTCGGACCCCGACACCGGCCACGTCGCCGCCGGCCTTGCCGCCATGGAATGCGTTGTCGTCCAGGATCTGTTCCTGAACGAAACCGCCCGCTATGCCCACGTCTTCCTGCCGGGCTCGACCTTCCTCGAAAAGGAAGGCACCTTCATCAACGCCGAGCGCCGCATCAACCGCGTGCGCAAGGTGATGGAGCCGAAAGGCAAGTATGCCGATTGGGAAGCGACGCAGGAACTCGCCCGCGCGCTTGGCTTCGACTGGAACTACACCCATCCTTCGCAGATCATGGACGAGATCGCGTCGACCACGCCTACCTTCGCCGGCGTCAGCTTCGATTTCCTCGACGAGGTTGGCTCGGTCCAGTGGCCGTGCAACGAGAAGACCCCGATGGGCACGCCCATCATGCACACCACCGGCATCGTCCGTGGCAAGGGCAATTTCGTGCGCACCGAATATGTCGGCACGGACGAGAAGGTCGGACCGCGCTTCCCGCTGCTTTTGACCACTGGCCGCATTCTCAGCCAGTACAATGTCGGCGCACAGACACGCCGCACCGACAATATGGTCTGGCACGATGAGGACCGTCTCGAAATCCATCCGCAAGATGCTGAAGATCGCGGCATCCGCGACGGCGAACTGGTCAGGCTGTCCAGCCGTTCCAACGAAACGACGCTTCGGGCCCTGATTTCCGACCGTGTCGCGCCGGGCGTGGTCTATACGACCTTCCACCACCCTGATACACAGGCCAACGTCATCACTACGGACTACACGGACTGGGCAACGAACTGTCCTGAGTTCAAGGTGACCGCCGTCCAGATCGCTCCGTCCAACGGGCCAAGCGAATGGCAGCTTGAGTATGAGGAATTGAGCCGCAAGTCGCGCCAGATCGCGCCACTGGAAGCAGCGGAGTAACCATGGATGAGAAAATCGGGCAGCTTGCGGAAAGTAGCGTCGCGGTGACGCAACGGCCTGCGGTCGCCCGGATTTCGCGCATCGCGCACCGCGCCGCCGGTACCGGCGCCGCCAATCGCATGGTGCCGGAGGAAACGCCGATCGCGCTGTCCTATGGCGGCACGACCCATGCCGTCATGATGGCTTCGCCGGCGGATTTCGAAGATTTCGCGCTAGGCTTTTCGATCACGGAAGGCATCGTCGGCGAGCCTGACGAGATCGACTTCATCGAGGTCCAGGACCTCGGTGCCGGCATCGATATCCAGATCCGCCTGAAGGATACCGCCAACCGGCGTTTCGAGGCGCGCCGGCGTCGTCTGGCCGGCCCGGTCGGTTGCGGGCTGTGCGGCATCGAATCCATCGAAGAAGCCATGCGCAGCGTTGATGACGTCGATGCTTCCAGGGTTACTCTGACGGCTCAGGACATCGTGCAGGCGGTGCAGTTGCTGTCCAAGGTCCAGCCGCTACATTCGCAGACAGGCGCCGTGCATGCCGCGGGCTTCTACGTGCCCGGCGAAGGCATCGTCATGGCGCGTGAGGATGTCGGTCGTCACAACGCGCTGGACAAGCTTGCCGGCGCGCTGTCGAAGGCCGGCATCAAGGGTTCGACCGGCGCGGTCGTCGTCACCTCGCGCGTTTCCGTCGAGATGGTGCAGAAGACCGCCTCCATCGGCGCGCCCTTCATCCTTGCCGTTTCCGCGCCGACGGCGCTGGCCATCCGCACTGCCGAAAGCGCCGGCATGACCCTTGTCGCGCTGGTGCGCGGCGAGGATTTCGACATCTTCACTCATCCCGACCGGGTTGTTTTCGGAGCAGAAAAGAATGTCGCCTGACAAACTCGTCTACCAAGCCAACCAGATCGCGACCTTCTTCCGCTCAAAGCCGCGTGCCGAGGGCGTCGCCGGCTTCGCGGATCACATCAACAAGTTCTGGGAGCCGCGCATGCGCCGCCAGTTCTTCGAGATGATTGCTGCCGGCGGCAAGGGTTTCGACGAACTGGTTATCGAGGCTGCTCCCTCGATCAGGCAGCCGCCGCCGGCGGAAGTTCCGCCGGGCGCTGCGGAAGCCAGGCCCTCCAGCCACCACTAAGACCAAATCTTGCTATGCGCCGCCGCTTCTTGAGCGGACGGCCAGCAGCTTCCGTAGCTCCGCCTACTTCTTCTTGGCGCGCTCGATCGCCTCGACGATCATCTGCTTGGCGCGCGAGGCATCGTGCCAGCCGCCGATCTTCACCCACTTGCCGGGCTCCAGATCCTTGTAGTGCTCGAAGAAGTGCGAAACCTGCTCCAGCGTTATCTGTGGCAGGTCGGTGTAGTTGAACACCTTCTCGTAGCGCTTGGTGATCTTGGCCGACGGCACGGCGATGATCTTCTCGTCCTCGCCGGCATTGTCTTCCATGATCAGCACGCCAATGGGGCGCACATTGATGACGCAGCCCGGCACCAGCGCGCGTGTGTTGCACACCAGCACGTCGATCGGGTCGCCGTCGCCCGACAACGTGTGCGGCACGAAACCGTAGTTTCCGGGATAGCGCATCGGCGTGTAGAGGAAGCGGTCGACGAACAGCGTGCCGGCCTCCTTGTCCATCTCGTACTTGATCGGCTCGCCGCCCACCGGCACCTCGATGATGACGTTGACGTCTTCAGGCGGGTTGTTCCCGATGGCTATCGCGTCGATACGCATGGCTGATCCCTCTCGGCGTTGAAGCAATTCCGGCAAAAATGCCAGACCGGTCTTGCAACGGCAATTGTGTGAAAACTATGAAGCGAGGTCACCGCACCGCGCAACCGGAGTGCAACCTTCACGGAAGCTCCGATAGCGGCAGTTGCCGCGCCGGGCAATGCGACATGAACGCAACGGAAAGGTCCGGCAAGGACGGATCTATTCCCAGACGAAGGCGACCTTCTTCAGCGCCTTCTGCTCGAACACCTCGACGCCCTCGGCGATGTCGCGGCCACCGGCGCCGGCGTAGAAAGCCAGCGCGTTTTCGTTTTCCTCAAGCGCCCATACCACCATGCCCTTCAGGCCATGGTCCTTGAGACGCTGGCGGGCGGCGGCGAAAAGGCGGCTGCCAAGGCCGATGCCCTGATATTCAGGGCGCAGGTAGAGTTCGTAGATCTCGCCCTGCTGGCGAAGTTCGCGCGCACGGTTGCGGCCGATGGTGGCATAGCCGGCAATGGTACCGCCGATCTCCACCACCAGCACAGAGGCGGCACGCCGGATGGCGTTGGCCCACCAGTCCGCGCCGCGGCGGTTGATCATCGAGGTCAGCGTCTTGTGCGGAATGATGCCGGAATAAGCACCGCGCCATGCCTCGAGATGCACCTCGGCGATGTCGCGCGCGTCGCTCGGTTCCGCCTTCCTGATGTCGATCGTCAACGTGTTCATGATTTGTTAACCATAAACCCGCGCCGGTCGATTGCAAGGTCCAGTGCAAACCGCCGCTCATTTTCCCCCGGGTGTCGGAGACGTTTTCGGGTCGTTCAGATTTCGATCAGGCGGTCGTCCAGCTCGTTGGCGTCGCCGGGCGATACCGGGAAGTGCTTCGTCAGCACCACGCCCACGGCCTCGATCGCCTTGATGAAGCCGTCGGCAAGGCGGTCGTCGCGCGCCGCCGTGGTCAATTCGCGCACCACATCGTCCCATACGCGCTGTTCAACCCGGCTGTTGATGCCGCTGTCGGCAATCACCTCTGCGTAGTGCTCCGCCAGCGAGACGAAGATCAGCACGCCGGTGCGGGCGGCGGTGAGGTGGATGTTGCGGGCGAGGAACTGGCGCACCGCATTGTCGTGAGCGGCGCGATGACGCATCTGCCATGGCACCAGATGGATGCGCAGCGCCGGAACCAGCCACAGAAGCGCCAGCGCACAGACCGCCGCAAGGCACTCGGCCAGCACGAAATGCGGCAGGCGGATCGACAGCCACCAATATTCGGCGGCATAGGCAAGAACGAGCCCGACAAGCAGGATGCCGACCAGCGCCATGAAGGCCGCCGGGAAAAAGTAGCCGTCGCTGCGGTGGGCGACGACGCAATAGATTTCGCCGTCTGTCGTGGCTTCGGCGGCGCGTATGGCGGCCGCTACGCGCTCATGGTCGGCCTTGCTGATCGAACGTGTGGTCATCGTCACCATCCCCCCGATGCGCCGCCGCCGCCGGACGAACCACCGCCGCCCGAAAAGCCGCCGCCACCGCCGCCGGAGGACCAGCCGCCGCCACCGGAAGACCACCCGCCGCCGCTCGATCCGCCCGACGAGCCGCGGCTGTTCATGTCGAAGGTCATGCCGAGCCACCGGTAGCGCTTCGGGCCAATCTTCTGGCCGAAGATCGGCGGCAGGATCGCCATGGCAAAGCCGCCGAAGAACAGGATCGCCCAGATGGTGATGAAGATGATCGGAATCCAGTCGTCGATGTTCATCGACGTGTCCTGGTTGCGCGCGCCGCGCGCCTCCAGTTCTTCCGCATTGCCTTCCAGCACCATGATGATGTCGTCGACGGCCTTTTCGATGCCGCCGGAAAAGTCGCCGGCCCTGAAAGCCGGCACCATGTCGTTTTCGATGATCAGCTTGGAATGCAGGTCGGTCAGCGTGCCTTCAAGCCCGTAGCCCACCTCGATGCGCATCTTGCGGTCGTCGCGGGCCACCAGCAAAAGCACGCCGTTATTCTCGCCGCCCTGTCCCAATCCCCATGCGCGGAACAGCCGGTTGGCGTACGGCTCTATCGCCTCGCCATCGAGGTTGGGAACTGTCGCCACGACGATCTGGTCGCTGCCCTTCTTTTCGAAGTCGGCCAGCCTTTGCGTCAAAAGCACTTCGGTTGCCGCATCGATCATGCCGGCATTGTCGACCACCCGCCCGGTCAGCGCCGGCAGGCTGGCGGCGAAGGCGGCGAGAGGAAGCAGGACAAGGAATGCGAGCAGGAGGGTGAGTGTTTTCATCCCCCTCTGGCCTGCCGGCCATCTCCCCCTCAAGGGTGGAGATCGAACGCCCGCTACCTCGTCTCCGAATATCGGCGTTGCAGTGCGAATTGCAGCGCTAAAACTGCCGATCTCCCCCCTTGAGGGAGAGATGGCCGGCAGGCCAGAGGGGGGTGTTACGGAGTGCAAGGCTAGCCGATCTGGAATAGCTGCAACAAAGCCTTAGCCGCCTTGCCCCGTGCCGAAATTCACCTTGGGCGCGTCCATCTTGTCTTCTGCCACGGTGAAGTTCTGGAACGGCTGGTTGGAGCGGAACCAGAAGGTCGCCCACAGCACCGACGGGAAGGTGCGCAGCGTCAAATTATAGTCCTTCACTGCCTGGATATAGTCGCGGCGGGCGACCGCAATGCGGTTTTCGGTGCCTTCAAGCTGGGCCTGCAGGGCAAGGAAATTCTGGTTGGCCTTGAGGTCGGGATAGTTCTCCACTACCGCCAGCAGCCTTGAAAGGGCACTCGTCAGGCCGGACTGGTTTTCCTGGAATGCCTTGAAGGCATTGGGGTCTGACAGCGTTTCAGGCGTCACGGTCACTTGCGTTGCCTTGGCGCGCGCCTCGACCACGCCTTCCAGCACGTCCTTTTCGTGGCTCGCATAGCCCTTCACGGTCTCGACCAGATTGGGGATCAGGTCGGCGCGGCGCTGATACTGGTTGAGCACTTCGCTCCACGCCGCCTTGGCGTTTTCTTCCGCCGTCGGAATTGTGTTGTAGCCGCAGCCGGCCAGAAGCGGCAGCACGAAAGCCAGCATGAGAAAGGCCGGCAGGTTGCGAGGGAGGCGAGCAAGACGCTGGGCAAGCATGGAGTCAAATCCCTGAATGTGGATGGTGCCGAAGCATTACCATAAAGCGTGGCCAAGAAAACGACCTTCGCGCTTTCCGAGCGAATGCGAAAAGCTCTAAGGTAAGACCCAAACAGGTATCGTCATGGCTGAGAACCAAAATCCGGGCGGAGAAGAGAGCGAGAGCGAGCGTGAAGCGCGGCGTATCCTCAAAGGCATCGCCAGCGAAACCAACGTGTCCGGTCCCTCGTTCGTCAACCGCATGGCGAAGCGCACGCAAGATCATGTGAACGCAGCCGACACGGACCAGTCGGATCGCATCGAATATATTGGCACACGCATTGGCCGTGTGCTTGGACCTGTTATTGCCGTCGCATTGGTGGTCTGGTTCGTGATCTTCATTGTCCGGGGCGGGTAGCTTTTTCCATGACATCTGAAACCTCGGCCGCTCCTCCGGCCGTTATCGTCATTTCCAGCCATGTCGTGCGCGGTTCGGTCGGTGGCCGCCCCGAAATCTTTGCGCTGGAAAGCCTGGGCTTCCCCGTCTGGGCCGTGCCCACCATCGTGCTTGGCTGGCACCCCGGCCATGGCCGTTCAACGAGGATCGTCCCGCCGGCCGACCAGTTCAGCGCCTTGCTGTCGGATATCGAACAGGCGCCTTGGCTTGATGAAGTGGGTGCCGTGCTGTCGGGGTATTTCGGCAGCCCCGAACAGGCCGAGGCGGTTGCCTTGCTGGTCAATGCCGTCAAGCAGCGCAACCCACGCGCTCTCTATGTCTGCGATCCGGTGCTGGGCGACTATGCCGAGGGGCTTTATGTGCAGGCGAAAACGGCTGTCGCCGTGCGTGACCGCCTGATGCCGCTGGCCGACATCGCCACGCCCAATCGTTTCGAGCTGGAATGGATGACGGGCACGCCGCTTGCCGATCTCAAGTCGACCATAGAGGCAGCGGTGGCCGCCGCGCCTCCAACGATGCTGGTGACATCCGCACCGTCAATGATCGCCGACGGCATCGCAAACCTTTTGGTCGATCAAAAGCACGCTCTGTTGGCCGAGCATCGCATTATTCAGAGCCCGCCGAAGGGAACCGGCGACCTAACCTGCGCCACCTTTCTCGCCCGGCTTCTGTCCGGCCAGTCGCCGGAGAAAGCCTTGCAGTCGGCAACCGCCACTGTTTACGAGGCCGTGGCCCGCGCCGCCAAGCGCGGCAGCGACGAATTGCAGTTGCATCTCGATGCGCAAAGCCTGTCGCACCCGATGGCAATGGTGCAGATGCGCACGCTGTTGCACCCGTCGCGGACACGCAAGGCGTGATTTCCGGTCTGCCGGTAGCCATCGCCGGCGTGGATGGCTGCAAGGGCGGCTGGATCGCGGTTCGCGCCGATCCGGGGCAGGCGCCCATCGTCCGCATCTACGCGGCATTCGCAGCGCTGGTGGCCGATCTGCCTTCGGATGCAATTGTTGCCGTGGACATGCCGATCGGATTGCCCGATGTCACTCACAAGGGCGCGCGCGGTCCGGAAGGCATGGCAAGGCCGTTGTTGAAACAGCGTCAATCCAGCGTCTTTTCCATCCCGTCGCGAAGTGCCGTCCACGCCGAGACCGCGCCTTTCACCACCTTGGACGAATGGTACGCGGCGCACAGGCGGGCAAGCGAAGTTGCGCGCCGGACCTCTGATCCGCCACGCGCCATATCCATCCAGGCATTCGGCATATTTGCCAAGATTCGTGAAATCGACGCCCTTTTGATCGCTGAGCCGCAATTGCGCTCGCGCATCTGCGAATCGCATCCGGAAGTCGCGTTTTGCCGGCTCAACGGCGGCGAACCGATGAGTTTACCTAAGAAAATCAAGGGCAGCGTCAACCCGGACGGCATGGCGGAACGGCAGGCGCTGTTGTGCCGATGCGGTTACGACGCGGATTTCCTCGACCGGCGGCCGCCACGCGGCGCGGCATCGGATGATTTTCTCGATGCAGCGGTGATGCTGCTGGTTGCCGCGCGCATCGTACGCGGCGAGGCGCGGCCATTGCCCGATCCGCCCTTGCTCGACCGCCACGGGATACCGATCACCATCTGGTCATGAGTCTCTAAGGGCAAGCGGGTGCGACGATAGTATTGCCTCGTGGTGCGATTCTTTATTGATCGGCGGGCCCTTTTGCCGTTAGACCCACTCCCAGCTTGACCAAGCTATTGCCACCCACAGCGGAAAGGCCTCATTCCCCACCATGCCCCATCTTCCCGAACATCTCCTCACCGGACATCGCAACTTCATGACCGGCCGGTACTCGGCTGAAAGCGGACGATACGTTTCGCTGGCGCGCGAGGGCCAGGCGCCCGAGACCATGCTTATCGCCTGCTGCGATTCCCGCTCGTCTCCGGAAACCATCTTCGACGCCGGCCCCGGTGAACTGTTTGTGCTGCGCAACGTCGCCAACCTCATTCCACCCTATGAGCCGGACGGTGAATACCACTCCACTTCGGCCGCACTCGAATTTGCCGTGCAGAGTCTGAAGGTGAAGAACATCGTGGTCATGGGCCATGGCCGCTGCGGCGGCATCAAGGCTGCCTTGGCGCATGGCAAGACGCCGCCCTCCAAGGGCGACTTCATCGGCAAGTGGATGAGCCTGATCTATCCCGCCGCCGATGCCGTGACCTCCTCAACGCTGATGACGCCCGGCGAACGCCAGACGGCGCTTGAGCGCATCTCGATCCGCTATTCGCTGAACAACCTGCGCACCTTTCCCTATATCGCCGCGCTCGAAGCCAAGGGCAGCCTCAACCTCTACGGCGCCTGGTTTGATATCTCGACCGGCGAGCTTTGGGCGATGAACAAGGACAGCGGCGACTTTGAACGCCCGGAACTTGGCTGACAGCGACGCGTTTCGATCCATACGCCCGCCATTTGCCTGGAGGGACCACTTGATGGCGATCCGATGCATGAGAAACGGACTGGCGGCAGTGCTTCTGCTGCTGTCAGCCGTCGCCGCGCAAGCCGATGACGCGGCAGTCATCGATCGCTGGTATGCCGCGCTGCTCAAGACCGACCGCGCTGCGCTTGGCGAATTGCTGTCCGACGACGCCCGCATCAACCTGACCGATCTCGGCGTCGTCCAGACCAAGCAGGAATTCATTTCGTCCATGGATGAGTGGGAAAGTGCTGTCGCCGGCGGCAAGATCAGGCATCGCATCGCCAAGAGCGAGGCAGGCGTCGTCACCGTCGTCGCCTGCTACGATTTCCCGGCCAACGACATGCTGATGCAGGAAACCTTCGCGCTTGCCGGCGAACACATCACTGCGACCTCGCAGGCCGCTATGGCCGAGACCTGCGACGCCTATTGACGCCGCCTTGCGGTTGCGAACGTCGGTCGGCCGCCCTACATCGGGCCAAGCACCAGTCCTCACTGAAAGAACATCCATGTCAGCAAAGACCGTCGACCTCGCCTCGAACGCCCTGACGGCGTGGCAAGGGCCTCTCGACCTGCCCGATTTCACCCGTATCGGCGACGGCGATTTCGGGCCGGTCTTCGACGCTGCGCTGGAGGCCCATCAGGCCGAGATCGACGCGATTGCTGGCAATTCCGCCGAGCCCACCATCGACAACACGCTTGCCGCGCTTGAACTGTCCGGCCAGGCGCTCGACCGTGTTTCTTCGATCTTCTGGTGCAAGGCCGGCGCCAACACCAACGACACTATCCAGGCGCTCGAGCGCGAGGTTTCGCCGAAGATGTCGCGGCATTTCTCGGCCATCTCGATGAACGAGAAACTGTTTGCCCGCATCGATGCGCTCTACCAGAAACGCGCTTCGCTCGGCCTCGATGCCGAGACGCTGCGTGTGCTCGAAAAGACATGGAAGGGCTTCGTCCGTTCCGGCGCGAAGCTCGATGCCGATGGCAAAAAGCGGCTCGCCGCGATCAACGAACAGTTGTCCTCGCTCGGCACCAGTTTCGGCCAGAACGTGCTTGCCGACGAGCGCGGCTGGGCGCTGTTCCTCGACGAATCTGACCTCGCCGGCCTGCCGGATTTCGCCAGAAGCGCGATGGCGGAAGCCGCCGAGACGCGCGGCCAGCAGGGCCGCTATGCCGTCACCCTGTCGCGCTCGATCTACGAGCCTTTCACCACTTTTTCCGAACGCCGCGACCTGCGTGAAGCCGCATGGCGGGCGTTCACCATGC
This sequence comes from Mesorhizobium sp. FG116, assembly GCF_057809835.1. NCBI lineage: Bacteria > Pseudomonadati > Pseudomonadota > Alphaproteobacteria > Hyphomicrobiales > Phyllobacteriaceae > Mesorhizobium > Mesorhizobium sp. FG116. The sequence goes on from NZ_JBMDKS010000011.1 coordinate 72,439, forward strand.
GCGGCCAGAATGGCGGCGCCAGCGACAACACCGCCGTCGTGCGCGACATGCTGAAGCTGCGCGCCGAAAAGGCGAAGCTGCTCGGCTACGCTTCCTACGCCGCACTCAAGCTCGACGACACCATGGCCAAGACGCCGAAGGCGGTGCATGGCCTGCTCGATCCGGTCTGGCAAAAGGCGCTGGAAAAGGCCGCAAGCGACCAGAAGGAACTGGAGCGGCTGGCGAACGAAGCCGGCAGCAACGAGACCTTCGCCGCGTGGGACTGGCGTTTCTACCAAGAGAAGCTGCGCGCCGAAAAATTCGCCTTCGATGAGGCCGAACTGAAACCTTATCTCCAGCTCGACCGCATCATCGCCGCCTGCTTCGACGTCGCGACCCGCCTGTTCGGCATCCGCTTCGAGGAGAAGTCGGGCATCGCCGCCTGGCATCCGGACGTGCGCGTCTTCGTCGTGAAGAACGCGGACGGCTCGGAGCGCGGCCTGTTCCTCGCCGACTATTTCGCTAGGCCCTCGAAGCGCTCCGGCGCGTGGATGAGTTCGCTCCAGTCCGGCTACAGGCTGGGCGAGGGGTCTTCACCCGTCATCTACAACATCATGAACTTCGCCAAGCCGCCGGCCGGCGAGCCGGCATTGTTGTCGGTCGATGAAGCGAAGACGCTCTTCCACGAATTCGGCCACGCGCTGCACGGCATGCTGACCGACGTGACCTGGCCAAGCGTCTCCGGCACCTCGGTCAGCCGCGATTTCGTCGAACTGCCCTCGCAGCTCTATGAACATTGGCTGACCGTGCCGCAGGTGCTGGAAAAGCACGCCCTGCACCACAAGACCGGCAAGCCGATGCCCAAGGCGCTGCTCGACAAGATGCTGGCGGCGCGCACCTTCGGTGCCGGCTTCGCCACGGTCGAGTTCACCGCCTCGGCGCTCATCGACATGGCCTATCATGCGCGCCCGGATGCCCCGGAAGAGCCGCTTCGTTTCGAAGCCGAAACGCTTGCATCGCTCGCCATGCCGGGCACCATCGCCATGCGCCACCGCACCCCGCATTTCGGCCACGTCTTTTCCGGCGACGGATATTCAGCCGGCTATTATTCCTACATGTGGTCGGAAGTGCTCGATGCCGACGCCTTCTCGGCCTTCGAGGAAACCGGCGATCCGTTCAATCCGCAGCTTGCCGAGCGGTTGAAGAAAAACATCTATTCGGCCGGCGGTTCGAAAGACCCGGAACAGCTCTACACCGCCTTCCGGGGCAAGATGCCGACGGCGGATGCGATGATGGTCAAGCGCGGCCTGGTTTAACCAGGCTGACGTCGATCAGCAGTTCGGCGTTCCTGGCCACCGTGCGGGCCGGGCCGCCGGCACCGAACAATTGCCCGGAAATATAGGCGCCCTCGATCAAAAGCAGCAGCCCGTCGCCCAGCGTGTCGGGTTCGTCCGCGCCCATCGCCTTTGCCATGGCGCGCAGTCGCCGGCGCAGTTCGCGCTTGTTTTCCTCGCTGACGAGGCGCGCCGGATGGTCGTGCTCGGGATACTCCACCACCGCGTTGGTCATGCCGCAGCCGCGATAGCCGGGCCTTTGCGTGCGCTTGCCGACACCGGTCAGGAACGCCAGTATCTGGGCGCGCGGATCGCCTGGATGTGCCACCACGGACTCGTCGAAACGCCCCCAGAACTCGCCGTCGTAGCGCCTGAGATAAGAGGCCGCCAATTCGTCCTTCGACGGAAACGAGCGGTAAAGGCTGGGCTTGGTGACGCCTGCCGTCTTCACGATCTCGTCGACGCCGATCGCGCGTATCCCTTGACGATAGAACAGGTCGCGCGCAACGTTCAAAATCTTCTCCGCCGCGCGCGGTTCGTGGCCGGTCTCGGCGGCTGGATCAATTTTGTTGGTGTCTGGCATCAGAGGACTTCACTTGACAATGTTACCGATCGGTACGTATACGGTCCGTAACGCAACGTACCGGTCAGTAACATGATAGCCCAGTCACGCCCGTTTGGCCAGCGCTACGCCTTCGTGGTCGTTGCCGTTATTTTCTTCTGCCTGCTTATCGCCGCAGGCCTGCGGTCGTCGCCCGCGGTGATGATGCTGCCGCTTGAGCACAGCCTCGGCTGGGGCCGCGATGCGGTGTCTTTTGCTGCGGCCATCGGCATTTTCCTCTACGGATTGGCGGGGCCTTTCGCGGCAGCCTTGATGGAGCGCTTCGGCCTGCGGCGCACGCTTTTGCTGGCGCTGTTGCTGATGTCGGGCTCGACCGCGCTCAGCTATTTCATGACCGAGCCCTGGCACATGGTGCTCACCTGGGGCGTGATGTCGGGCATTGGTTCCGGCGCTGTCGCCATGGTGCTCGGCGCCACCATCGTCAACCGTTGGTTCAAGACCAATCGCGGGCTGATGATGGGGCTGATGTCGGCGTCCAGCGCCACCGGCCTGCTCATCTTCCTGCCCATCCTGGCCGCGCTCGCGCAGTGGGGCGGCTGGCAGTTCGTCGTGCTCACGGTTTCCATTGCCAGCGCCTGTCTCATTCCGTTCGTCTACCTGCTCGTGCCGGAACGGCCAGCTTCCGTCGGTCTGGTGCGCTATGGCGCGGAGCCGGACGACGTGCCGCCGCGCTCGCCTGCGGCGCAAGGCAACTTCCTCAGCCACACCCTCAACACCTTGTGGCGGGCGGCGCATACGCGCACCTTCTGGTACCTCTTCGCCACCTTCTTCATCTGCGGCTTCACCACCAACGGTCTTGTCGGCACTCACCTGATCGCGTTTTGCGGTGACATGGGCATCACCGAAATCCAGGCGGCGGGGCTGTTGTCGCTGATGGGCGTGTTCGACCTCATCGGCACCACGCTCTCCGGCTGGCTCACCGATCGGTTCGACCCGCGCAAGCTGCTCGGCGTCTATTACGCCATTCGCGGCCTGTCGCTGATGTACCTGCCTTTCTCCGGCTTCTCCGCCACCAGCCTCATCATCTTTTCCGTGCTTTACGGTCTGGACTGGATCGCCACCGTGCCGCCGACGCTGCGCCTTTCCAACGAGGCTTTCGGCGATGGCCACGGCCCGCTGGTGTTCGGCTGGATACTTGCCGGCCATCAGCTCGGCGCTGCAAGTGCCGCCTATTTCGGCGGCATCATGCACGAAATGCAGGGGGACTATGTCCTCGCCTTCCTCATCGCCGGCATGACCGGCATCATCGCCGCCTGCATCTCTTTGCTCATTAACACCAGCAAGCCCTCGTTTGACCCCGAGCCGCAGCCTGCGTAGAAGCTGCGGCAACGGATGGCCGGGCTGCTCCCACTGAGATGGGGCGTCAGGCTTATCCGCAGTCTCGACGAGAATAGGGGGTCGGCTGTGCGCGCATTGATACAACGGGTTTCGCAGGCCAGCGTCACGGTTGACGGCAAGGTCACCGGCGAGGTCGGCCACGGCCTGCTCGTCCTCGTCTGCGCCATGCAGGGCGACAGCGAAAAGCAGTCGGAATGGCTGGCGCGCAAGGCGGTCAACTTGCGCATCTTCAGGGATGACGAAGGCCGCATGAACCGCTCGCTGCTCGATGTCGGCGGCGCGGCACTGGTCGTCAGCCAGTTCACGCTCGCCGCCGAAACCAAGGGCAACCGCCCGGGCTTTTCCACTGCGGCTGCACCAGATGAGGGCAAGCGCCTCTACGAGCATTTCTCGGCACAGATTGGCGGGCATGGCGTGACGGTCGCCAACGGCATCTTCGGCGCGGACATGCAAGTCGCGCTTGTCAACGACGGCCCGATCACCATCTGGCTGGATACGGAAGCTAAGTAGGACCGGTAGAAGCATCGCGCCGTCGCTAGCATCTCAACCATGTCATCCCGGAATTCACTTTCGAGCGGAGCTAGGAAGGAATATCGGGGGGCGTTCGCAAGCCTTTACCCCTCTGTCTTCTGCCTCGCCTGAGCATTGCCGCGATGTCACGGAATGGATCCCGGACAGCATCGCCTTCACTTCGTTCAGCTCGCTTCCGGGATGACGCGGTGGGTGAGTCTCGCCTTGATGGATGCAAGGCTGGCTAGCTCGGCCTGATGTCCGAAGCAGGCTAAAGCGCACACTCTCCGCATCGTCATGGTGGTCAAGAGAGCGCATCTCTACGCTTGGCCACCTGAAGTGGGAGCGCAACCTCCCCGCTTCGTCGTGTCCGCTAGGGGTGCAACCTCTCCGCTTCGTCATCCCGGAAGCGAGCCGAGCAAAGCGATGGCGATGCTGTCCGGGATCCATTCCGTGACATCGCGGCAGTGTTCAGGCATCTCAGAATGTGGATCGATTTGAGGCTGAAATTAATCCAACCCCTTGTTCCCGCTCACTTCCTCAAAAATCTCTCACCCCACTTATCCACCCCCTCTGCACCTCCCCCCATAATCTCCCCATCGCCCTTGCGGGAGACCTGGTGCGCACCGGGTATCAGGGAAGGGCGTCGGTGCCGGATTGGTCGCATGACGGTGTGCGGCTGGGTGATGAGCCCCCAAGTCCGGGCCTTGATCGGGGCCTTCGGCGTGAGTGCTGCCCCCGGTGAGGCAAGACCACCGGACGGGCGGCCGCAAGGCCGCATTACTATACTAAACGAGCGACCGACGGCCGCCCGTCCTCCCGACCTCTCAGACGAGGTCAGTTCTTTGACAATGGCCAGACGGCTTTCGCCGGGCGTGGTGATGAAAAGCCGTGGGAAAATTACCGCGGGTAGCAGGCAACCGGAATGTTCGGCCATTTGGCTTCGGCGCAACCGAACTCGTGCTGCTTCGTCTTGAAGCTCACGCTGACCGGGCCGGTCACCATCGGGTCAACCCCGTCCGGCGCATCGGCAAAGAGCTGTTCAGCCTCGGTTGCGGCCAACACGTTCCCAGACAATGGAGCGGTTGCGCTCACCATGGAATGCGCAGCGCCCGCGGCGAAAATCGCGGTGATCGCGATGGCCGCAAGGGAAAAACCGGATCGGGGCAGCAAGGTCTTTGTCATCGACAATCAATCGCTGGTAGCGCGGATGGTTCCGCTATTGGTTAACGAAACCTATCCGACAAGCTCTTAACAATCGGTGACCGGAAGTCTTTTGCCTGTGCTCCCCTTTCGCGGCTGCGAAAAAAGCTGTAAGAGCCGCGCAACCGAAAATGATGGCGCGCGCGGCTTCTACCCTTGTCGCCGCCGTCAGCATCCCAGAGAGACACGTATGAACCTCCGTAACATCGCGATCATCGCGCATGTCGACCATGGCAAGACCACGCTTGTCGACCAGCTTTTGCGCCAGTCCGGCTCGTTCCGCGAAAACCAGCGCGTCGCCGAGCGCGCCATGGATTCCAACGACATCGAGAAGGAGCGCGGCATCACCATCCTCGCCAAGGCGACTTCGGTCGAGTGGAAGGATACCCGCATCAACATCGTCGATACGCCCGGACACGCCGATTTCGGCGGCGAGGTGGAGCGCATCCTGTCGATGGTCGATTCGGCCATCGTTCTGGTCGATGCCGCCGAAGGGCCGATGCCGCAGACCAAGTTCGTCGTGGGCAAGGCGCTCAAGGTTGGCTTGCGCCCCATCGTTGTCATCAACAAGATCGACCGTCCGGACGCCCGTCACGTCGAAGTCGTCAACGAAGTGTTCGACCTGTTCGCCGCGCTCGACGCCACCGACGAACAGCTCGACTTCCCGATCCTCTACGGTTCGGGTCGCGACGGCTGGGTTTCGGAAAATCCGGAAGGGCCGAAGGACCAGGGCCTTGCCCCGCTGTTCGACCTCGTCTTGAAGCATGTACCGGCGCCGACCGTCGAGCCAGGTCCGTTCCGCATGATCGGCACCATTCTCGAGGCCAACCCGTTCCTCGGCCGCATCATCACCGGCCGCATCGCGTCCGGATCGCTGAAGGCAAACCAGGCGGTCAAGGTGCTGCACCACGACGGCTCGCTTCTGGAAAACGGCCGCGTCTCCAAGATCCTCGCCTTCCGTGGTCTTGAGCGCCAGCCGATCGACGAAGCGCAGGCAGGCGACATCGTGGCGATCGCGGGCCTGTCGAAGGGAACGGTCGCCGACACCTTCTGCGATCCGTCCGTGACCGAGCCGCTCCATGCGCAGCCGATCGATCCGCCGACCGTGACCATGAGCTTCATCGTCAACGATTCCCCGCTTGCCGGCACCGAGGGCGACAAGGTGACGAGCCGCGTCATCCGTGATCGGTTGCTCAAGGAAGCCGAGGGCAACGTCGCGCTGAAGATCGAGGAATCCGCCGACAAGGACAGTTTCTACGTTTCGGGCCGCGGCGAATTGCAGCTTGCCGTTCTCATCGAGACCATGCGGCGCGAAGGCTTCGAGCTTGCCGTGTCGCGTCCGCGCGTGGTGATGAAGAACGACGATGGCGGCCAGTTGCTCGAGCCGATCGAAGAAGTCGTCATCGACGTCGATGAGGAACATGCAGGCGTGGTCGTCCAAAAGATGAGCGAGCGCAAGGCCGACATGGTCGAGCTGCGCCCCTCGGGCGGCGACCGCCAGCGCCTCGTCTTCCACGCGCCGACGCGCGGCCTGATCGGCTACCAGTCGGAACTGTTGACCGATACGCGCGGCACCGCCGTCATGAACCGGCTGTTCCATTCCTACCAGCCCTACAAGGGCGAACTGCCCGGTCGCGTCAACGGTGTCCTGATCTCCAACGACCAGGGCGAGGCCGTTGCCTATGCGCTGTTCAACCTCGAGGATCGCGGCCCGATGGTCATCGACGCCGGCGTCAAGGTCTATCAGGGTATGATCATCGGCATTCACTCCAGGGACAACGATCTGGAAGTGAATGTGCTCAAGGGCAAGAAGCTGACCAACATCCGCGCCGCCGGCAAGGACGAGGCCGTCAAGCTGACCCCGCCGATCCGCATGACGCTGGAGCGCGCCTTGGCCTGGATCCAGGACGACGAACTGGTCGAAGTCACGCCGAAGACCATTCGCCTGCGCAAGCTCTATCTCGACCCGAACGAGCGCAAGCGCTTCGAGAAGTCGGCAAAGATCGCCGGCGCGGCTTAAGGCTGGACCTTCGAATTGGGGCCGGCTGCGCCCTTGGCTCGGTGCGCGATCCGATCTAACCGCTTTCGTGCAGTTGGATCGGACCGTGACACCCATCAAGACAACAACATCGACTTTGCTGGCCGTCCTCGTCTGCTCGATGGGCATCCTGCTGCTTTCGGCAATGGATGCTGCCGTAAAGGGGCTTGTCCTGGTGATAGGCGCCTACAACACCCTGTTGTGGCGCTCCCTCTTTGCAACAACGACGGCCGGCGCCATCTGGGTATCGACGCCGTCCCCGTGGCCCAGCGCCAAGGTTCTGAGGCTGCATGTCTTGCGGGGCGTCGTCGTCGCCTTCGTTGCCCTGAGCTTTTTCTGGGGTCTGGGGCGTCTGCCGCTGGCCGAAACGATTGCGCTCTCATTCATCGCGCCGCTGGTGGCGCTATTCCTCGCCGCCGTGCTGCTGGGCGAGAAGATTGGCCGCTCAGCCGTGTCGGCATCCGTCGTTGGCATGGTCGGCGTGCTGGTCATCATGATCGGCAAGTTCAGCGACACCGGCTATGCGCCTGACGTCGTGCTCGGCATGGCAGCGGTCATCGGCTCGGCAATCCTCTATGCCTACAACCTCATCCTGGCACGCCGGCAGGCGTTGATGGCAAAGCCGCTTGAAATCGTGTTTTTTCAAAATCTGGTGGTTGGCGTTACGCTTGGCCTTGCCGCCCCATGGCTCGGAATGTCGCTTCCGCAGGACCAGTGGCTGCCGCTGGCCGGGGTGACCGTGCTGGCGCTGGGTGGCCATTTCCTGATGAGCTGGTCCTATGCGCGTGCGGAAGCGCAATATCTTATCCCCACTGAGTACTCGGCTTTTGTATGGGCCATCATCCTGGGTTGGGTGCTTTTCGACGAGGCGGTTGGCTGGTCGACTTTGGCCGGGGCCTTCCTTATCATCGTCGGGTGCCTGCTGGCATCCCGGGCAAAGCCCAAGCTAGCCGAACCAATTGAAGTCGCTGCGGTATAAGCGATGTAGCCATCGGGAAGGATAGTTGTCGTGACCTTCACTTCTCTCCTCATCTTTGCCGCTGCGTTGTTCGTTGCTGCCGGCTCGCCCGGCCCTTCCATTGCAGCACTCGTGGCGCGGGTCATCTCCAAGGGGTTCCGCGACGTCTTCCCGTTCCTTTTGGCGATGTGGATCGGCGAGGGAATCTGGCTCTCGTTTGCGGTGTTCGGTTTGGCCGTCGTAGCGCAAACCTTCCATGCCGCTTTCGTCGCCGTGAAATGGGCTGGTGTCGCCTATCTCGCCTACCTCGCCTGGAAGATGTGGACAGCGCCCGTCGAGGCGAAGACCGGAGAATTGCCGAAGGAGGATTCGCCGCTGAAGCTATTTCTGGTCGGCATGGCCGTCACGCTCGGCAATCCGAAGATCATGATGTTTTATCTGGCGCTTCTGCCGACCATCATCGACATTGCCTCGGTCACCGTCGTCGGCTGGCTTGAACTGACGCTGACCATGGCGGTGGTGCTGGTCGCCATCGACCTTGCCTGGGTGCTGGCGGCGGCGCAGGCGCGCAAACTTTTGAAGAGCAGGCGGGCCATGAAGATCGCCAACCGTGTCAGCGCCGCCACCATGGCCGGCGCCGCTGCGGCGATCGCGGCGCGGTCATGATCGAAAGTTTTCGCTACGGGTTTCTCCCGTCACATCATCTGGATGATCGGAGCAATTTCGACGCTGCAATTCGGTACATTGAGGATCGGGCAGCCCTTGGCTTTCTCGGCGGCCTGGTCGATGTCGGCAGCCTCGATGATAGAGTAACCGCCTGTGGGATTGGTGCCGCCATTGTTCTCGATGCGGCCGCCGGGCAGTACCGTCTTCGACATGCCGACCGGGTTGCCGCCATCGACAACCGACTTGCCCAGCTTGCCAAACCAGCCGTTCCAGGCATCCATCATTTCCTTGCGCTCGACTTCCGTCGCCGGAATCTTGCCCGAGCCATGATAGACATAGAGAAACTTCGCCATGTTCTCCTCCTTGCTGATCAGCGGCCTCGAACCGGCGTGCGGCCCGGCCGCGCTTGGATCATCGGACCAAAACGGCGGGTACGCAATGAAAATGCGCAGCCGCTAATATTATGTGAAGTCGGCCGTCAGCGCGCCATCTTGTGGTATTCGGCGTTGGGTCGCATGTCGATCGCGGCAGCCAGCCGATTCGACATGTTGAAGAACGCGGCGGTCGAGGCGATGTCCCAGATGTCGCGATCGCTGAAACCCGCATCGCGCAGGGCCTGCCGGTCCTCTTCCACAATCTTGGCCGGCTCCTCGGTCAGCTTCACCGCGAATTCCAGCATGGCGCGCTGGCGAGCTGAAAGATCGGCGGCACGGAAGTTCATCACCATCATCTCGCCAAGCACAGGATCGCCGGAAAGCTGGCGTACCGCAGCGCCGTGGGCAGTGAGGCAATAGAAGCAGTGGTTGATCGAAGACACCGCCACCGCGATCATCTCGCGCTCCAGCTTGGAGAGACCCGAGTCACCCAGCATCAGGTCGTTGTAGGTGTCGGTGAAAGCCCTCAGCTTCTTCTCGTCGAAGGCGTAGGACAAGAGCACGTTCGGAACCATTCCGAGCTTTTCCTCGCACTTGGCGAAATAGGTCTTGGTCGCATCGCTCAACTGCGTTGCGGGAAGGTCAAGGGCAGTGATTTTCTCAGGCATGGGGTGTTCTTCTCCACTCGGTTTTTAGCGACGATCATGCATCGAGTTTATTTTCTTAAGGCGTAGTCAAACCTTTGTCGCCAAAACCTGCCCATCTGCTACGATAGTCGAAATTGCAGTCGGCGGAGGGAAAATTCGCATCATGGCCAGTCTAAAACCTGCTTCCAGGGCAAATTCGAAACCAGGAAAGGGCGGTGGGGCGAAGATTTCAGAAAAAAGGGGCAAGTTGGCGGACCACCTTCTTGCGAGGACTCCGGAAGAAGATCTGGCAGTTTACGACGCTGCAGACCTCGACCGGGCAGCCGTGCTGGCCGAGCGCGCGGTGCTTCGTCACAAGAAGGGCGAGAGCGTCGTAATCGTCGAAACCGAGTCCGGTGTTTCGCGTGAAGGCAAGCCGGTGACGGTAATCACCGTCGTCAACGACAACATGCCCTTCCTGTTCGATTCCATCATAGGTGAGATCACCGAAAGCGCGGGCGAGCCGCTTCTGGTTACCCACCCCGTCATCAGCGTGAAGCACGGCAAGGCCGGCGTCGCGGAAATCACCGGCGACGCAGGCTCGACAAAGGGTGAGCCCGGTCTCGACCGTTTGAGCGTCGTCCATGTCCATGTCGGTCGCCTGTCCGAGGATCAGGCAAAAGGCTTGGCCGAGCGGCTGGAAAAGACGCTCGCCCAGGTGCGTTCCGCCGTGGCCGACTGGAAGCCGATGCTGGCGCGTCTCGACCAGGCAATCTCGGAATTCCGCTATGCCCCGGTGCCGCTCGACAAGGCCCATGTTGCCGAAGCGATCGCCTTCCTGGAATGGCTGCGCGACGACAATTTCACTTTCCTCGGCATGCGCGAATACAAATACAGCGGCGGCGAAAAAAGCGGCACGCTGGAATTGGCGAACAAGGCCGGTCTCGGCATCCTGACCGACCCGAACGTGCTGGTCCTGCGGCGCGGCACCGAAGCCGTGACCACGACGCCGGAAATCCGCGCCTTCCTGCATGGACCGGAACCGCTGATCGTTACCAAGGCGAACGCCAAGTCGAGCGTGCACCGGCGTATCTACCTCGATTACATCGGTATCAAGACCTACACAGCCAAGGGCGCGCTTGCGGGCGAGTTGCGCATCGTCGGCATGTTCACTTCGACTGCCTACACACGCTCGGTGATGAAGATCCCCTATCTGCGTTCAAAGGTGGAAACGGTGATCGCCAAGTCGGGATTCAATCCGAGCGATCACTCCGGCAAGGCGCTCATCAATGTGCTCGAGAGCTATCCGCGCGATGAGCTTTTCCAGGTGCCGGTGCCGACACTGAGGAAGCACGCCGAGGCCATCCTAGGCCTGATCGAGCGGCCGCGCGTACGCGCGCTTGTGAGGGTCGACCAATTCGACCGCTTCGTTTCGATCCTCGTTTTCGTGCCGCGCGACCGCTACGATTCGGAAGTGCGGGAAAAGATCGGAAGCTATTTGAAGTCCGTGTTCGAAGGCCGGCTGTCCGCCTACTATCCGGCATTCCCGGAAGGCGGCCTGGCGCGCGTGCACTTCATCATTGGCCGCTCGGGCGGCAAGACGCCGAAGGTCGAGCAATCGACGATCGAAGACGCAATCCGCACGATCGTGCGGACCTGGGAGGACGCGCTTCGCGAAGCGGCGGCTGATGCAGGTTCTGATGCGTCGCTTGCCAGCATTGCGGGCCGTTTCCCGGAAAGCTATCGCAACAGCTTCTCACCGGCTGCGGCACTGGTCGATGCCGGACGCATCGCGACGATCACCGCGTCCAACCCGATTGCCATCGACTATTATCGGGACCCCAGCCAGGCGCCCGAGCAGGCATCGCTCAAGATCTACCATCATGGCAGTCCCGTTGCGTTGTCCAGGCGCGTGCCGGTGCTCGAAAACATCGGCTTCCGCGTCATCAGCGAACGGACCTTCGAGATTGGCGAGGACGGTGCCGACAAGGTTTTTCTCCACGACATGGAGTTGGAGAATTCCTATGGCCAGCCGATAGATCTTTCCAATGGCGGATCCCTGTTCGAGGACGCTTTCCTCTCGGTATGGCGCGGCGACGTCGACAATGACGGGTATAACGGGCTTGCTCAGACAGCAGGCTTGTGGTCGAGCGAAATCCTGGTTCTGCGCGCCTATGGCCGCTATCTGCGACAGGCCGGTATTCCGCAGAGCCAGGACTTTATTGCTGCCGCCTTGAACCGCTACCCCGACATTGCGCGCGGACTGCATTCGCTGTTTGTTGCCCGCCTTGGGACGGGCTCCCGGGAAGATGGCGCAGTCGCGGCCAAACATCTCAAGGCCAAGATCAAGGATGCGCTGGAAGACGTCCCGAATATCGACGACGACACCATCATCCGCCGCTACCTGAACCTGATCGAAGCCTCCTTGCGGACCAATCATTTCGTTGAAGGCAAGAAGGAGCGTGGCCAGTCGCTGGCGATCAAGCTTGAACCGCGCGCGATAGACGGTCTGCCTGAGCCTCGGCCATGGCGCGAGATTTTCGTCTATGGGTCGGAAGTCGAGGGCGTGCATCTCCGCTTCGGTCCGGTCGCTCGCGGCGGCTTGCGCCTTTCCGATAGAGCCCAGGATTACCGCACCGAGGTGCTGGGTCTGGTCAAGGCGCAGCAAGTCAAGAATGCGGTCATCGTGCCTGTTGGCGCCAAGGGCGGGTTCTATCCCAAGCGTCTCCCCGCAGGCGGCAGCCGCGATGCGGTTTTTGAGGCAGGGCGCGCTGCCTATATCAACTTCGTCTCCAGCCTGTTGTCGATCACCGACAATATCGGCATCGATCAGGTCATTCACCCTGACGGCGTGGTGCGACACGACGGTGACGACCCCTATTTCGTTGTTGCCGCCGACAAGGGCACGGCTACATTTTCAGATACCGCCAACGCCATCAGTGAAAAGCACAACTTCTGGCTCGATGATGCCTTCGCCAGTGGTGGTTCCGCCGGATATGATCACAAGAAGATGGGCATCACCGCCAAGGGTGCGTGGGAAGCCGTCAAACGCCACTTCCGAGAGATGAACCGCGACATCCAGACGGCACCGTTCACCGCGGTGGGTGTCGGCGATATGTCGGGTGACGTGTTCGGCAACGGAATGCTGCGCTCTGAGCAGACCCGCCTGATTGCCGCTTTCGACCATCGCGATATCTTTGTCGATCCGGACCCGGATATGGCATCGTCGTTTGCAGAGCGCCAGCGGCTGTTCGATCTTCCGCGTTCGAGTTGGCAGGACTACGACAAGTCCAAGCTGTCGAAGGGCGGAGCGGTGATATCGCGCGCCCAAAAGTCGGTGACGCTGAGCTCCGAAGCGGCTGCCGCCATCGGCATCGGCAAGACGATCGCCACGCCAGTTGAGATCATGCGTGCGATCCTTTCCGCACCCGTCGACCTGCTCTGGTTCGGGGGTATCGGCACCTATCTGAAAGCGTCCAGTGAAACCAACCAGGACGCCGGTGATCGCGCCAACGACGCCATTCGCATCAATGCCGCGGATGTTCGCGCCAAGGTTATCGGCGAAGGCGCTAATCTCGGTGTCACGCAACGTGCGCGCATAGAATTTGGTCTCAAAGGAGGCCGCAACAATTCCGATGCCATCGACAATTCCGGCGGCGTCAATTGCTCTGACGTCGAGGTCAACATCAAGATTGCGTTGGCCGCTGCCATGCGCAAGGGCGCACTTGCAAGGCCGGCGCGCAACAAGCTGCTTGCCGAGATGACCAACGAAGTCGGTGAACTGGTGCTGGCCAACAACTATGAGCAGACGCTGGCGCTTTCCTTGGCCAGCAAGCGCGGCTTGGCCGACATTGCGCATCAGGGCCGCTTCATGGCGGCGCTGGAAGCGCGCGGGCTGCTCGATCGTGTGGTCGAGACCTTGCCTTCGCCGGCGGCGCTGGCCGAACGCGAGGCGCGCGGCGAGCCATTGACGCGGCCGGAACTCGGCGTGCTTCTGGCTTATGCCAAGATCGTCCTGTTCTCCGACATCGTCGCCTCCGACGTGCCGGATGGCCCGCATTTCGATCAGGATTTGATGGGCTACTTCCCGGACCGCATGGCGAAGAAGTTCTCGGCCGAAATCCATGGCCATCGCCTGCGGCGTGAAATCATCGCCCGCGTGGTTGCCAACGATCTCGTCAATCGCGGTGGACCCTCTTTCGTCAATCGCTTGATGGAATCGACGGGGCGCACGGCAGCGGAGGTGGTGCGCACCTTCGCGCTGATCCGTGACGGCTTCGCGCTGCCTGCGCTCTACAAGGAGATCGATGCGCTCGACAACAAGATCGACGGAGAAATCCAGCTCGACCTCTACCAGATGGTCAGCCGCCTGATCTATGTGACCAGCGGATGGTATCTGAAGAACGACACCGGCACTGTGCCGCTTGCCCAACGCATTGCTGAGCTGCAGGAAGCGCGCAAGGTGCTCGAGCCGAAACTGCTTTCCGTCCTGCCGGCATTCTCGCGCGAACGGATCGAAGAACGGCGGCATGGCTTGTTCAAGGGCGGTGCGCCGGAGAAACTGGCGGAAAGGCTGGCGCTTACCGACGTTGCCGATCTCATTCCCGATATCGCATTGACGGCAAAGCAGGCAAACGCCGACATCATCGGCGCTGCCAGGGCGTTCTTCGCCGTCAGCGATGCGTTCCGAATCCCGCGCGTGGAGGATGCCGCGCGCTCGATCATGCCGTCCGACTATTATGACCAGCTTGCGCTGTCGCGGGCAACCGACACCATAGGTGCGGCTCGTCGCGGCATCGCGGTTGCAGCGCTGACCGATCACGCCAAGGCAGCCGATCCAGTGGCGGCATGGATGGAGGCTGGCGGTGAGCGGGTCGCTCGTACCAGGGAGCGCTTGCAGGCCCTGACAGAAGGCGGAGACATCACCGTTTCGCGCCTGTCTGTCGCGTCGGGTCTGATGAGCGATCTTGTCGGACCAACCGCATAGCAACCGGCGCTGGAGGGACCATGGCTGACACAGGTGTGCAGCGGGCATCCGGCCGCGGTATCTGGGGGTGGATGCTGTTCGACTGGGCAGCGCAACCGTTCTTTACGGTCGTAACCACTTTCATCTTCGGTCCCTATTTCGTCTCCCGCATGGCGAGCGATCCGGTGGCCGGGCAGGCCGCATGGGGCTACGGCATTGCGGCGGCAGGTTTCGTTATCGCCATCCTGTCGCCCATACTTGGCTCCATCGCCGACCAGACCGGCCCCCGCAAGCCGTGGATCGCCTTCTTCGCGGCGATCAAGATAGTCTGCCTGTGCCTGTTGTGGCTGGCGGCTCCAGGCTCCAGCCTTTTCATGATCGTCGTGCTGTTCTCGCTGGCGTCGGTGGCGGCGGAATTCTCCACCGTCTTCAACGATTCCATGATGCCGCGCCTGGTTCCCAAGCAGGACATTGGCAGAATCTCCAATGTTGCCTGGGGCCTAGGCTATCTCGGCGGCATGATCGCGCTCATCTTTGTCGTCGCGCTGATGGCCGGGTCGCCGGAAACCGGAAAGACGATCATCGGTGCCGAGCCGCTGTTCGGTCTCGATCCGAAGCTTGGCGAGGATGCGAGAGCTACGGGTCCGCTGGCCGCTCTATGGTACTTCGTCTTCATCTTGCCGATGTTCTTCTTCACGCCCGATGCCATCAAGGGCATGGCGATCGGCCCTGCCGTGCGCGAAGGGCTGGCGGAACTCAAATCAACCCTGGCGGAAGCGCGTCATCGCGGCGGGATATTTCGCTTTCTCGTCGCCCGCATGGTCTACCAGGACGGGGTCAATGCGCTTCTGGCGCTTGGCGGCGCATTTGCCGCGGCGATGTTCGGGTGGTCTATCACCGAGATCGGCGTCTACGGCATCATCCTCAACATTGTCGCCATCTTCGGCTGCTGGATCGCGGCTCGTCTCGACACCAGGTTGGGATCGAAAGTGGTGGTGATGATCTCGCTGGTGCTTTTGTCGATCGCCACCGTCGGTATCGTCTCGACAGGCCCGGGCTTTACCCTTTTCGGCGCGCTGCCGTTACCGGCAACGGATTCCGGATCGCTGTTCGGCACGGCCGCCGAAAAGGCCTACATCCTTTACGGGCTTTTGATTGGCTTCGCGTTCGGACCGGTGCAGGCATCGTCCCGATCCTACATGGCGCGGTCGGTGACGGCTGCCGAATCCGGCCGTTATTTCGGCATCTATGCGCTGGCCGGACGGGCAACGAGCTTTGCCGCGCCCTTTCTGGTCGCTACCATTACCGCCGTCAGCGGATCGCCCGCCCTCGGCATGGCCGTCATCATCCTGTTTCTTGTCGGCGGCATGTGGCTGCTCGCGGGAACACCCTATCCGGCAGATAAGGTGGAGTAGGAAGTCAGTCAGTGCCGGAAGTGCCGCACACCTGTGAACACCATCGCAATGCCATGCGCATCGGCCGCGGCGATGACGTCGTCATCGCGCATCGAACCACCTGGCTGGATGACTGCGGTTGCGCCGGCTTCAATCGCCGCCATCAGCCCGTCGGCAAACGGGAAGAACGCATCTGAGGCAACCACCGAGCCTTTCGTGAGCGGCTCGGCAAGACCCATGGCCTCAGCGGCGTCCTGTGCCTTGCGCGCGGCGATCCGCGAGGAATCAACCCGGCTCATCTGGCCGGCGCCGATACCTACGGTAGCGCCGTCCCGAACATAGACGATGGCATTCGACTTGACGTGCTTGGCAACGCGGAAGGCGAATTTCAGGTCGGCCATTTCAGCATCCGTCGGTGCGCGTCTGGTCACAACCTTCAGGGCGAGGTCATCGATGACCGCGTTGTCACGCCCCTGAATAAGAAGGCCGCCGGCGACCGATTTTACCGTAGTTGCAATCGTGCGGGGATCTGGCAAACCACCGGTAACCAAAAGGCGCAGGTTCTTCTTTGCGCCGATAATGTTGATCGCATCGCCGGTTGCCTCTGGCGCGATGATGACTTCGGTGAAGGTCTTGACGATCTCCTCTGCCGCATCGGCATCGAGCAGCCTGTTCACGGCGACGATGCCGCCGAATGCCGAAACGGGATCGCAGGCCAGCGCCTTCACATAGGCGTCCTTCAATGTGGTGGCTTCGGCAACGCCGCATGGGTTGGCGTGCTTGATGATGGCCACCGCAGCAGACTTGGACGGATCGAATTCTCCCACCAGTTCGAAGGCGGCATCGGTGTCGTTGATGTTGTTGTAGGACAATTGCTTGCCCTGCAATTGGCGTGCCGTGGCGACGCCCGGGCGCTGCTCGCCCGTAGCGTAGAAGCCAGCCGATTGGTGCGGGTTCTCGCCATAACGCATCACGCTCTCAAGCTTTCCCCCGAAGGCGCGCCACGTCGGGTGCTCGATCTCGAGCGCTTCGGCAAACCAACCCGATATCGCCGAATCGTACGCAGCCGTGCGTGCAAATGCCTTTGCCGCCAGCTTCTTGCGAAAATCGAGTGAGAGGGAGCCGAAATTCATTTCAAGCGCGTTCAGAACGGGTGCATAATCTTCGGGGTCTGTAACGATGGCCACGTAGGCGTGGTTCTTTGCCGATGCGCGCACCATAGCCGGGCCGCCGATGTCGATGTTCTCAACAACCGCCGGGTAGTCCGCACCCGATTGGCGCACCGTCTCGAACGGATATAGGTTGACGACGACGAGATCGATTGGCTCGATCTTGTGCTTGTGCATCGCCTGCGTGTGCTCGGGGTCATCGCGCACACCAAGCAGCGCGCCATGAACGGCCGGATGCAAAGTCTTGACCCGGCCATCCATGATTTCCGGAAAGCCCGTGAGTTCAGACACGTCGCGAACGGCAATGCCCGCTTCTGCTATCGCCTTGGCGGTTCCGCCGGTGGAAACAAGCTCGACGCCGGCGTGGGCGAGCGCTTGTGCAAAGTCCACGAGGCCTGTCTTGTCGGAAACCGACAGCAGCGCGCGGCGAACTGGTACGAGGTCGGGGGCTGGGATGTTCTTGGAGGCGACTGCCATGGGAGCGGCCCTTCATCTGGGAATAGGTGGGCCGTAACACATGACACCTGTAAATCAAGCAGGGATCAGTTTTTCACGGCACGGGGGCTCAATTCCAGCTGGAACGGCCGCCGGTGCGAACACGCGTCAATCGCCAGTGAACCTGCGGATGCTCCGATGCCTTGAGTGTCAAAACGAGCTGGCGGCTGATGCGTGGGCCGCCAAGGCCGGCAAAATAGATTGATTCCTCGACCTCGGGGGCCACATCAGCGCAAGCAAAAGCCCAACTGTCGGCATTGTCTGCGGTCAGCACCAAGCGATCGTCACTGTCCTTGAACAGCTTGATTTCAGGATGGAGGTGGAAACGAATGGTCACAAAGTCGCGGCCATTGTTGTTCGCTACCTCGCCTCCCGGACGTAGGAAGCTGTCCTTGCCTTGAAGCAAATTGCCCCTATCGGACAAGGTTAGCATTCGTTCGTGAACTATGCCGAAGCGCTGGACGTAGGCGTCGTGGCTTGCGGTGAATCCTTGATGCTCGTGACCATCGTCGCGATGGCAGGGTACGTTGCGCGGGCCCCCGACGAGCGGCGAACCGACAAGATTGCTCACGCGCGGCGAATGGCTAAATCGCGCCGATGAAGTGTCATTCAGCGTGGCGGTGGAGTGGGCTGCAGTGGCGCGCGCCAAGGGTCGGAATTCGGGATCGCCATAAGTATCCACGCCCGCATTGACGATAAAATGCTGCCGGCCCGACGACAATTCGAAGGAGAGGCACCCGGCATGAGCCGTTGTGGACAGGTCGGGTGGAGGAGAGAGGCCAGTGTCGGCAATAACCGTCACATCGCCCATGGATAGCCGTTCGTAGCCGGAATGCGGAGCATGCAGCAGCGGGGCGCCAGCCGTGTCGTCATGGCGCAGGATCGCAGCTATGCGGTCATGGATAGTTGCTCCCATGCCGTTAAAGCGGGCCAGGCTGCCGTCCTGGTGACGGAAGAACCGCAGCGCCGGCAACATGCGGTCTATGGCGCCCATCAATGCAGCGGGAGGAGCTTCCGCCTGGTTGGCATAGGTTTGGCGCAGAGGCAAAAGATCAGCCAGGATTTCGAGAACCGTCAATGGATTGCGGGAGATGTGACCGCCATCAGGAAGGATCTGACGACCTAGTTCATCGCTGAGATTACGGGTCGCCGCGCGCAATGCCGAGGCCGGTGTCGGCAGCGACAATGCAGCAAACGCCAGCGCGATACGGGCCCTGAGCCGGTCCTTGCCGTCCGGCATTTCGCGCACGATGGAGCGCAAGTAGCGGATCTGGATCGCCAGTGATTTCAGAAACGCCCGGTAGAATGGGAACTCTGCGCCTTGCAGTACCACAGAGGAGTGCTGCAACCACGCAATGATGCGCTTGGAGGTCACTCCGGGGTCCCAGGCAATGCCGCTGATGTGGCTGCCATGCATTGCGATCCAGTCGGAGACCAGGGCACGAGCATTGGCGGACGCCAGTTCGGTTCCGGCAGCGCGCATATGGCGTAGCCAGCGGAAGCCGTGCAGGGAGCGTTGCCAGCCTCGATTGGCGACTTCAATCTGAAATGGAGATTGTCCGCCTGTTTCGACCAGTCGCCCCGATAAAGGATAACGGCCATAGTAGATTTCGAGCGCGATCTGGGGATCGGCCAGGCGCAGGTCGGGTGGTGCAATCAGAACACGTTCGGGCGTGCGGCCGGAGTACCGCCAACGGTAAGCCGGGCCCGCACGCAGGCGTCGGCGTGCCTTACGCCAAAACTCCCGCGCGACGAGCGCCCATAGGCGCGTCGTGTTGATGGCAGCGGCAGCCAATGATCCTCCAGATGTCCCAATTCCCCTCGCAAGGGTAGATGATTCAAGAACTTATGCGAAGGCCCAATCGAATCAGAACGACGACAGGTGGGCTCGCTTTCCACATGCATTTGCACGCCCAGAGGGAAAATTGCGGTAGGCCCGTTTTGACGGGCTATGCCTTGCGAAGGCGGGCGGCAAAGAAGCCGTCCAGCCCTGATAGTGAGGCGCTGCCGAGTTTCAAACCGGCTGGTGTGGTGCGCAACGTCCCTTGTTCGGTCACGAAAGGTGCGATGCCTGCCACCTCGGATATCGAGATCGGATCCAGGCGAAGCCCAGGCGTTTCGGCAAGGAAGGCCGAAAGCAGGCCCTCGCCCTCGATAGGGTCAAGCGAACAATTGGAAAAGACGATCGTGCCGCCTGGCTTGGTGATTGCCACGGCCTTGGCAAGCAGCCGACGCTGCAGTTCGGCAAGTTTAACAATGTCATCGGGTGTTTTCGACCATGGCACATCCGGGTGCCGCCTAACCGTGCCGGTCGAGGAGCAAGGCGCATCAAGCAGCACTGCGTCGAACAACTCTTTCGGCTCGAACTTCAGGAGATCGGCTTGGACCACGTCAGCAGAGAGGCCAAGCCGGTCAAGGTTCTGTCGTAGCCTTGCCAGCCGGTTCTTGGATGTATCAATGGCGGTGACGCTGGCCCCGGCAAGAATGAGTTGGGCTGTCTTGCCGCCAGGCGCTGCGCAAAGGTCGGCAACGCATTGTCCCTTGATGTCGCCAAGCAATCGCGCCGGCAGGCTTGCAGCGGTGTCTTGTATCCACCACGCGCCGCCATTGAAGCCTGGCAACTCGGTTACCGGCATAGTCAGTTTTTCCAACCTGAGAGAGCCAGTCGGCAGTACAATGCCGCCGAGACGCGTTGCCCACATTTCGGAATCGGATTTCACGCTTATGTCGATTGGTGCTTCCAGGCGATGTGCGGCGAGGATAGAGCGTGCTTCGTCGCCGCCATATGCCTCAATCAACCTCGAGCGGAACCACTCCGGCGCGTCGTCGGTTGCAGCCAATGTCTTGGCAAGTTCCGTTTCCTTGGTGCGTACCAGGGCCCGCAACACCGCGTTTACCAGCCCCGAAAAGCGGACGGTCCGGGGGTCGGATTTTGCGTGCGTGACTGCAATATCAACGGCTGCGCTATCCGGTACGTCGAGGAATAGAATCTGTGCCGCCGCGACGTGCAATATGTGGGAGAGAGCCGTGGCGTTTGCCGGCAAAGGCTTGTCGAGCCTGCGGGAAACCAGCGTACCGATGGTAATGCGATGGCGCAGCGCGGTTGCGAGAATAGCGCGAACCAGTGCGCGATCGCGCATATCCAACGACATGTATTGTGGATGGCCATGCTCGTTGTCGGTTAGCCCGTCGAGCGGGGTGAGGGCGTCGACGACGGCTGCAAGCAGACGTGCCGCTGTCTTGCGCGCTGCGAGACCCGGTACATTAGTGGTCGGGTCGCTGTCTGGCTGTTGCCTTGGAAGGCGTCTTCGTGGCGGCGCGTCCTGGCTGGTCACTTCCAGCGACCTTTCGGTCCGGTTGGATTGCGACCCCAAGGATTGGCTTTCGGTTTCGATGTTTGTTCAGTTTCGGGATGCGATGCGCCGCCCCACGGACCTGTCGGGGCTTCACCTACATTTGGCTGCGTCGTCCGCTCTTGCGGGATAGGTTGTTCGGCCATTTCCGCAGCCATCGCTTGCAGCGCGGCGATGCGGTTGCCCGTGGCGGGGTGGGTGGAGAACAGATTGTCCATGCGCTCGCCGGAAAGCGGATTGATGATAAAAAGATGAGCTGTCGCGGGGCTTCGCTCCGCATCGGCATTGGGAATGCGTTCTGCGGTTCGGGCGATCTTGTCAAGGGCGGAAGCAAGCCAAAGCGGATGACCGCATATTTCCGCACCGCGCCGGTCAGCCGCATATTCGCGGGTACGGCTTACAGCCATCTGCACGATCATTGCGGCAAATGGGGCTACGATCATCGCAATCAGAACACCAACAAAGCCGAGTGGATTGTTGTTGTCGCGATTGCCACCAAAGAAAAACGCAAAGTTGCCGAGCATGGAAATGGCGCCTGCCAGCGTCGCTACGATTGTCATGGTCAAGGTATCGCGGTTCTGCACATGAGCCAGTTCGTGTGCCATGACGGCTGCAACCTCTTCATGCGAAAGCCGTTCCAGCAAGCCGGTAGAGGCCGCGACGGCGGCATTTTCCGGGTTGCGACCGGTGGCGAAGGCGTTCGGCTGGGGCGTGTCTATGATATATGTGCGGGGCATCGGTAGCCCGGCGCGCGAGGCTAACTCGCGGACGATCGCGTAGAATTCCGGCGCGTTCTTCTCGTCGACCTCGACGGCGCGATGCATGGCCAACACCATCTTGTCAGCATTCCAATAGCTGAAAAGGTTTGTGGCGGCGGCTATGACGAGCGCTATCATCATGCCGCCTGAACCACCGATCATGTAGCCTACGCCCATGAAAAGCGCGGTCATCGCGGCAAGAAGCATGGCGGTGCGAAGTGTATTCATCGTCTGCTCCATTTGGCCAATGCGGAAAGGGTCGATCCCGCGCACTGGTTCCGCTATATGATGGGAGAGAGTTTGCGGCGTTTCAATGCATGGGCAGATGACATGACTGAGGAAAACAGCGGGTTGACGCAAGACGATGGCTCGAACCTGCCAAAGAAGCTGCCGGCCGCCGCGCAGCGGGCGCTTGCCGAGGCCGAAGCCCGGCGCAAGCAATATGTTGCAGCTGAGGCAGCGCGACCCAAGGAACTGGGCGGGCGAGGCGGCATGGAACCAGGCCGCTACGGCGACTGGGAGGTGAAGGGCCTCACCGCCGATTTCTGAACGTGACGCGCAATCTCGATGAATGTGTCTAGATCGTCGGGAACAATAGACCACGGAATGCGTTGCAGAGATGGACTTTCCTCTCTGACAATCGACGCTACGAGGTACTGCGATGCTGATCCGGCTTGGCTATGAAATCGCTGTCGAATGCGATCAGGACACGCCCATCGTATCAATGCTCGAAATCAGCAAGGGGCGACAAGGCGATATTACGCGCCAGACAGAGGTGCTGACTTCGCCGGAAGTTCCAAGCACCCTCTATTTCGATATTTACGGAAACGCCTGTCGCCGTTTCATGGCGCCTGCGGGCAGTTTCCGCATCATGTACGACGCGATGGTCCAGGATTCCGGCCTTCCGGATGAGGTGAACACCTTGGCGATGGAAACACCGGTACAGGATCTGCCGAACGAGACGCTCGGCTTCCTTCTCGGCAGCCGCTACTGCGAAACCGATCATATGAGTAATCTTGCCTGGCAGTTGTTCGGAGGGATTCCTTCCGGATGGGCCAGGGTGCAAGCGATTGTCGACTATGTGCATAACCGGCTTTCGTTCGGATACGGATATGCGCGTGCCACGAGGACGGCAGCGCAGGCCCATGAGGAGCGGGTTGGAGTGTGTCGGGATTTCGCTCATCTCGCGATTACGCTCTGTCGCTGCATGAACATTCCCGCCCGCTATGTGAACGGGTACCTCGGTGACATTGGCGTGCCGGCAGATCCGGCGCCGATGGACTTTTCCGCATGGCTTGAGGTTTTCCTGGACGGCAAGTGGTACACGTTCGACGCTCGGCATAACGTGCCGCGCGTCGGCAGGATCGTGGTTGCGCGTGGGCGTGACGCTACTGATGTTCCGTTGCTGCACAGCTTTGGGCCGCATCGCCTCAGCCTCTTCAAGGTATGGACCTACGAGCAGGACACCCATCCGGCGTCGCCTCCGTTTCATGGCGTAGACCGAACGATGGGCGTGGAAGCCCTTTCATAGGAGCCAATCGCAAATTTGCGCTTGTGTGCGGCAGGTAATAGGAATAATTTCCTTGTATGGAAATACTTGGTACCTCGCAATTGGTGGCCGCTGCATGGTTGTTGGCGGTAGGACCTTTGTTCACCTCTCCGGTTAACGCGGCCAAGTTGTTTCACGGCCCTGTCGAGGCCAATGTGGTCGATGTCATTGATGGAGACACGTTCCTGGCAGACGCCTTGGTTTGGCCGGGCCAATCCCTGCGGATAAACATTCGAATTCGCGGTATCGATGCGCCGGAGATGAAAAGCCAATGCCCAACAGAGCATGATGCGGCTCTGCGCGCCCGAGATGGGCTTGTGGACATCCTTGGTGTCCAGCCGATCCTGATCTCTAACATCGCGGGAGCAAAATACTATGGACGCGTCCTGGCAGACGTCGTTGCAGCAAATGGGAAAGAGGTTGCCGAGGAGATGATCCTGCGCAGCCTCGTCAGGCCTTACGGCGGCGGCAAGCGGGCGGGTTGGTGCGACTGACCCGTTTCGATACGTGCCCCGTTTCGACACAGGCAATGGTGTCCCGGAATGGACTGTTTCAAACGCGTTGGTCGAGGGTGGCGCAGGACATGGTAGGCGCAAAGTAAACATCCATGCGAGGCAGCCAAATCGTTTACAGCGCTTTTACCATTCGTGTGTGCGAATACTAATAAAAACAATGGGTTGGTTGGTTGCGCCTCGTTTCGGCGCTCCAACTCACGGCAATCGGCCAGAATCCTGCAATGCACCAGACAACGGCAATCGATGCCGTATCATTTGGAGGCAGGACAATGCGGCGGAATGGGATAGTGGGTCGATCGACAGTGTGCTTCGGGGCAGATCGGCGCGGTAACTTCGCTATTGTCTTTGGCATGGTCGTCGCGGTGCTCGCTCTCGCCGTCGGCTTCGGCGTAGACACGGCACAGCTCATGAACGCCAAGTCTGCTTTGCAGAATGCAGTGGATAGCGCGGTGACTTCCACAGCTCGCGATCTTACCACTGGTTCGGCTACTGAAGAGGAAGCGCGCAAGACGGTTTCTGCATTCCTCACGGCCAACAGTGCAGGCGGCGCTTTGCCTTACGACAAGATCGTACTCGACAAGCTGGTCATCGACAGGGCTGCCAAGACGGTTACGGCGAGCGCCTATGTCGACGTGCCGTTGTATTTTGCGTTGTTCGGGCAAAACAATGTCAAACGCATCCACAACACCGGTGCAGCCGTCTACTCTGACAAGCACATCGAAGTTGCGATGATGCTCGATGTCACCGGCTCGATGGGTGGTCAGAAGATCAAGGATCTCAAGACTGCTGCCACGAATGCGGTCGAGGCTCTGTTCAAGAACCAGAATCCCAGCAACCCGCGTGTACGCGCTGCGATTATTCCCTACGCGGAAGCGGTCAATACAGGTTTGCTAGCTGATACAGTTTTTATCGAACAAAAGGGAGGGGCTGATCTTCCGCCACCTGATGATCAGCCAATTTTGGCGTCGGCAGCCAGTTCGACGCGGCCCGATAAATGCGCGACAGAGCGCAAAGACAAGGACGGGGCAGCAGACTTCACCGACGATGGGCCGTACACCAAACGTAACAATAACGCCGGCAAGATCTATACCGCTAGGATCAATCGTGACGACCGCATCTCGCTCGTCAAGGATGGGCGCGGCGTAGTGGTCGGCACCAAATGCCCCAAGGCCGAAGTTATTCCCCTGACAACGGACAAGCAGAAGCTGCTCGACACAATTACTGACTTTGCCGCCGACGGGGTCACGGCAGGCGGCATCGCTGCACAATGGGGCTATTACATGTTGTCACCGAAGTGGCGAGCTGCCATTCAAAACGCTGGTGCTGGCGACGGCCCGGCTGACTTCAATAAAGAAAAAGTCGGCAAAGTGGCGATTTTGATGACCGACGGCCAGTTCAACACTGCCTTCGCCGGGGTGCCGGTCAGCAATAACTCGTCCAATCAACCCCAGAACGATCAAGGAGCCAAGGCGCGCCTTTATGCCGAAAGTATCTGCGCCAACATGAAGCGCGACGGTATCGAGGTCTATACGATTGGGTTTGCCCTGAGCAGCAAGGAGCAGAATGAGGCCAGGGCAGTACTGCAGAATTGCGCTACCAAAGATACCTCCGCCATCAGGCATTTCTTCGATGTTTCGACCGGGCCTGAACTCGACGCGGCATTCACAGAGATCATCGCCAACACCGAAAGGCTGGCGCTGACGCGATAAACAGTTAGTGGGCGCGGAGCTTGCGCGGCCGGGGATAGAGCCAGACAAGCAAAAAGGCCGCCGCTTCTTTCGAAGCAGGCGGCCTTTCCGTGTCTTCGTCCAGTGCGTAGCCCGTCGCGGGTTCCTGAGAACTCTCGCCAGGCGGCTCGACATTTAGCGGAGAGGTTGCTCCCCGCAAAGGCGATCCGCCGGGACCATACGCATGGAAACGAAATCACTCGACATCGGATCACCTCCTTTCAATTGGTTGAACACAACCACATGATGGGGTGCGTCGCCGGCGATTGCAAGAGGACGACGGTGGGAGCAGGCTTGCGGGCGCTCCTGTCACTCGGGCAACAGGCGCATGGTGTCGCCGATGTCAATGTCTCCCGTGTGGTCGACGCGGCAATAGACACCGAAGTTGTGCCTGTTGTGACGAACGAGCGTTCGCAGGATATTTGGATCATGATCGATCCCTTCCTGGGCGATGATTGTAAAGCCACAGCGGCGGCACGGTTCCACAATTGTCAACTCGACCGGACCGATTGCGATCCGGCGCCCCATCCATTCTGTTTCTGGAAAAGAGCCGTCTATCTCGGGAATGTCGACCAGAACGCTTGGGCGAAATCGCCTCGTGTCGACATTGCCGGTCGGATGGAGCGCCTGCAATCTTGCCAGTGAAGCGGTGGTCAGAAGATGGATCGGCGCCTTGTCATAGCGCGCCTTTGTGACGGCGCCGGCATATCCGGACACTGGCGTTTTCTCAAAGGGTTGGATGGCAACGTCGAAGCCAAGATATGCGGATATGGCCGCATCGGTTTCTGCGCTTGGGGCCGGTATCCATGTGTCGGTTCCTGGCACCGAGATTTCCAGCGATCGATCCGGTGCCAGCCTGGCGAGGATACGCGGTACCTTTTGCCATCTGGATACGGTGTCTGGGCGGGCGATCTCGCCACTTGCCGCATCAATCAACCCGAAAAGCCTGTCACCGTCGGCCCCGCTCGTGCCGACGGCCATCGTGCCCAAGATCTCTCCGCCAAGCGAACTGGCAGGGTAGCGCCACAATTCCCTGACGTGCCCAACGTCGGCCATCATCGCCTTCAGCATCTGCAACATTGGAGGTGGTAACCACCCCCAATGCGTTAGCTTTTGTCTCCTGCCGGCGCGAAATCGAAACCGTTTCGCGCCTCTGCGGGATTTACCTAGGCACTTTCCCTCTTGTTCTGCCTGTTGGCAATGAGGTCGTCAACGACGCTGGGGTCGGCAAGCGTCGAGGTGTCACCCAGCGAGGTGTACTCGTCCTCGGCAATCTTGCGCAGGATGCGGCGCATGATCTTGGCCGAGCGGGTCTTGGGCAGGCCAGGCGCGAACTGGATCTTGTCCGGCGTGGCGATGGCCCCGATCTCCTTGCGCACATGGGCTATCAGCTCCTTGCGCAGGCCTTCGCTGGGCGTCTCGCCTTCGGCCAGCGTGACATAGCAATAGATGCCCTGTCCCTTGATGTCGTGCGGATAACCGACGACTGCGGCTTCCGAAACCTTATCATGGGCAACCAGCGCCGACTCGACTTCCGCCGTGCCCATGCGGTGGCCGGACACGTTGATGACGTCGTCGACGCGGCCGGTGATCCAGTAGTAGTCGTCGCCGTCGCGGCGGCAGCCGTCACCGGTGAAGTACTTGCCCTTGTAGGTGGAGAAGTATGTCTGCACGAAGCGGTCGTGGTCGCCGAACACGGTGCGCATCATGCCGGGCCAGGGATGCTTGATGCAGAGATTGCCGCTGCCTTCGCCCTCGATGACATTGCCATCGCCGTCGACGATCTCCGGCACGATGCCGAAGAAGGGCCGCGTTGCCGAACCTGCCTTCAAGTCGGTCGCACCGGGCAGCGGGGCGATCAGGATGCCGCCGTTCTCGGTCTGCCACCAGGTATCGACCACCGGGCATTTTTTCTCGCCGACGACGTTGTAATACCACTCCCAGGCTTCCGGATTGATCGGCTCGCCGACCGAACCCAGGACGCGCAACGACTTGCGCGACGACTTCTTGACCCACTCGTCGCCTGCGCCGCGCAGCGCCCGGATGGCAGTCGGCGCGGTGTAGAAGATGTTGACCTTGTGCTTGTCGACGACTTCCCAGAAGCGCGACGGCGTCGGATAATTCGGCACACCCTCGAACATCAGCGTCGTCGCGCCGTTGGCGAGCGGGCCGTAGAGGATGTAGGAGTGGCCTGTCACCCAGCCGACGTCAGCGGTACACCAGTAGACGTCGCCATCGTGGTAGTCGAAGATGTACTGATGGGTCATCGAGACGTAGACGAGGTAGCCGCCGGTGGTGTGCAGCACGCCCTTCGGCTTGCCGGTCGAACCTGATGTGTAGAGGATGAACAGCGGGTCTTCCGCCTTCATCTTCTCCGGCTTGCAGTCGGGCTTTACCGAAGCCGCTTCCTGGTGCAGCCAGACGTCGCGGCCTTCCTTCCAGTCGATCTTGCCGCCGGTGCGATGCACGACGACGACCTTGTCGACCTTGATGCCTTCCCTGGCGGCGATCTCGATGGCCTTGTCGGTGTTCTCCTTCAAGGGGATGTGCTTGCCGGCGCGCAGACCCTCGTCTGCGGTGATGACGAAGTTCGACTTGCAGTCGACGATACGCCCTGCCAGCGCGTCAGGCGAGAAGCCGCCGAACACGACCGAATGGATGGCGCCGATGCGCGTGCAGGCGAACATCGCGTAAGCCGCTTCCAAGATCATCGGCATGTAGATGGTGACGCGGTCGCCCTTCTTGACGCCGTGCTTCTTCAACACGTTGGCGAAGCGGCAGACATGCTCGTGCAGTTCGTTGTAGGTGACCTTCTTCTCATCATAGGGATTGTCGCCTTCCCAGATGATGGCGACCTGGTTGCCGCGCTTCTTCAGGTGGCGGTCGATGCAGTTGTAGGAAACGTTTGTCTGGCCATCCTCGAACCACTTGATCGAGACCTTGCCGTCGAAGGAAGCGTTCCTCACCTTGGTGTAGGGCTTGAACCAGTCGATGCGCTTGCCATGCTTGCCCCAGAATTTGTCCGGGTTCTTCACGCTGTCGGCATACCACTTCAGATAGGTGTCGTTGTCGATCAGCGCATTCTTCTTCCAGCCGGGTTGTACACGGTGGACATGAACGTCGGACATTGCCTGCTTTCCTCCCGAAATCTGCTATCTGGGGTTGCGGGCGATGACGAAAGCCTCGCGCCGCGAAGATGAGGCATTATTAACAGTTCCGTTCAATCGGCAATATTAGACGTTCGGTTGCATGGCGGCTTGTCGCAAGAATCGTACACAGTGCAGCGTCCGGTGCGAAATCTCGTAAGCGACCGACTTGACAGCAACAAAACCTTGCGCTCGCGCGTTGCAACGAACAGTTAACCATGTGGGCGCAGAGTTTGCGTCAGGCAGGTACACGTTGTGAGGCAACCATGCGTGACCAAGGCGAACTGGAACTGATGCTCAAGGGCTATGGGCTGACGACGGCAAAGATTCTCTACCACTTTCCCGACCATCCCCATCTGCTGCAAACCTTCATATGGCAGGACTACGACATCGCGCCGAAGTTCCCGGTGTTGGTGAAGTTCATCGAGTTCTGGAAGGCAAAGCTCGAAGGACCGCTACACTCGGTGAGCTATTCCCATAAGGCGCTGATCGGCCCGAACGAGTGGCGAAAGGTGGACGGCGAGTTTTTGCTGCACTGAGGGCAAGACATCCCGCCGGGCATGTGTGCAGGAGGCCCGTAACGGCAGGAATGCCTGCGTCTGGGCGCAGGTGGCTGGGACGGTCTTTCTCCCCTGCCTCCCTCACACGCTGGCACAACCATTGATGTGCGTTGCGTCACTCTGGGTCGATTGCAAAGGTCGACCGCAGAGGCTATGGCTCGACCAGAATTCGCTGAACCCCGTGGTTCGCGAAAGAAGGAGAAAGCCATGAAAAACAAGCTTTTAGCCGGCGTCGCGATGATCGCATCGCTCGCTTTTGCAACCGTTGCGCAGGCTGATATCGTCATCGGCCTTGTTGCCCCACTCACCGGCCCTGTCGCGGCTTATGGCGACCAGGTCAAGAACGGCGCCCAGGCTGCCGTGGATACCATCAACGCGAAAGGCGGCATCCTTGGCGAACAAGTCGTGCTGAAGCTCGCCGATGATGCCGGCGATCCCAAGCAGGGCGTCTCTGCCGCTAATCTGCTCGTTGGCGATGGCGTGCACTATGTCGTTGGTCCGGTCACGTCCGGCGTTGCCATTCCGGCATCGGATGTGTTTGCCGAGAACGGTATCCTGATGGTGACTCCGACAGCTACGGCGCCTGATCTTACAGCGCGCGGTCTCACCAATGTACTGCGCACCTGCGGCCGCGATGACCAGCAGGCCGAGGTTGCTGCTGCCTACGTTCTCAAGAACCTGAAGGACAAGCGCATCGCCGTCATCCACGACAAGGCGACCTATGGCAAAGGCCTCGCCGATGCCTTCAAGGCGGCTATCAATGCCGGCGGCGTTACCGAGGTTGCCTACAATTCGCTCAACCCAGGCGAGAAGGATCTATCGGCGCTGGTCACGCGTCTCAAGGCCGACAATGTCGAGGTGATCTATTTCGGCGGTTATCACCCCGAGGGTGGCCTGCTTGCCCGCCAGCTCGCGGATGCAGGCGTCAAGGCGACGATCATCGGCGGCGAGGGTCTGTCCAACACCGAATTCTGGGCTATCGGCAATGAAGCTGCCGCCGGCACGATTTTCACCAACGCATCCGATGCCTTGAAGAACCCGGATTCGGCCGATGCCGTGCAGGTGCTGAAGGACAAGGGCATTCCGCCTGAAGCCTTTACGCTCAATGCCTATGCTGCGGTCGAAGTTATCAAGGCCGGCATCGAGAAGGCCGGCAAGGCCGACGACACTGCCGCAGTTGCGACCGCACTGAAGTCTGGCGAGCCGATTGCGACCGCCATCGGCAAGTTGACCTATGGCGAGAATGGCGACCTCACCTCGCCGAGCTTCTCGCTGTTCAAGTGGGAAGGCGGCAAGATCGTTTCGGCCGAATAAGCCTTCCTCAAAATTCTTAAAAAAGGCCGGGGCGTTTCGCTCCGGCCTTTTTCGTATGCGTGATTTTGCTGGTAAAGCGTGTCGCGATCTTTCAGATTCGCTAAATGCGCTTTAGCTCCTTGATTTTATGCATGTCTCCCGAAATCGGTTCCCACTTTCGGGAGACATGCATTAACGGCTGCCGAAGATCGCCGAGCCGACACGCACGCTGGTGGCGCCAAAGGCAATCGCCAGTTCATAGTCGCCGGACATGCCCATCGAAAGCTTGGCAAGGCCTGCCTCGTGCGCCAGCTTTTCGAGCAGAGCGAAGTGGGGACCAGGATTTTCATCGGCGGGCGGAATACACATCAGACCTTCGATGGTGAGGCCGTGGGTCTCGCGACAACGCTTTACGAAGGCAACCGCTTCAGTTGGCTCGATGCCGGCTTTCTGTGGTTCCGAACCTGTGTTGACCTGTACGTAGAGTTTGAGAGTGCGGCCCTGCCTGCCCATTTCCTTGGCTAGTTCGGCAGCGATCTTCTCACGGTCCACGGTTTCTATGACGTCGAACAGGGCGACGGCTTCCTTTGCCTTGTTGGATTGGAGCGGGCCGATCAGGTGCAACTCGATGTCGGGACATTCCTCTTTTAGCGCCGGCCATTTGCCCTGCGCTTCCTGGACACGGTTTTCGCCGAATACGCGCTGGCCAGCCTCGATCACGGGGAGAATCGTTTCGGCGTCGAATGTCTTGGAAACAGCGACCAAGGTCGTTGATCCGGCTTTGCGATCGCCTTGGCGTTCTGCATTCGCAATCTTGGCTTTGACCAGCGAAAGCTGTTCGACCGCACTACCCATATCGTGTTCCTGTCGCCCCGAAGGTGTCGATTTTGTCCCGGCTTTGCACCATACGGTTGACGGGTTCTCCAAACCGTGGTGAAGACCGGGGCCATGTTCCGCAGCCAGCGCAAGCTGGGCTGCTTTCCGCATGCTTTTAAAAGAAAAACCGGTCATGGCAACCGAACGATACAATCCGCGCGCGTCCGAACCCAAATGGCAGAAGGCCTGGGATGTCGAGAAGCTGTTCGAGACGAAGAACGAAGATCCGCGGCCGAAATACTACGTGCTTGAGATGTTCCCTTACCCATCAGGGCGCATCCACATGGGCCATGTCCGCAACTACGCTATGGGCGACGTGGTCGCCCGCTACCATCGCGCCAAGGGCGAAAACGTGCTTCACCCGATGGGTTGGGATGCGTTCGGGCTGCCGGCCGAAAACGCTGCGCGCGACAACAAGGTAAACCCGCGCGACTGGACCTATTCCAATATCAAGACGATGAAGGGCCAGTTGAAGACGATGGGCCTTTCGCTCGACTGGGCGCGCGAGTTCGCGACCTGCGACCCGAGCTACTATCGCCATCAGCAGAAGATGTTCCTCGATTTCTGGAAGGCCGGGCTGGTCGAGCGCAGGTCGGCGAAGGTCAACTGGGACCCAGTCGACATGACTGTGCTTGCCAACGAGCAGGTCATAGACGGCAAGGGCTGGCGCTCCGGCGCGCCGGTCGAGCAGCGCGACCTGACGCAGTGGTTCTTCAAGATCACGTCTATGTCGCAGGATCTGCTGGACGGGCTGGGTACGCTTGACCGCTGGCCCGACAAGGTCAAGCTGATGCAGGCCAACTGGATCGGCCGCTCGGAAGGACTGCTGCTTCGCTGGCCCCTGGTCAAGGAAACGGCGCCAGCGGGCGAGAGCGAGCTTGAAGTCTACACCACTCGCCCCGACACGATTTTCGGCGCGTCCTTCCTGGCGATCGCCGCGGACCATCCGCTGGCAAGGAAGGCGGCCGAGGGCAATGCCGAGCTTGCCACCTTCATTGAAGATGTGCGTCATCGCGGCACCTCGGCAGCAGAACTGGAGACGGCGGAAAAGCGCGGCTTCGATACCGGCGTCCGCGTGGCGCATCCGTTCGATGCGAACTGGACGCTGCCAGTCTATGTCGCCAATTTCGTCTTGATGGACTATGGCACCGGCGCAATTTTCGGCTGCCCGGCGCATGACCAGCGCGACCTTGATTTCGCCAACAAATATGGCCTGCCAGTAGTGCCGGTGGTGAAGCCGGAAGGTGTCGATGCAGCCTCTTTCCAGATCACGGAAGAAGCCTATTCCGACGACGGCAAGATGATCAATTCGCGTTTCCTCGATGGCATGAGCCCCGATCAGGCGTTCAACGAGGTGGCGACGCGTCTTTCCGGCGTGACCATGGGCAATCGGCCGCAGGCCGAGCGCAAGGTACAGTTCCGCCTGCGCGACTGGCTGATCTCGCGCCAGCGCTATTGGGGTTGCCCAATTCCCGTCGTGCATTGCGACGATTGTGGCGCGGTTCCCGTTCCATTCGAGCAGCTGCCCGTGGAACTGCCGTCCGACGTGACCTTCGACAGGCCGGGCAATCCGCTCGACCACCACCCGACGTGGAAGCACACCGATTGCCCGAAATGCGGCAAGAAGGCGAGGCGCGACACGGACACGATGGATACGTTCGTGGATTCGTCGTGGTATTTCGCACGCTTCACCGATCCCTGGAACGAGAAGGCGCCGACGACGCTTTCCTATGTCGACGGCAAGGGCGGCTGGCTGCCGGTCAACCAGTATATCGGTGGCATCGAACACGCGATCCTGCACTTGCTGTACTCGCGTTTCTTCACCCGCGCCATGAAGGCGACGGGCCATGTCAATGCTGTCGAAGAGCCGTTCGAGGGCCTGTTTACGCAAGGCATGGTGGTGCACGAGACATACAAGGGACCGCAGGGCTGGGTAACGCCCGCCGAGGTCAAGGTCGAGGAGGCAGACGGCGCGCGCAAGGCGAGCTTGCTTGCCGATGGCACGCCGGTCGTGATCGGCTCGATCGAGAAGATGTCGAAGTCGAAGAAGAACGTCGTCGATCCGGACGACATCATCGCCAGCTATGGTGCGGATACTGCCCGCTGGTTCATGCTGTCGGATTCACCGCCTGAACGCGACGTGATCTGGACCGAGGCCGGTGTCGAAGGTGCGCACCGCTTCGTGCAGCGCATCTGGCGGCTGGTGGCGGATGCCGCGCCTGCCTTGCAGGGTGTCGCGCCGAAGGCAGGTGCCGATGGAGATGGGGCGGCTGTTTCGCGTGCTGCCCACAAGATACTGAAGGCCGTGGGCGAGGACATCGAGCGGCTGCATTTCAACAAGGCCGTGGCTCGCCTTTATGAACTCACCAATGTGCTTTCGCCGCAGGTTGCGGCGGTGAATGGCGGAGGCGTGGAACGCGCGGGCGCGGTGCGGCAGGCGCTCGAGTATCTCATCATCATGATTGCGCCGATGATGCCTCATCTGGCTGAGGAATCCTGGCAGGTGCTGGGCGGCGAGGGGCTGGTCGCGGCGGCACGCTGGCCTGTCTTCGATCCGGCGCTCGTCGTCGATAACGAGGTCGTTTTGCCGGTGCAGGTGAACGGCAAGAAGCGCGGCGATTTGACAATTGCCCGCGACGCGGATCAAGCTGCGGTCGAAAAGGCGGCACTGGCTCTCGACTTCGTTCAGAAGGCGCTCGAGGGAAAGGCGCCGCGCAAAGTCATCGTCGTGCCCCAGAGGATCGTCAATGTCGTTGCATGAGAACAGCAAGCCGGCTGTGACGCCCCGTTTGCGCCCGGTATTGCTGGCTGGGGTGTTTTTCTGCGTGGCGCTTGCATCGGCTTGCACCGTGCGCCCCCTCTATTCCAACGCGCCGCTATCACCAGGAAGCACCGTTGGCGCAACGGCGGAGATGGCGTCGATCGCCGTCAAGCCGGTCAAGACGCGCTATGCGCAGCAGGTGCGCAACAATCTGATCTTCGGCTTGACGCGCGGCGCCGGCGAACCCGCCACGCCGGCCTATTCGCTCGATCTCGATGTCAGCGAACTGGTCCAGTCGGCGGCAACGATCCAGGTCACGACGGATCAGGACGAGCCGACGGCCGGAACGGTGACGCTGACGGCAGCCTACAAGCTTGTCGAGGCCGGCACCGGCAAGGTGGTCGGTGCGGGCAAGCGCTCGATTTCATCTTCCTTCGACAGGCCAGCTCAGGAGTTCGCCTCCTATCGCGCCCAGATCGATGCCGAGAATAGAGCAGCGCGGGAATTGGCCGAGCTGTTGCGCTTGGCTATCGGGCAGGATCTGGCGAAGCGCAGTTAGCGCTTCGCCGCTCCAGTTCAGCCGATTTTCTGGCCTGTTTTTGCCCAGTCGGCGAGGAATGTCTCGAGACCCTTGTCGGTGAGCGGATGCTTGACGAGAGCACGCAAGGTCGCCGGCGGCACGGTGGCGACATCGGCGCCGATCAGGGCCGCATCCTTGACATGGTTGATGGTGCGCACCGAGGCGACCAGGATCTCGGTGGCGAAATCGTAGTTGTCGTATATCTGGCGGATCTCGGAGATCAGGTCCATGCCCTCGATGCCGGTGTCGTCGAGGCGGCCGACGAAGGGCGAGATGAACGAGGCGCCGGCCTTGGCGGCCAGCAGCGCCTGCGTGGCCGAGAAGCACAGCGTGACGTTGACCATGCGGCCTTCGGAGCGGATCGCCTTGCAGGCTTTCAGCCCGTCGAAGGTGAGCGGCACCTTGATGGCGACGTTGTCGGCGATCTTGGCCAGCACCTTGGCTTCAGCCATCATGCCGGCATAGTCGGTGGCGGTGACTTCGGCCGAGACCGGACCGGAGACGATGTCGCAGATCTGGCGGGTCACCTCGTCGATCTTGCCGCCCGACTTCAGGATAAGCGAGGGATTGGTGGTGACGCCGTCGACAAGGCCAAGCTCGTTCAGCTCGCGGATTTCCTTGATGTCGGCGGTATCGACGAAGAATTTCATGTCAGTCTCCTTGGAATTCTTGCGTGAGGGAGGGGCGCGCGCGGCGTTGGCCTTTGCTCTAGACCAAAGTCGGGGCAAGGTCACGCTCGATGAGTAAAGATTCGCCCTTTCGCACGGCGGCGCCCGTACTGGTGCCGATGCCGGCAGAACGCCCGTACACTTATGCGGTTCCGGAGGGAATGCGCGTGGTGCCGGGTTCGATCGTGCGCGTGCCGCTCGGGCCGCGGCAGGTTGCCGGTATCGTCTGGGACGGCGCGGTCGAAAACATTGATTCGAAAAAGCTGAGGCCAATCGAGCAGGTCTTCGATTGTCCGCCCATAGATCATTCGACACGCCGCTTCGTCGACTGGGTGTCCCAATACACGCTTTCTCCTCCCGGCATGGTGGCGCGCATGTTGTTGCGCGCGCCAGAGGCCCTCGATCCCGAGCCATGGATCGAGGGGCTGAGGCGCACGATGGCGGAGCCGGATCGACTTACAGCCGCGCGCTCCCGCGTTCTCGAAACGGCGTCGGATGGACTTGCCTGGACCCGTTCGGGCCTTGCCCATGCCGCTGGCGTGTCTTCGACCGTCATCGACGGCTTGAAGGCGCAAGGCGTGTTCGAGCAGGTTATGATACCGCCGCGTCCGGTCGTCGCTTTGCCCGATACTGCCTATGCAACGCATGACCTGATGCCGGACCAACGCGATGCTGCCGAAATGCTGCGCGAAGGTGTCGCGACCGGCGGCTTCGGTGTCACGCTGCTTGACGGAGTGACCGGCTCCGGAAAGACGGAGGTCTATTTCGAAGCCGTGGCGGCGGCGCTCGACAAAGGGCACCAGGTGCTGATCCTGCTGCCCGAAATCGCGCTTACCCACGCATTTCTCGAACGCTTCCAGAACCGGTTCGGGACCAAGCCGGGAGAATGGCATTCCGACCTGCCGCCACGTATGCGCGAGCGGGTCTGGCGGCAGGTGGCGGAAGGAACGGTGCGAGTAGTCGCCGGCGCACGCTCGGCCCTGTTCCTGCCGTTCAAGGAGCTTGGCCTGATCGTTATCGACGAGGAGCACGACCCGGCCTACAAGCAGGAAGATCGCGTTTTCTACAATGCGCGTGACATGGCGGTGGTTCGCGGCCACATCGGCAGCTTCCCGATCGTGCTGGCATCGGCGACACCGTCTGTTGAAAGCCGCGTCAATGCCATGCAGGGCCGCTACAAGCGCGCCGTTCTGTCGTCTCGCTTTGCCGATGCGGCACTTCCCGACCTCAAGGCAATCGACATGCGTCGTGCCCCTCCTGCGCGCGGTGGCTTTCTGTCGCCGGTATTGCTTTCTCATATTCGCCAAGGGTTGGAGAAAGAAGAACAGTCGTTGCTGTTCCTCAACAGGCGCGGCTACGCTCCGCTTACGCTCTGCCGCGTGTGCGGGCATCGCTTCGGTTGCCCGGTTTGCTCGTCCTGGCTGGTCGAGCACCGCTTTCGTGGCCAACTCGTCTGTCACCATTGTGGCCACGCCGAAAAGCGACCGGAAGCATGTCCCGAATGCGGAACTTTCGATCATCTCGTTGCTTGCGGGCCGGGTGTCGAGCGCATTGCCGAGGAGGTTGTGACGCATTTTCCCGACGCTCGCACCATCGTGCTTTCTTCCGACATAATGGGCGGGGTGCGGCGACTGCGGCTGGAACTCGAGGCCATCGCCAACGGTGAGGCTGATATCGTCATCGGCACGCAGCTCGTCGCAAAAGGCCACAACTTCCCCAACATGACGCTGGTCGGCGTGGTTGATGCGGATCTGGGCCTTGCCAATGGCGACCCGCGCGCAGCCGAGCGGACTT
The DNA here is from genome assembly GCF_057809835.1 of Mesorhizobium sp. FG116. Lineage (NCBI taxonomy): Bacteria > Pseudomonadati > Pseudomonadota > Alphaproteobacteria > Hyphomicrobiales > Phyllobacteriaceae > Mesorhizobium > Mesorhizobium sp. FG116. The sequence goes on from NZ_JBMDKS010000011.1 coordinate 109,691, forward strand.
TTCAGCTGTTATCGCAGGTGACGGGCCGAGCGGGGCGGACCGGCAAGAAAAGTCTCGGTCTATTGCAGACCTATCAGCCCGACCATCCGGTGATGCAGGCAATCGTGTCGGGGGACGCAGAAAGCTTTTATCAGCGCGAGATTGCGGAGCGCGAGCGTGCTGCACTGCCGCCTTTCGGACGCCTTGCCGGGATCATAGTAAGTGCGGCGACGCGTGCCGAAGCAGAATCTCACGCACGTGGACTGCGTCACGTAGCTCCTGAAAGCTCTGGCATCCATGTGCTGGGACCGGCGGAGGCGCCGCTGGCGCTGGTGGGTGGACGACACCGGTTCCGACTGCTTGTGCATGGCGACCGGCGCTCTGACATGCAGGCTTTCGTGCGGGAACTGCTTGCGGCAGGGCCGAAGCCGCGCGGCTCGGTGCGCGTACAGGTGGATGTCGACCCGCAAAGCTTCTTGTAGAGTTCCTGCGGCTCTCCGCTTGCCGACCTAACGTCGCAGTGTCCTCGAGATCAGGTACAAGTGCAGGGCGTGCGCGCCGACAAAGCAGCCCGATATTGCAGCTGTGGCCGTCAAGCTTTCTCTGGAGCCCAAAGCTTCGGATATGGCGAAGGTGAGACCGACAAAAAGCAGCGTGAGGGCTGCAAGAACTGGCGTAAAGATAAGCGCAAGATGGCGCGAAGCCGACCAGTTGACTTCGCCAGTCAGCGACCATTGCATGGGCAGGCGCTCGAACATGGCGAAGTGCCTGTTTGCCCAAAGGGACATGCCGCCGAGCACGGCTATCGAAAAGGCAGAAATTGCAACCTCTAGCATTCTCAACCGTCGCAATTAGCAGATAAGGCGCCCGCAAACTCATCTACGCCGGATGACGACAGTGCCTTTGGGTTCAGATATTCTTAACGACGATTCGGTTGGAGGGGTAGGGATGGAGTTTTCGTTTCCGTGGCCAATGAGCCAAGGCGAATGGTTGGCATGGTCGAGCGCGATCGTAACGGCCGTACTCGGACTTTTCCTTTTCCTGGCGCCCGGCCTTGCATTCAAGGCGTTGCGCCTGCAGCCGCACCCGGACAAGCCGGAAGCCGTCACCGAAGGGCGCAGTCGCGTCGCCGGCTTCTATCTCGGCCTTGGTTTGTGCTCGATTTTGCTGGCGCAACCGCTGCTTTACATGGCGCTGGGTTTTTCATGGTTGTTCACCGCTTTCGGCCGAATTCTCGGTATGATGACGGACGGAGCAAACACACCCTACAATTGGGTGGCGTTGATTGTGGATCTCGCGCTGGCGTTGTTTCCGCTTGCGTTTGCCTTTGGCTTTCTGCCCTGAATCCACCGCCCGTGACGGACGCTTGTTGCCAGATGCGACAATAGTGCCAGAAAACCTTGCCCGTCTGTGATTGCGGTCTGAAAAGGCCTGTGCTAGACGGCAATCGACTTTCAGCCGGGGGAAGCGAAAGCCGTTCCCTTGGGCTTCAGAAAACCTAAGTAAGGTCAAAGATTTAGCCAGAGTTTTTGCTCGCGCCAACAATCTGCGGCCTGTCAAACAAGAGAAAAGACGGACCGTGGCTCAGTCGTCCTCGCCAATCTCGGGTGTTGCAGAACGTTACGCAGGCTCTCTTTTCGAGCTCGCGCTCCAGGAAAATTCGGTTGCCAAGGTCGAGGCCGCTCTGACGAGTTTCGAGACGATGCTCGCAGGAAGTGCTGATCTCAAGCGGCTGATCGAAAGCCCGGTATTTGCCGCCGAAGATCAAGAGCGCGCTATCTCCGCAATCGTGGACAAGGCAAAGATCGCTGGTCTTGCCGGTAATTTCCTGCGCGTCGTTGCGCGCAATCGCCGGTTGTTCGCCGTTCCCGGCATGATCCGGGCTTTCCGCAAGATCGCCGCGGAGCACCGTGGCGAGGCTTCGGCTGAGGTTACTTCTGCGCATGCCTTGAGTGCGGCTCAGCAGGCTGAACTCAAGGCCGCACTGAAAAGTGTCGCCGGCAAGGATGTGACCTTCAACGTCACAGTCGATCCCTCGTTGCTCGGGGGCCTCATCGTCAAGATGGGCTCGCGTCAGATCGATACGTCGCTTAAAACCAAACTCAATTCGCTCAAGCTTGCACTTAAAGAGGTCGGCTGATGGACATCCGCGCCGCGGAAATCTCCGCAATTCTGAAAGACCAGATCAAGAATTTCGGCAAGGAAGCCGAAGTTTCCGAAGTCGGCCAGGTTCTGTCGGTCGGTGACGGCATTGCCCGCGTTTACGGCCTCGACAACGTCCAGGCCGGCGAAATGGTCGAATTCCCTGGCGGCATTCGCGGCATGGCACTCAACCTTGAAGCCGACAATGTCGGCGTCGTTATCTTCGGTAACGACCGCGACATCAAGGAAGGCGACACCGTCAAGCGTACCGGCGCCATCGTGGACGTCCCGGTTGGTCCCGAACTGCTCGGCCGCGTCGTCGACGCGCTCGGCAACCCGATCGACGGCAAGGGCCCGATCAAGGCCAAGGAACGTCGCCGCGTTGACGTCAAGGCACCCGGCATCATTCCGCGCAAGTCGGTGCACGAGCCGATGTCGACTGGCCTCAAGGCCATCGACGCTCTGATCCCGGTTGGCCGCGGCCAGCGCGAGTTGGTCATCGGTGACCGCCAGACCGGCAAGACCGCCATCATCCTCGACACCATCCTGAACCAGAAGGCCATTCACGAGAGCGGCCCGGATTCGGAAAAGCTCTACTGCGTCTACGTCGCCGTCGGCCAGAAGCGCTCGACCGTCGCGCAGTTCGTGAAGGTTCTGGAAGAGCGCGGCGCGCTCGACTATTCGATCATCATCGCTGCCACCGCGTCCGACCCGGCGCCGTTGCAGTACATCGCGCCGTTTGCCGGCTGCACGATGGGTGAATATTTCCGCGACAATGGCAAGCATGCGCTGATCGCGTATGACGATTTGTCCAAGCAGGCCGTCGCCTATCGCCAGATGTCCCTGTTGCTGCGTCGCCCGCCGGGCCGCGAAGCTTATCCGGGCGACGTTTTCTACCTGCACTCCCGCCTCCTGGAGCGCGCTGCGAAGCTCAACGAAGACAATGGCTCGGGTTCGCTGACGGCCTTGCCGATCATCGAAACGCAAGCCAACGACGTGTCGGCCTACATCCCGACCAACGTGATCTCGATTACCGACGGCCAGATCTTCCTGGAAACCAACTTGTTCTTCCAGGGTATCCGCCCGGCCGTGAACGTCGGTCTGTCGGTGTCTCGCGTCGGTTCGTCGGCCCAGATCAAGGCGATGAAGCAGGTTGCCGGTTCGATCAAGGGCGAACTCGCACAGTACCGCGAAATGGCGGCATTTGCGCAGTTCGGTTCCGATCTTGACGCGGCTACGCAGCGTCTTCTCAACCGTGGCGCGCGTCTGACCGAGCTGCTCAAGCAGCCGCAGTTCTCGCCGCTCAAGACGGAAGAGCAGGTCGCGGTCATCTTCGCAGGCGTCAACGGCTATCTCGACAAGCTGTCCGTTGCCGATGTCGGCAAATTCGAGCAGGGCCTGCTGGCGCATATGCGTTCTGCTGGCAAGGACGTGCTCGGCGCGATCCGCAAGGAAAAGGCGCTCTCGGACGATCTGCGCGGCAAGCTCAAGGCCGAGATCGACGCGTTCGCCAAGACTTTCGCCTGATTTAGCTCCTGGACAGGGATCGGACGCGGGAACAGAGTTTGAAGCATGGCGTCACTGAAAGACCTTCGTAACCGCATCGCCTCGGTCAAGGCGACGCAGAAGATCACCAAGGCGATGCAGATGGTCGCCGCGGCGAAGCTGCGTCGTGCGCAGGAGGCCGCCGAGGCTGCGCGCCCCTACTCGGAGCGTATGGCGGCGGTTCTGGCCAACATCACCCAGGCTGTGGGTGGCGGCGGTGATGCTCCGGCGCTGATGACCGGCACCGGCAACGACAACGTGCACCTGCTTGTTGTCTGCACCGCCGAGCGCGGCCTGTGCGGCGGTTTCAATTCCCAGATCGCGCGTTTTGCCCGCGATCATATCCGCAAGCTGCTTGCCGACGGCAAGACTGTGAAAATCATCTGCGTCGGCAAGAAGGGCTTCGACATCCTTCGCCGCGACTATGCTTCGCTGATCATCGAGCGCGTCGATCTGCGTGAGGTCAAGACGCTCGGCTTCGTCAATGCCGATGCGATCGCCAAAAAGGTCATCACGCTGTTCAACGAGGGCGGCTTCGACATCTGCACGCTGTTCTATTCGCAGTTCAAGTCGGTGATCTCGCAGATCCCGACCTCGCAGCAGATCATCCCGGCGGCTGGCACCTCCAATGGTGACCAGGCGAATGGCAGCGCGGTCTACGAATATGAGCCGGAACCCGGCGAAATTCTTTCCGACCTCATTCCACGCAACATCTCGGTACAGATTTTCCGTGCGCTGCTCGAAAACGCGGCCGGAGAGATGGGTGCCAAGATGAGCGCGATGGACAATGCGACGCGCAATGCCGGCGACATGATCAACAAGCTGTCGATCACATATAACCGGCAGCGTCAGGCGCAGATTACCAAGGAACTCATCGAAATCATTTCGGGCGCCGAGGCGCTCTAGCATGTGCCGGGAAGGCCAGTGGCCTTCGCGGAAGCGTGTAAGAAACAAACGGACGAAAAAGGGTAAAGACGATGGCGAAAGCAGCGACCCCCGCAAAGGCGACCGCTAAGAAGGCAGCTCCGGCCAAGGCTGCCGCACCGGCAAAGGCCGCGGCACCGGCCAAGAAGGCGGCAGCACCTGCCGCCGCGGCCAAGGCTCCGCGCGTGGCTGCGAAGGCCAGCGGCGCTGCCGGCAAGGTTCGCCAGGTCATCGGTGCCGTCGTCGACGTGCAGTTCGAAGATCACCTGCCGGCCATCTTGAACGCTCTGGAGACGCAGAACGTCGGTAACCGGCTGGTTCTGGAAGTCGCCCAGCACCTTGGTGAAAACACCGTGCGCTGCATCGCGATGGACTCGACCGAAGGTCTGGTTCGCGGACAGGTGGTGACCGACACGGGCGCGCCGATCCAGGTTCCGGTTGGCCCTGGCATGCTTGGCCGCATCATCAACGTCATCGGCGAGCCGGTCGATGAAGAGGGCGCGGTCGATGCGATCGAACATCGCGCCATCCACCAGCCGGCTCCGGAATATGTCGACCAGTCGACGGAAGCACAGATCCTCGTCACCGGGATCAAGGTTCTCGACCTGCTCGCGCCTTATGCCCGCGGCGGCAAGATCGGCCTGTTCGGCGGCGCCGGCGTCGGCAAGACGGTTCTCATTCAGGAACTGATCAACAACGTCGCCAAGGCACATGGCGGCTTCTCGGTGTTCGCCGGCGTTGGCGAGCGTACCCGCGAGGGCAATGACCTCTATCACGAGTTCATCGAATCCGGCGTCAACAAGAAGGGTGGTGGCCAAGGTTCCAAGGCAGCACTCGTGTACGGCCAGATGAACGAGCCGCCGGGAGCGCGCGCTCGCGTTGGCCTGACCGGTCTTACCGTCGCTGAATACTTCCGCGACCAGGGCCAGGACGTGCTGTTCTTCGTCGACAACATCTTCCGCTTCACGCAGGCGGGTTCGGAAGTGTCGGCTTTGCTCGGTCGTATCCCGTCGGCCGTGGGCTATCAGCCGACGCTTGCCACCGACATGGGCGCGCTGCAGGAGCGCATCACCACCACCACCAAGGGTTCGATCACCTCGGTGCAGGCGATCTACGTGCCGGCCGACGACTTGACCGACCCGGCGCCGGCGACCTCGTTCGCCCACCTTGACGCGACGACGGTTCTCAACCGCGCTATCTCGGAAAAGGGTATCTATCCGGCGGTTGATCCACTCGATTCGACCTCGCGCATGCTTGACCCGATGATCGTCGGCGAAGAGCATTATCAGGTTGCGCGTCAGGTGCAGTCGATTCTCCAGCGCTACAAGTCGTTGCAGGACATCATCGCCATCCTGGGCATGGACGAGTTGTCCGAAGAGGACAAGCTGACCGTTGCGCGTGCCCGCAAGGTCGAGCGCTTCCTGTCGCAGCCGTTCTTCGTCGCCGAAGTGTTCACAGGCTCGCCGGGCAAGCTCGTCGACCTCGCCGACACCATCAAGGGCTTCAAGGGCCTCTGCAACGGCGAGTACGACCACCTTCCGGAAGCTGCCTTCTACATGGTCGGCGGCATCGATGAAGCGGTCGAGAAGGCACAGCGCCTGGCAGCCGAAGCGGCTTAAAGCATCATTGAGATTGCGCGGGCTTCAAATTCAAAGTCCGCGCAGATCGACCCAAACCACTGTGAGACGTCATGGCTGAGAGCTTTCAATTCGAACTGGTTTCGCCGGAGCGCCTGCTTGTTTCGGAACAGGTCGAATCCGTCGTCATTCCGGGTGCTGAGGGCGAGATGACGGTGATGGCCAATCACGCGCCGGTCATGACCACGATCAAGCCGGGTGTGGTCACGCTGAAGGCTGCATCGGGACAGGAAGAGCGCTACGTTGTGTTCGGCGGTTTCGCCGACATCCTGCCCACGGGCTGCACGCTTCTGGCAGAGTCTGCGGTGTCGGTTAAGGACATCGACCGCACCGATATTGCGCGCCGCATCCAGGAGGCGCGCGAAGACGTTGCCGACGCCAAGGATGAAGGCAGCCGCACCAAGGCTGAGCAGTTCCTGAACCAGCTCACCACGCTGGAAGGCGCTATCTTGCCAGCCTGAGCAATAAGACGCTCTCTAAACCAGGAAGCCGGGTTCGCCCGGCTTTTTATTGTCAGGCGTCGAGCTTTCGGCCGGTCGTGTGCTCGACCTACAAGCAGTCGAAAATGAAGAGACCCGCGCCTCCGGTAGGAGACGCGGGCTGTTGCCTGGGCGCTTGCGCGCCGCGGTACTCAGTACTGGGCCGCAGGTCTGCAACCATGCCCGGCCATGGTGAAGAATGGCTTAACGAAAAGATGGTTCTTTGATAGCGAAGCCTGCATTTCTGGCCGCACTGCAGGCGCAGATTTTGGCCCGCATTCGCGCGCCGGAAAGTTGTTCTGGTGGTGGCGATCGAAAATAGATCGACCAGCCTAGATTGACTGTGTTTTTCAATAGATGGTTGTCTCTATATTCTAGCCCGCCAGAGGTAGGTCATCCTGCCGATGGATAGCTTTTCTTCGTGAATGAGAGATGTTTGCGTGCGCTGTTCTTGACGGAAGGTGGCGCTCTTTTTCGCGCCAGGTTTGTTTGAGTTGGTGTACGGGTTTTTCAGGGGCTGATTTCATCGGCCCATTCAGGAGGATACCTGATCAGGGGTATGTCGCAACGACATCCCAACGGTCTGTCTTTGCGCGAAGAAGGCGCTCGCCTGGAACCAGTATCTTCTGCGCGCTGTCGGCGGCGCTTCTCGTCATGCTGTTTTGCCTTCCTCCCGCACAAGCAGCCTCCACCAAATGCCTGCCGGGTTCGCTTCGGGCTGCGATGGCTCATATTTCGCGCAACTATGGTCGGGTGCTGATCATATCGACTTACCGCCGCGGAGCAGTTATCGCCGGCACCAGGAAGCGGTCGAAGCACGCCCGGTGCCAGGCCGTGGATTTCAAGGTAAAGGGAAACCAGCGCGCGGCGGTGCGATGGCTGCAGTCGCAACCGCTTGAAGTCATCACTTACAGTGGAGCCATGCACCACATCCACATCGCCGTCGGCTCGTACAAGGGACATCACAGAGTGGATGGCCGAGGACGCCGCAAGAGACGCTGACGTCACATCAGTCTGGAATTCGACGCGGCCGATCAAGCCAATTTGAGACGGTAGCCGACGCCGGTTTCTGTCAGAATATGTTGCGGTTGTTCGGGGTCGGCCTCGATCTTCTGTCGAAGTTGGCGGATGTAGATGCGCAGGTATTGAACGTCGGTCTCGCCGCCCCAGACATTGCTCATCAGCATACGGTGGGTCAGCACCTTGCCTGCATGGGCCACAAGAAGGCGCAGAATGTCGTACTCCTTCGGCGAAAGCTTCACTTCGGCACCTTCCACGCGCACGATCCTGCGCACGAGGTCCACGCTCAGATTGCCGCTTTGGAAAATCGGTTGCTCGCCCTGCTGCTGCAGACGATGCCTGAGCGCTGCGCGAACCCGGGCAAAAAGCTCGCCGGTTCCAAACGGCTTGGTAACGTAATCGTCGGCGCCGAGGTCGAGCGCCTCGACTTTGCCCGTCTCATCGGCGCGGCTCGACAGCACCAGGATCGGTATGGCGGAGCCACCGGCTCTCACGGTGCGGATCAGGTCCAGGCCGGAAATGTCGGGCAGCCCCAGATCTAGAATGACCAGATCGGGCTGTGATCGTTCGATTTCAGCAAGCGCATGCTTGCCGTCTGCCACTTCCAAAACCTGAAAGCCTTGCGAAGACAAGCTTGTGCGCAGCAAGCGACGGATCGCAGGCTCGTCATCGACTACCAGTATGTTTGCTGCAACAACACTCATGACGCAGCGCCTGTCTTGCCGCCTTTGGAAACCGGCAGTGTTATGGTGAAAACCGCACCTCCCGCTTCGCGGTTGCCGGCCTCGATCGTGCCCCCCATGGCTTCGACGAACCCCCTGCAAATTGCAAGACCCAGACCAGTACCGGCGCGTTGGCTGTCGCCTTTGCGGACCCGGTAGAACTTGTCGAAGACCCGATCAAGTTCGCTCTCAGGAATGCCTTCTCCTTCATCCAGTACCTGCAAGCGCACAAAGGCGCCATCGCACCAACCCCGAAGGCCGATCGTGGTACCTGCAGGAGCATATTTCGCGGCATTGTCGAGCAAGTTGAAAAGGACTTGCTCAAACAGCACCTCATCGAGAGCAAGCATCGGAAGATCGTGAGCAATGTTGGTCTCGACATGGTGTCCAGCAAGGATCTTGCCGGCTCGGCGCAGCGCACTGCCCACCACCTCGCTGATATCGACAAGGCTCGTGTTGGGTTCAAGCGCGCCCGATTCCAACCTCGTCATGTCGAGTAGATTGGCGATGAACCGGTTCAGCCGCTCCGCTTCTTCCTGGATTGTCGACAGAAGGTCGTTGCGGTCGCTCTGTGCGAGTTCGGGAAGAGTGGCGAGGCTGTCGGCGGCACCAAGGATCGACGCGAGTGGCGTGCGCAGGTCATGCGAGATTGACGTCAGAAGGGCTGCGCGAAGCTGATCGTGTTCGGCTGCGCGGGCCGCCCTGTCGATATCATTGGCCAGATTGATGCGTTCAATCGCTATTGCTGCCTGATCTGTCAGCGCATCAAGCAGCCGTCGCTCGTCGGGCGACAGGATCGGACCGATCTTGTCGCTGTCGACACCGATGACAGCAACCGGCCCCCGGCCAGTGCGCATCGGCAGAAACAATCTTTGCGCGCCAGGCAAGGTATCGGCACCTCGTCCCGTCGGTTTGTTGTTTTCCCAGGACCATTTTGCGGCCGCAAGATCGGCTTCTTCGGCGACATCTTCCGGAGGCCATGCGGATTTCAGCTCCAGCGAGCCGTTCTCCGGCAAAAACAGGACGACACGAACCTTCAGCATCGAGGCAACCTGCGAAGAGATGGTCCACATCAGATCATCGAGCGATGCGATGCCGGCCAATTTGGCGCTGAACCTGTAGAGATCTTCCGTGGTCTTTGCCCGGTTGCGCGCCACCGTGGCCTGGCTGCGTACGCTGGCTGTGAGATTGCTGGCGATCAGAGCCACCACCAGAAAGAAAAACAGGGCCACGACGTTTTCGGGATCGGCGATGGTGACGCTGTAATAGGGTGGCAGGAAGAAGAAGTTGAACGCGAACACGCTGAGCAGGCTGGAATAGAGAGCGGCTCGCAGGCCGAAGGTCACGGCGCTGGCTAGCACGGCGGTCAGGAACACCAAGGCGATGTTCTGAACGTCGAGGATGCGGGCAAGGAGCACGCCACACACCGAAGCAGCCGCGACCAGACCGGTGGATGCCAGATATGGCCAGTACTCGAACGACGCGTCGGCCGCTTTCGGGGCCGCCTCTTTGGTGGGCGAGGCACGGCCGGTTTCACCTGAAATTACATGCACCGAAACGTCACCGGCGCGCCGCACGATCTCGTAAGTAACTGACCCGAACAATATCTCGTGCAAGCGCGAGCGTTGGCTTTTGCCGATGACGATGTGGCTGAAGTTGTTCTTCGCCACGTAGTCGAGGATTTCCCTGGCAAGCTCCCTGCCTGGGATGGTCACAGCTTCGCCGCCGAGGCGTTCGGCAAGCCTTAGAGCGTTGGCGATGCGGTCGCGCTCCGGCTCGGTCAATCTCAGCGCGCGCGGCGTCTCGACATAAAGCGCGGTCCATGGCCCTTGCAGCCGTTCGGCCATGCGGCGGCCATAGCGGACCAGTGAGGCCGCCTTGGGGTGCTCGTTGACCACCACCAGCACGCGGTCGCCGGCTGCCCACGGACCTTGTATCGCGTGCGCCTGCATATGGGTCAGCAATTGCTGGTCGACCCGCTCGGCGGTCCGCCGCAGCGCTAGTTCGCGTAGCGCCGTCAGGTTCCCCGGCGAGAAGTAATGCGAAAGCGCCCGCTCCGCCGTCTTCGGAACATAGACCTTACCTTCCTTCAGTCGCTGGATCAGGTCCGCCGGGGTGAGGTCGATAACCTCGATATCGTCGGCGCGATCGAGGAAAGCGTCCGGCACCGTTTCGCGCACACGGATACGGGTGATCTGAGCGACGATGTCGTTCAGACTCTCCAGATGCTGGATGTTGACAGTGGTGTAGACGTCGATGCCGGCGGCAAGCAGGTCTTCGACATCCATGTAGCGTTTCGGGTGCCGGCTGCCCGGCGCGTTGCTGTGCGCCAGTTCGTCGACGAGGGCGAGTTGCGGCTTGCGGGCGAGCAGGCCGTCGAGATCCATCTCGTCCAGTCGGCGTTCCTTGTAGTCAAGCCGCTTTTTTTGAACAACCTCGAAGCCTGCAACCAGGGCTTCGGTCTCGGCGCGCCCATGCGTCTCGACCACGCCGATCACGACGTCCACACCTTCGCGCCTGCGCGCGGCGGCGCTCAGCAGCATCTCGTAAGTCTTGCCGACACCCGGAGCGGCGCCGAGGAAAACCTTGAGATGGCCGCGCGTCTCCCGCGAGGCTTCCTTGAGCAGGGCTTCGGGGTCGGGGCGCTTGTCCTGGCCGTTCTGGTCCGGCATCGATTATCCGTTCACCTGCCTCGTCATGAGCCGCCGGCGGCAGAGCCAAAGTGAACATCGTCGCGGTTCTGCGATTCTGCAAGGCCGACGCCATCGAGATAATCCATTTGTCGTTCCATCCTAACCGGCGGTATCGAGCGCCAGGTTGAGTGTGAGCACGTTGACGGTCGGCTCGCCAAACAGGCCGAGTGCCTGTCCCTCCACGTGGGCTTCGACTATCGCGCGAACGGCATCTTCGGAAAGTCCGCGTGCCTTGGCGACGCGCGGTATCTGAAAGAGTGCCGCCTGCGGTGAGATTTGCGGGTCGAGCCCGCTGCCCGAGGTGGTGACGAGATCGACCGGTACCAGCGTTCCGGGGTTCTGCGCCGCGAGTGTTGCAGCCTCAGTCTTTACCCGCTCGATCAACTTGGCGCTGGTCGGGCCGAGATTGGAGCCGCCGGAGAGGGCGGCATCGTAGCCGGCGCCCGCTGCCGAGGGGCGCGGATGGAAATACTTTTCCCCGGTGAAAGCCTGGCCGATCAGCGTGGAGCCGACGATGCGGCCATCGCGTTCGACCAGACTGCCATTGGCTTGGCCCGGAAACACCACCTGCGCGATGCCGGTGACGGCGAGCGGATAGGCAAGGCCGGTGATCAAGGTGAGTGCGACGATCATGATGAGCGCGGGGCGCAATTGAGCAAGCATTTCAGTGATCCTTCAGGCAAGGCCGACTGCGGTGATGACGATATCGATCGCCTTGATGCCGATGAACGGGATAATCATGCCGCCGAGACCGTAGACGAGCAGGTTGCGGCGCAGCAGGGCGCCTGCGCCGATGGCGCGATACTTCACGCCCTTCAGCGCCAACGGGATCAGTGCGATGATGACGAGTGCGTTGAAGATGATGGCCGCGAGAATGGCGCTTTCAGGTGACCCCAGCCGCATGACATTGAGCGCCTGGAGTTGCGGGTAGAAGGCGACGAACATCGCCGGGATGATGGCGAAGTATTTCGCAACGTCGTTGGCGATGGAAAAAGTGGTCAGCGAGCCGCGCGTCATCAGCAATTGCTTGCCGATCTCCACCACCTCGATCAGCTTGGTCGGATCGCTGTCGAGATCGACCATGTTGCCGGCCTCGCGCGCGGCCATGGTGCCGGTGTTCATCGCCACGCCGACATCGGCCTGGGCCAGCGCTGGCGCATCGTTGGTGCCGTCGCCGCACATCGCCACCAGCTTGCCCTTGGCCTGTTCGGCGCGGATGAGCTCAAGCTTGTTTTCGGGTGTTGCCTGGGCAAGGAAATCGTCGACGCCGGCCTCTGCCGCAATGGCTGCCGCCGTCATCGGGTTGTCGCCGGTGATCATCACCGTGCGGATTCCCATCTGGCGCAAGGCGGCAAAGCGCTCGCGGATGCCGCCCTTGACGATGTCCTTGAGGTGGACAATGCCGAGCAGCTTGCCGTCGCGGGCCACCGCCAACGGCGTTCCGCCGGATTTGGCAACCTGCCCCGCGATCTGCTGCAGCTCGCGTACAGCATCGGTCGATACGCCGGGTTTGAGCGCTGTCCGTGCGGTTGCTCCATGTGCAGCAGAAGCTGCATTGGGGCTGCCGACAAAGGCCAGCATGGCGTCCACTGCGCCCTTACGGATCGCGCTGCCGTCGAAATCCACGCCGCTCATGCGCGTCTGGGCGCTGAACGGTACGAAATGGGCGTGCAACTGCCCCATGTCGCGCCCGCGAATGCCATATTTCTCCTTGGCCAGCACGACGATCGAGCGGCCTTCCGGCGTCTCGTCGGCAAGCGAGGACAGTTGCGCGGCGTCAGCGAGTTCTTGTTCGGCAACGCCGGCGAGCGGCAGGAACTCCGTCGCCTGGCGGTTGCCGAGCGTGATGGTGCCGGTCTTGTCGAGCAAAAGCGTATCGACGTCGCCTGCCGCCTCCACCGCGCGCCCCGACATGGCGAGCACGTTGAAGCGCACCAACCGGTCCATGCCGGCAATGCCGATGGCCGAAAGCAGGGCGCCGATAGTGGTTGGGATCAGGGTCACGAACAGAGCCACCAGGGCGACGACCGGAATGGTGCCTCCGGCATAGGCGGCGAAGCTTGGAATGGTGGCGACGGCCAGAACGAAGATCAGCGTCATGCCGGCAAGCAGGATGTTGAGCGCGATCTCGTTCGGCGTCTTTTGCCTCTGCGCCCCTTCGACCAGCGAAATCATGCGGTCGAGGAAGGTCGAACCGGCTGCGGCGGTGATGCGCACCTTGATCTGGTCGGACAGCACCTGGGTGCCGCCGGTGACAGCCGAGCGGTCGCCACCGGATTCACGGATGACGGGCGCCGACTCGCCGGTGATCGCCGCTTCGTTGACCGAGGCGATGCCTTCGATCACCTCGCCGTCGGATGGGATGATGTCGCCGATCTCGACGACCACGACATCGCCGACTTTCAGGCTTGTGGCTGGTACAAGTTCATACGTGGCCCTGTCGGCGGACAACAACTTGGCGTCGGTCTGGGTACGCGTCTTGCGCAACGCATCCGCCTGGGCCTTGCCGCGGCCTTCGGCGACGGCTTCGGCGAAATTGGCGAAGAGGAGCGTAAACCAGAGCCACAAGATGACCTGAAACGAAAAGCCCAGCCGACCGCCTCCCGTGAAGACATCGCGAAGGAAGATCAGCGTCGTCAGCGCCGCCACTGCCTCGACGACGAACATGACCGGGTTCCTGATCTGCGCCATCGGGTGCAGCTTCCTGAAGGCTGAACCGATGGCCGGCCAGACGATGCCGGGATCGAAGATGCTGATGTCAGTGGATTTTGCCATGATCAACTCCTGTGCAACCGGTCAGAACGATTGTCCGGCAAGCATCGCGAAATGCTCGACTATCGGGCCGACCGCGAGTGCCGGGAAATAAGTGAGGCCGCCGACGATCAGCACCACGCCGACCAGGAGCCCGACGAACAAGCCGCCATCGGTGGGGAAAGTGCCGATCGATGCAGGTACGGTCTTCTTCATCGCCAGTGAGCCGGCGATTGCCATGACAGGCACGATGACCAGGAAGCGACCCATCAACATGGCGAGCCCGATGGTCACGTTGTACCATGGCGTGTTTGCGGAAAGCCCTGCAAACGCGCTGCCATTGTTGGCAGTGCCGGAGGTGTAGGCGTAGAGGATTTCCGAATAGCCGTGCGGGCCGGCATTGGCGAGCGAAGCGAGGCCGGTCGGCAACAGGACCGCGACGGCGGTGAAACCAAGAATGGCGAGCGGCAGCGACAACACGGCCAGCATCGTCATCTTGACCTCGCGGGCTTCGATCTTCTTGCCAAGATATTCGGGCGTGCGGCCGACCATCAGCCCGGCGATGAAGATCGCCAGGATGACGAACAAAAGCATGCCGTAGAGACCTGCACCGACGCCGCCGATGATGACCTCGCCAAGCTGCATGTTGACGAGCGGGATAAGCCCGCCAAGCGGCATGAAGCTGTCGATCATGGCGTTCACGGCCCCGCAGGACGCGGCGGTCGTGATCACGGTAAACAGCGCCGAAGTGGCAATGCCGAAGCGGACCTCCTTGCCTTCCATGTTGCCGCCCTCGATGCCGAGTGCCGCAAAGGCCGGATTGCCGCCGGCTTCGGCCCAGTAGGTGACGGCGACGCCGGCAAGGAACAGCACGCCCATGGCTGCGAAGATCGCCCAGCCCTGGCGTTCATTGCCGACCATGCGTCCGAAGACGTTGGTGAGGGCAGCGCCTATGGCGAAGATTGAGACCATCTCGATCAGGTTGGTCAACGCGGTCGGGTTCTCGAAGGGATGAGCGGAGTTTGCGTTGAAGAAGCCGCCGCCATTTGTGCCGAGCATCTTGATGGCAAGCTGGGAGGCTGCGGGGCCGACCGCGATCGTCTGCTTTGCACCCTCGACGGTGGTTGCGTCGACATAGGAACCCAGCGTCTGGACAACCCCTTGGCTGACGTAGAACAGGGCACACAGGAAGGAGAGCGGCAAAAGCACGTAAAGCATCGAGCGGGTCAGGTCGGTCCAGAAATTGCCGACCGTGCGCGCCGAAGCACGCGAGAAGCCGCGGATCAGCGCCATTGCGATGGCGATGCCGGTAGCGGCCGAAACGAAGTTCTGCACCGTCAGCCCTGCCATCTGGACGAGGTAGCCCATGGTGCTTTCGCCGCCATAGCCCTGCCAGTTGGTGTTGGTGACGAAACTGACCGCGGTGTTGAAGGTCGAGTCAGGCGAAACGGCGCCCATCTGCATCGGGTTGAACGGCAACAGACCCTGCAGCCTTTGCAGCCCGAACAGGAACAGGAAGCCGGCCGCGTTGAAGACGAGCATCGCCGTCGTATAGGTCAGCCAGTGTTGTTCCTGGCGCTCGTCCACTCCTGCTCCGGCATAGAGCAGGCGCTCGAGCGGGTGCAGGATGGGCGACATAAAGGTGCGTTCGCCCGCCATGACACGCGTCAAGTACCAGCCGAGCGGCTTTACCAGTGCGATGATGATCGCACAGAAGACCAGTATCTGGAGCCAGCCATTGGTGGTCATCATAAGACCTCAAAATCGTTCAGGGCGCACGAGCGCGTAGACCAGGTAGACAAGGATGAGTGCAGCCACGAGGCCGCTCGCTGCATAGTCGAGGGTCACCGGATTTCTCCTCAGAGCTTTTCGCTGGCGATGCCGTAGAGGATCAGAAGGGCGAAGAAGCCGAGGCCAAGCGCCAGCAAGATCACGTCGAGCATTGAGCCGTTCTCCTTGGTCGAGGCTGTGCCGGAACGGGCAATGCGTCGACCGTGTCAAGGCCCGGAAAATGATCGGAGCGGCATATATTTTCGAGAGAGGTGTTCGTCGGCGGATATAGTTTTTACATATATGGAACGGTGGTTTCCGATCCTTGCCGCTCGCCTAACGTTTCACAGCAGCCGCTACAAAAGCGCAGGCAACAACTGCCATTTGGGCTTTGTGGGCATTTCCAGCTAAGGGAGATTGGCGGAGAAGGAGTCCGCTATACTACTGTTTGCCTTTGTTCGCAGACATCTCCCACAGCCCTTTATCTTCAGTAGGTTAGGGGGTGATGTGTCTTTTATTGTCTGTCACTGTTCCCTATTATCCGCAAACTAAAATGGGGAAGAAAGTGGGGAAATGGCGCGCTCACTTCAGAAACTATCCGATATGAAAGTCAGGTCCGACAAATGGGCGTCCGGCCGATATGGCGACGGTGGTGGTCTGTATCTCAACGTCTCTGCAGCTGGTACAAAGTCGTGGCTATTTATGTGGACACCCAAAGGTGGAAAGCGACGGGAAATGGGCTTAGGTGCCTATCCGGCAGTGTCACTCTCAAATGCCCGGGCGAAAGCTGCTGAATGTCGGATTGTGGTTGCAGCGGGTAGAGACCCCATTGCTGAACGGGCTAAGGAAGCGGAGCCGACCTTCGGAGAATGCGCAGACAAGTTCTTAACCTCGATGGAAGCTTCGTGGCGCAACGAGAAGCATCGTTCGCAATGGAAAATGACCCTTGAGGAATATTGCAAACCTATTCGCGCAAAGAGAGTCTCGGTGATCGGCACCGAGGATGTTTTGCAGGTATTGAGCCCTATCTGGATAACAAGGTCGGAAACTGCCTCACGACTGAGGGGACGTATCGAGAGGGTCTTAGACTTCGCAAAGACGAAAGGTTGGCGAGAAGGTGAGAACCCTGCCCTATGGCGTGGTCATCTAAAGAATGTCCTGCCCGCCAGGAAGAAGCTGGCTAGAGGTCATCATACGGCGATGCCCTTTCATGACGTTCCAGCGTTTGTATTGAGATTGCGTTCCGCTGACGCGATGGCGGCACGGGCTCTAGAATTCCTTATCTTAACCGCCGCAAGATCAGGTGAGGTCTACGGCGCGAAATGGGTTGAGGTCGATCTAAACTCGGGTCTTTGGACGATTCCGGCCGAACGGATGAAGGCTGCGAAGGAACACCGAGTGCCGCTATCTGATCGGGCGTTGAACCTAGTCAAGGAGCTTCATAATGCGAGGGTGTCCGACTACGTGTTTCCAGGGCAGAAAAAAGATCATCCACTTTCGACATCCGCTATGGAGATGCTATTGCGACGTCTTAAGGTGGCTGCAACGGTACATGGCTTTCGTTCCTCCTTTAGAGACTGGGCGGGAGACGCTACGACGTTTCCTCGTGAGCTTGCAGAGGCAGCCCTGGCCCACGAAGTGGGCAATAGCGTAGAACGTGCTTACCGCCGCGCGGACGCTGTTGAAAAGCGTCGTAAGCTGATGCAGGGCTGGGCTAACTATTTGGCAACGAAGGCTGCAAATGCTAGAAAATCGAAGGTTTAAATTGTTGAGATCGTAAAATTGTAATTGAGCGACGAAACGTCACCGCTACTCCTACTTTCAAGGTATCACTGAAAGCGTGTAGCAACCTCCTCTTTCGCTAGCTAGTCGTTGCGGGGCGTTAAAAGATCTAGATGACTAACTCCGATAGATTGGGCGAGTTCGAAAAGAGTGATGACGGTGGGGTTCCGCTTTCCTCTTTCAAGGTCGCTTAGATACTGCTGGCTAAAGCCTGAGCGCCGTTCAACTTCTTCCTGAGTAAAACCCTTTTCCCGTCTGAGACGGGCGAAATTTTCTCCAACGAGTGCGCGCATATCCATGCGTCACTGCGTTGCTTAAATTGCCACTAGGCGTTTTCAACTATAGTATGTATTTTGTGGTTTCGATCATTTCGCTTTCCACGTATGCGCTCTCGTTGTCGATCGCGAATGTGCGGTAGGAAACTGAGTGCCGGGGCATGAGCACGGTAGGCTGGGGAAAGTTAGCTGAGCCCGGATTGACGGGGATTGAGTTCCAAGAGGGGGGTAGGATGCCGGATCAGGTGCAAGACACACTCAATGATGAATTTTCCGAGACTTTATTGGAACAGCCCAGAGAGGGAATCCCATTTGGTGGGACCATAAGTTCCATAATCTTGATGGCCGTTCTGACCCTCGGAATGTACCTCCTATATGAAAGCATTACGAACGATTTCCCTCCATCTTGGAAAGCTGCGTACTGGGTTGCAACCGTCATAACTCTAATCACTAGTCTGGCGTGGACAATCAACCTCTGTGGCAGATACGGCCTAAGTGCAGGCCATATGTTTGGTGGGGTTTTTCTCTCGGCTCTGTCAGTTATATGCCTAGTTGTTCTGCTCTGGATCAGTCACAACGCACAGGGCGCATTTGGCAATGGAGCGATACTCGTGGCGGTCCTAGCGGCTACATTTGGAATTGCGGCTCTGGGTATGAATATTATCAAAACAAACTTGGTGTTTGGCGTATTCCTTACGGCGGTCCAGCTGGCGTTCTCGCTGATACTTTTTGTTGTATTGGCCTTTTTCTTGTCAAACCGCTCCAGACGATAGAAGTAAAAATCCATCACAAGTAAGTGGGCAAATTCGCCTAGACTGAAAAACTTGTCGTTATCGGTACCGATCGTAAAATTTTGGTCGCCGCGCCGTTGGAGGGGGAATGCATATAATATACTTTGTAGCCGTAGGGATGATTTCTCTAGTACCTCCGGCGCATGCGGAAAAATGGGATAGCGATCCTTTCATAGTCGCTGCGTTCGTGGCAAACGCCAACGAGGTGTGCGATTTCGAGGCCATTGGCCGAGCACACATGACGAAACGAGCGAAGGCATTCGCCGCCAGGGCACGAACGAGTGGTCCGATTCGTTGGAAGTACGAGTACGAAAAATGGATGCCGGATCGGTCGGAATGCAACGACCTTATGCATGCTTTTGAGACTACGCGTACCTATGCTCCCTTCCATCTCCTTGAAGTGATTCCTGTTGGCGAAACGAGGGGCGCTGTGGCTGGGGGCGCGCTACAGTTCGTTGCAGACTACTGTCATTTCAAACTGACCCCAGCCGGGAAGCATTTCATTACTAAGTCGTACAAGGCGAACCCCCAACTATTCGACGCACAGTACGCTAGCGAAGAAAAAGGGCTCACGTTTGACGATAACGACAAGCTAGTTGACGATCTACCATGCGAGAATTGGTATGGTGATTACCTCAAGGGTGGCTCTGCCTATCTTGGCTTTCAACCCTTTGCGGAACTGCCGCCCGAATAGCTTGGCCTGGGAGGCTGAAAACAAGGGGCACCGGCTCTCTTTTCTGGTTCCCGGGTGTCAAGTATCGGACGTGTCGTTTCCGCCTCTCACAGGCCACCGCTTGGCCTGTTTTGAGCCCATTTTTCGGATCCATTGCTGGCCGGCCTGTATGGTTGGGAAGACGATCCCGTTGGTGTAGTCCAAAGTCCTTGGACCTCAGTCGGCTTGGCTGGGGCGGGGCTGGAAGTGACGTGGGCTCCTGTGGAGGTCTTGAGGTTGACGGTTCTGGAGGTTCAGCGAAGTTTCTCGTCAGGTTCGCTTGGTAAGGAATCGAGGCGTTGGTTCACCTCATCAACACTCACCTCGGGCACAGGCTCCCCTTGGTCTACGCCTCCAGTCCGCATCGCTCTTAAGCTCGCCATCAGCGATGGCATGTGCATTTCCATGAGGAGATCAGTTAAAGCAACGACATCTAGCCCACTCGCTATTGTGGGTAATGCAGCGTCCGGCTTGACCCGGGAAGTATCCTTGTAAAAGGTCTGGCCGCCTCCTCCACCGTGCAGGCCTTTTCTTGAATTGCGCCATACGACTACGCAGTTTGGTCCTACTGAGCCGCCTTCAGTGAATTTGTGAGCCTGATAGTTGAGCTGGGCGAGATGCTCCCCCACCGTTTGGGCCGAAATCCTTTTTTGATTGTAAGCGCTAACTAGCCTCAATAGAGGCCGGTACCAATGCGTGTCCTTTAGGAATAGAACGCTGCCCGTGCCACGGATACCAAATGGCACCGTGACTTCCTTTGGTGTAATGGCTCCACCAATTATGTGTCGAGTATATCGAAACATCGGGTTTAGAGCGCTATCGTCTAATTCGATCGAGTAGAGGCGGTAGGCGTCATTTATATATGCGGGAATTATGAACTGGTGTTGTCGCTGGCGAACGTCTTTGATTTGCCGGAGATGCGGTAGAAATTCCCGCTGCATGGCGTCTGAAATAACCTCCAGCATTCGCTCCAGGGGATAATGCCGACCTCGTAGAACATTCGAAACCCATTGTGAAGGTTGGGTCCCCAGAGCCGTAGCGCCAAGGCCGGCATAACCTACAATTGCTGTCCCATCGATGACTTCAATGACGCTTGCCTTCACGGCATCGTCAATCGGCTTTTGATTTGGGGCAGATAGTCTCCGATCTGCCAATAGCCACAGAGAACCTTTGGTTTGCACAGTGAGTACTAGTGTCATACCATATTACGCATCTTGAATGAATTCGTACGCCCGATCTCGCTGACTAAACAGGTTCAATGGATTCGTAGCTTCTATAGTGATTGTCTTTATCCACTTTCAGATTGTGAGCAATTGTATTGAATCTTGACGAAACGACCTCAATGAGATCGCTCTTCAATATCTTTGCGTCACAAAGCAACAATGGTCCTTTCCGCTTAGTGTCGAAGGATACGCGACCTCGGGGCCAATCCTCGTATTCAAAGACGTTCGCGACAACCCTTTCAAGGGGCTCCGCCCTAGACTTCCGCCACCTGTTCCAGGTGGCGTAGTGCCCGGTGCCGTAGGTTATCATGTCACCGTAGGGTTCTCCGTCATTGATAGGGCACGATGCCGCCAAGAGCCTGAGGTGGCCTTTCCATATTACAAACCAGAAAATTCCGATCTGGCTTGCAAAATTGCTGTGATCATTCACGCGGTGACAATTGTCAGTCGATGAAGTTTTGTCCTGATCCACCTAGATGGCCTCCCAATCCCAAACTGCGAGCGGGATTGCTCGCTCAGCGAGATACGTCGGATAGGGCCGGGAATTTACAGCAACGGACAAATAAACTGATGCGTAGCAATAATGTTACACTGCGTACCACGTGGCACTTGAAAACATCTAGCTGTCGCAGAACACCTTCGGAGGCAGCTGGCGACCCTAGCCATCTTGGCTATTTTCCAGAGAAAGGTTTGGTATCCTTTCCGGTAGCCAGGATTTTCCCGGACGCGTCCAAGGCCTTCACCGTTATGTTGTAGAAATGGGTTTCCCCTTCCGGGCATGGTCCTTTGTATCGGAACGCCCCGTATGGCAGTGACGTTTGTCCTTTGTAAGCCACTGTACCGCCACCGTGTTGGAACGGAGAGTTGCTATCCGTCATCCCGATCTTAAGTGCTGTTGTTTCCAAGGGAACACCGGACAATGTTATTGGTGGTGACTTTGGATCAAAGCACTTTTTCGTTGGGCCCCACTCAAATGTAACGTCCATACTGGATGCAAGGGCTCCTGATGTTACCGCTGAAAACACCAAAGCAAACATAAGTCTTTTCATACCTTCTCCCTCAGGCCTCTTGGAAGTAATTGCCTCAGATTCTGAACAGAAGCTAGAAGTAACAAGATTTTCTACTAAGCGCAAACTGCTAAATGGCGCCCCAATCTATGCTGGATTGTAGAGTTATAGGCGTGGAGCCAAAGCCCCATTGAGGCGAGCTGAACCATAGCGAGAAAGTGGGCAGCGAGCTTGTCGTGTCGAGCGGCGGCTCGGCGGAATGGCTTCAGCTTGGATAAGACATTGATCTGCCCCTTTTTGCCATCGCACGAAGCGGTTGTAACAGGTGGTGCGCGGACCATAGCGCTCGGGCAGGTCGTGCCAAGGCGCACCAGATCGCAGAACCCAGACGATGCTGTTCAGCCCGCGCCGACCATCAACACGTGTCATGCCTCTCGGCTTGTTGGGTAGCAGCGGCGCGATCACAACCTATTTAAAGTCTGTCAGGTCACATCGGCTCATGGTGAGCCCAGAATCAGGACCCCGCGCCATGTGAAGCAGTCAGTCGGCTTAGACCTATGTCCGCCATTCGCGGCACTGCCGTCACTACCCGAAAATTGCTATTCGTTCGGTTCCGCCAAACGGCAGAGGCGGCGCAAGTGGAACAGCGGCTTTCGGGCGCCGTCTCGGGAAAAGCGACCACTCGCTCCACTATTGGAGTGTGAAATACCTGCCGCGTTCAGATTCTTTGAGAGGCGCCCCGGCTGCTACCATCGCAGGTGAGCGCGACGTCAATCGCGGTCGGCCGCGCTGGTAGCCATGTCCGGATCACTAACTCGTCGGTTTGGACTCGATGTTCAGATCTCGCGGCAAGCACGCTCGCGCGCCTTACCACTTCCATGCAACCTACGCCATCATAGATCTCACGAATGGAGGCATGATTTGCGTTTGTTACGAGGACTGATGCACCTCGGCCAGCCGCCTCGACTACAGCATCTCGTAAGCGGACTTGGTCCGCCCACGAAAAGATCTTGTCGTTATATTTCACGAAGCCGTTGAGGTTGTGTTTAACGGTGTAGGGCGGGTCGACGAACACGAAATCTCCGGCCCCAGCAAGAGCCAGCGTCTGTTCAAAGTCGCGATTTTCTAGCTCTGCCCTCCGCAGGATTCCACTACTTGCCACGAAATCATCGCTGTCCAGCACCACCGCTGTCTTCGTTCCAATCGGAACGTTGAACTCATTCTTGCGATTGACCCGATAGAGGCCGTTCCAGCAGGTGCGGTTGAGGTAGAGGAACCACGCCGCTCGCATGATGGGCTCGTCCGGCTTGTCGGCTCGCACCCTGTAATAATGATCCTCGCTGTGGGCGGTATGATGGGCCGCCAGTATCTCGGCGATCGCCATCGGCGCATCGCGCACCGCGCGATAGCAGTTAATTAAATCGTCGTTGAGGTCAGAGAGAATTGCCTGTTTCGGTCGCAACGCGAAAAACATGGCGCCGCTGCCGAGGAACGGCTCGATGTAGCGTTCGAAAGTCTCGGGGATCAGGTGCACGTACCGTTCGGCAAACCAGCGCTTTCCACCCGCCCATTTCAGGAATGGCAGCAGAATTTCTGCAGTTTCGGGGAGGTGTTTGCTCATACTGGGCACAACCCCCACAGGCTCACGCGCTCATGGCTGGCAAGCATTTTCAGGCTTCCAGGCAGATCGGCGGAAATCGCGTGAAAGGAATCCAGCACCTCAGGCGATGATGCTTCGATAGCGGCCACATCGCGCAGCGAATCTTCAACGTCTGCCCAAAGGTCCGCAAGCGCCGTAGGTACTGTACCGGGTCGCCACAATCCGCGCGCTTCGCCGAGCTTCTTCCACCAGAAGCCAAGCATATTTGTGTCGAAGCCGGCACGATTGAACAGCAGATGGGCCGCACCGGTCGCGATGCGTAGGAGAAGGACGGCGCGTGCCATAACGGCGAAGGCGTCGCTTTGCGGATTACCAGGCTTGATCGTTGAGTAGCGAAAAATCAGAGGATCGGTCGGCGATGACTGACAGAGAAGAAAACTCTTCAGCCGCTTCTCGGTCGCCGTCGCCAAGCTTTGCGCCTCGACGATGCTGTTGACCAATTTAACGTAGGTCGCGTCAGCAGCGCTGGCTGGGCGGCTCGTGACGCTGAAATGGTGGTTCTTGACCGCTAAGCGTAGGATGTGCCGGTCGATCTGCTCAAAGCTCGATGCCGAGCTAGGCTCGAGCGCGTTCCACATGTCGCGCACGAACTCGAGCCCATCCTTCGAGCCGACTTCCCATGTGGTCGGGACGCCGTCGGGTCTATAGCTGGAATCGTTGCGCGCTTCCCTATCCTTCGAGGCGAGCCCCAGATCCATGCCCCACTGCATGAACCAGGCTTTTGCCTGCGGTGCAAGCGAGCTTGCGCCACCTTGGAACCATTCATCGAGGGTCCGTCCCTCGGGTCGGACAAGCGAGGAGAAGAGCGCACCCGAAGCTGGACGCCGTGACCACTCCTCAAGCGCCAACCAAGCCATGATGTGCGTACCGTTGTTCGCTCGCAGCTTCGAGGTGCTGTTCGGACCAGAGATAATGTAGTGTTGCTTGTCGAATACTCCGATGCCAGCGCTTGCAACTAACGACATCGCTGCGCGCAACTCTGCATAATAAGCGAGATGTAGCGCGCGGTGGGTGTCTCCAGCAAGGATGCAGGCCACAGCGCGGCCGAGATAGCTCCAGCCATCATTGGCGTGGAGTACCGAACTTGCAGCAATATATTGGGCGAGGTGGCGCTTTCGCTCCGATGTGCCCGGTACGCCGGCTTTTAGGCGCGCAACGACATCATTTCCGTAATAGTTGGTGCTTCCGATCCATTTCGATCGCTTGAGAAACGGCTTCAGCCCCGCGACTGTAAGTTCGACATTCGCTGGGCTGAGCCTTCGGATCGTCAACCTGTCCAGCTTCTGCAACTTTGGTTTTGTCATGAACGGCCAAGAATCGTCTTCGCCGTCGTGGCAACGTCACCTTTACCGGCAGCAAGATGCTCCAGCAGTTGGAGTCGGAGCTCCTTATATCCGCCGCTGCCGCGGAACACTAATTTCGCGCGACGTGTCGCTTCTTCCAAACCTGGTGCTGCGCTCGTTCGCCAGTCGAATGTAGTCATCGCTTGGCCAATCTCACGCAGAAATGATGTGAAATCCTGCTTCTCCAACGATTTCAACTCGCGCTCGACAGCACCGATAGGATCGGCCGTCGAGCGCTCATCCGGCAGCCAGGTGTTGAGCTTGAGTATAGCGGCGCGCTGATAGCTCAGTTCGTTAAGGATCTGAAGGAAACCGCGTACACCTTGGTCGGTAACGACCAGCGAATACGGCGAATAGAACGCGAGGTCATCTTCCGCCTTGATGTCGTCAGGCCGTGTGGCCTTCTCCTCGCCGACCTTCGGTGGCGCTCGAAGATTGCGCGCCCAATCCTCCTCGCACGCGCCCACGGCGGTGCGGAACTCGCGCCAAGCGAAGATCAGAAACGCGGCCTGTTGGGAACGGCTCCAGCCGAGGACCTCGCCCTCCTTTTTAGAGCGACCGCCGAACACGCCGCCGCTTGTTCCCGCTCGGCGGTCCCAAGACCGCACAAAGGTCGATGTGAGCGTCTTTATCCAGGAGCTTTGCGTGACCCAGCGGTTCTGCCGCTCGCCTAGCATGTTAATCCGATCATACCATGGGCTATCGGGATACGACCACAGGATCTCCGTCAGTTCCTGAGCACGTGTCTCGCGATAGACGATGTGGCCCTCGGACCGCTCA
This sequence comes from Mesorhizobium sp. FG116, assembly GCF_057809835.1. NCBI lineage: Bacteria > Pseudomonadati > Pseudomonadota > Alphaproteobacteria > Hyphomicrobiales > Phyllobacteriaceae > Mesorhizobium > Mesorhizobium sp. FG116. The sequence continues at coordinate 134,926 of NZ_JBMDKS010000011.1, forward strand.
AGCCAATCCTCGCTGCGCAGTAGAGGATAGAGATCAAACGCCAAGCTAGGGTTGATCCGCTTCGGCTTGATGTTGATTGTCCAGAATAAATAGGCTTGCCAACTGATGTCGAGGCCAACGAACGCCACCACCGGCAGCTCAAAGTTCGCAAGGTTCGCTGCGCCATCAAACGCCCACAGCCGGTGCTGCCCGTCTATGATCTCGAACGGGGGTAACTTGGCTGGCGACCAATTCGGGCTCCACTTCTCGTAGGGTAGTTGGAGGCGCGGGCCCGTGTCACTGTCGATCATAGTCACCAGATCGCCCTCGGCGACCTCGCTGCCGTTGCGCTTTTCGGCCTTGGTGAGGACGTTTAGCACCACGGCTGTCGGCAGCCATCCGGGCTTGCGCAGATCATGGAACTCAACGCTCTCGCGCTTCGCATCGCTTAGGGTCGACCAAGGAAATCCATATTCGACAAAGCGGCCAATCTCTTCCGAGCGCTCGGGGTCGTGCTGTCGCTGGATTCCTAGATCTTCAGTTCTCGGCGCCGCATCCTTGGCCATACGCCGCGCAATGCCTGACAGGCTACGCAATTCGCGGGCAGGCAACGAGAATAAGTAGAAATGCTGAGCTGGCTTGGCACGATGTTCTTCAGGATTGAAGTCGATCTTCTCCCAGCCCGGCAGCCACTGGTTGACCTTTAGTGCCGGAACTTGCCGATGCTTGTCGGCGATCACGCCATATCCCCCTACCTCATATGCCCGATTTTGATCGCTCATCCCATTTTGGGTATGTTCTATCACCGCAACGTTTACAAGTATTGAAATCTTCTCAGGTCCTAACGCTCGTCGAGTTCAATTCCTCAGCGCCGCGTGTTCACGATCGCGTCTATGTCCATCTCTGGACCAGATGCAATCGTAGAGACATGGCCACTATGGGGCGCGTTGCCTTAGAAGTGCGGCGGCCACCTGAATGACCGCTTCCCCAACTCCGGTGCCCAGAAGCGGACGGGCGGGAGTCCACCCCATCACTGCCGTTCGCGTTTGCGAGTTACCAAAGCTGGACGTTTGACCCGCCCGGGTTATCGCAAACGACTTTCGGCTCCATATCCCTCGTGAAATGGACGGTGGAGCTATTTATGACAAATCAAACAGGTCAAGCCCAACCTGGCGCGATGACGATACAGCAATTCTGCGAATGGGCTGGGATTGGTCGTAGTCTGGTTTACAAGGAAATAAGCGCTGGCCGATTGCGCAGTGTGAAGGTTGGTAAGCGGCGTCTCATCATTTTTGACAGTGCTGTCAATTGGCTGCACTTGCTATCGGCGGGTGAGGCTGATCGCTGAGAGTATAGTGGCTCGCAGGGTTATCACCCCAATCTCTCAAAGCAATAAGAAGAGAAATGTCTGCATCGAATCCTTCGCCTTATTTCTCTTTTTCTCAATCCATCAATCAATTTCCTCTCTCGTCCTCCGACCCTTCAACCGAATTGGAAAATCCAAGGAAAAATGATGCCTGATTGCCTTCGGCCGTCACGTCAAGAACAGACAAAAAGGGAACGTGATCAAGTTTTATCATGGGCGGCCGAGGTTGGGTTGACCTGTAGAAATTCAAATGACGGACATCACGTGAAAATCGGAAGCCTGAATTTCTATCCGTCTAGCGGCAAAATAACTCGCGATGGCGGGTCGCCCGCTGGTCCCGAGAAGGGAGCAGAAGCGTTTATCAAGTTGGCTGGAGCGACATATGGAAAGCCCTCAGGCTTCTGCTCTGAAGGCAAAGCTTCCGATCAGCCAATCCGGCTCAGAATTGCTTCTTGACCGCGTTTACCAAAAACCAAACCATTTTAGGTCATCATTTGAGTACCTTACGTCATTTTCCTCTGTGTTTTGCCAAAAAATCATCTGTGTTTTTCAAAACAAGCGCTTTATCGTACGGACTTGCCAGCTCTTCAAATGCATATCTGTCCAGAACGCCTCGCTCGAAGTTTCACGGTCACAAACTAGCGGAACGAACGTGCCGTCGACCCGGGCTGCTTGCCTAGCTTTCAACGAAATGGAGCGAGAAGAACCCACCCGCTTTCCTGTGATTTCGCCTTGAGCTTTGGCGGCGATGTGGATTTGTTTGACCAACGATATCTCGGGGCCGCTTCCGTACAAATGTATGCTCGGTGACACTCCCTTCATTCGGTAGCGAAACGAATACCATTGGTTTGTACAGGTGGCATTTCTCCTCGACTGAACTTTTGGAGTTAGATGCACTCCATAGGTCCCAGGTTTGCTCATGGATTGAATGGAGGAACATGCCCATTTATCGAATTCAGCGTGAAGTGCATCCGGTATGTGGCACAGCATGTGAACGTGCAGGCTTTTGTCCAGTGGGCGCTCCCAGACGTAGATATAGACACTCTCGATATTGCGGTGTGAACACCAGTCTCGATAGCGAGCCGTCCAAATTCTGAAGGTTCTAAATATTTCGTCACGCCCAACGATGCCTAAGTGTCCTGGCTGGATATCAACGGTGGTATTCATGGTCCACCCTCTTGAGTTCGCAAAACAAACTGCGTCATACAGGTCGAAAAACTGGCGCGCGGTTATGTAGTTGTTCTTCAGATACTGCGCTTCTCGTCGTCGACTGGCGGCAGCAGTGTCATATAGGAGTGCGTCTTCGTCATCTCCCCAAATGGAGCGCTGCAATTGGCTATGGAAACCTGAGCCGTAGTTCCTTCCATACGCGGGAAGACCTGATTCAAGGTCCGATTTGGCATGCTCCTCACCGCTAAGCTCGGCATTCGTATCCTTCAGTTCGTTCATGGGTAGCTCCCGCTAAGTATGGGTGCGAACGACCGCACTCGCACCTATACGAAGCAGGCCATGCGTTAGTGAACTTTTGGACCAATAGATGGCAATGTGTGGATTGATAAAGAACTGCGTCGAATCCTTCCTGCCAAATGGCAAGAAGGAGAAAAAATGCTACCTTATCATAGGCCAACCCTTCCCATTCCTCCTCGCGAAATCCTTGAGCGCTTTGAAGTTCACGAGCCTTTGGACACGCGCTTCCAATCTTGTTCGCGTTTGCTTCAATCCGTCTGGCGGGGACGCAGGGGTTACGGAGTTGGGAGCTATACAAATGGCCAGCAAATTTCTCGGTTTCTCGGAAGCCGTCTGGAGCCTGCTGCCGCACGTGCTGGCGTTAACTATCTTCGACCAGACATCGCCAAACTCGTCCGGCGCGAGATCGCTTATCGAGAGCGCGGCGCTCTAATCGATGAAGCCCGTGCCTGGGAAAATCTGTTGAGTAGTTCGGCGCTCGTCTTCAACTTGTTCGGGCCTCTCAAATTGGACCTTGCCCTGTCCAAGAAGGTTTTGAAGCAGGCCTTTGGCGTCAAAGCCAAGCAGGTGGATGGAGTCTATTTCGAGACGTCGCCAGGGCGGGGCGACGAGTCCTATATTGGCGACCATACGGCTTTGGACGTTCTGATCGCCTATACCGATGAACACGGAAAGTCTTGCTTCTTGGGAATTGAAGTCAAGTATTCGGAATGCCGCCCAGGAACTTCAACGCCCGTGAAAGAAAGGCACCTTGAAGTGGCACGCCGGTCGAAGCTTTTCGTTGATCCAGAGAACGGGTCTCTGCATCAAGCGCCGCTTCGTCAATTCTTCGCCGAGCATTCGCTTTGCTACACGATGGTGCATGAGCGTCACCATTTCGATCGTGGGGCCTTTGTCATCGTTTCGCCATCGCTCAACCATGAAATGGCGGTAGCCATCGACAGTTACAAAGAGCATCTGACGCCCACGGGTGTTGATGTATTGCCTTTCGATGTTGTTAGCCTTGAATTAATGGTGGCTGCCATATCTGACGCTGGCGACACTGATCTGGCTCAGAGATTGCACGAGCGATATCTCGACCTCAGTCCATTGTTCGACTTGATGGACGAATGGAACCCGGACAACTCGAAGTTCATTTGAGAGTACTGTGCTGTGCAGGCCAGACGGACACTCGGTCTGCACAGCACCTCGGAGTGGGGAAGGCTGTGGGGAAAGAACAGGAGTTTTAGGAATTCCAGCGTAATATCAGGTGGTTATGGATATAGTCTGGCGGAGAAGGAGGGATTCGAACCCCCGATACCCTTGCGAGTATGCCGCATTTCGAGTGCGGTGCATTCAACCACTCTGCCACTTCTCCGCGGGTCGTGGTCGCCATGTCGGCGGCGCACTAGATAGCGGCAGTATCGCTGAGAGACAAGGCCAAATCCGCCGGTTTGTTGTGGGGTTGGGCCCGGCGGCCTAGAATGCGGCAGTTATGGGTGCCGCGGCGTTTGCGAAGGGCCGCCCTTGCCGTGTGCAATCGGCGATTGCCTTGACTTTGCAGGGCCCTTCGGTTAGGGACAGCGCGCAATCGGCGTGGAACGCTTTCCGCGCCGCTTGTTTTTTGAACCCGCAGACTGACAAAAAGACGGCCGGACCGCCATTCCCTCGTGGAAATTGGCAGGTTCATAAAGGCCGACCGAACAGCGAAAGGCAAAAAATGTTCGCAGTCATTAAAACGGGCGGCAAGCAGTATCGCGTGGCCGCCAACGATCTTCTGAAGATCGAAAAAGTCGAAGGCCAGGTCGGCGATATCGTCGAGATCGGCACTGTTCTCGCTCACGGCGAAGGCGACAATGTCGTGTTCGGCGCTCCCTTCGTCGAAGGCGCGCTGGTTACGGCGGAAGTTGTCCTGCAGGGCAAGAACCGCACCGTCATCGCTTTCAAGAAGCGCCGCCGCCAGAATTCGCGCCGCAAGATCGGTCATCGCCAGCTGCTCACCACGGTGCGCATCTCCGAGATCCTGATCGGTGGCGCCAAGCCGTCGAAGAAGGCTGCCGCAAAGTCCGAAGCCAAGGCAGAGGCAAAGACGGAAGCCAAGGCTGCTCCGCTGTTCAAGGCGCCGAAGGGCGAGCCGGATGACCTCACCGTCATCAAGGGCATCGGTCCGGTGGCTGCCGAGCAGCTCAAGGAGCAGGGCATCGCCACTTTCGCGCAGGTCGCGAAGCTGTCGGATGCCGACGTCGCCAAGATCGACGAGCACATGCCTTTCAGCGCCGACCAGATCAAGGACTGGCGCGAGCAGGCCAAGGAACTGGCGAAGAAGTAATTCGCCAGCCGCCTGATCGGACTTGAAACGGACGCCAAGCGCGTCCATAAGGATCGCAAGCGCCTGAGACGGCGCAAAGGAGCACTAAGATGGCACACAAGAAAGCTGGCGGTTCGTCGCGCAACGGTCGCGATTCGCACTCCAAGCGCCTTGGCGTGAAGAAGTTCGGTGGCGAAGCCGTCATTCCGGGCAACATTATCATTCGCCAACGCGGCACCCAGTGGCATCCCGGCGTCAACGTCGGCATGGGCACGGACCACACCCTTTTTGCGCTCGAAGCAGGCGCAGTAACCTTCAACAAAAAAGCCAATGGCCGAACCTACGTATCGGTAAACCCGATGCAAAAGGCCGCGGAGTAGCCGGTTCCGCACTTAGATACCGGCGCCCCATCTCGGGACCGGTGTCTGGCCAAGCCAGGAAATGGATCAGGGGAGATGGGTCGCCATCTCCCCTTTTTCTTTCGCCTGGAGGACAGTTCGATGGTTGCCGAGAAGGAAGAGTTAGACGACGCGAGTTTGCGCATCGATTGCCCGGTGCTGCTGACCGAGCGCCTGGTGATGCGCCCGCCGCATGACGACGACGTGGCCGATCTCGTGGCGCTGGCCGACAACCGACGCGTTGCCGAAATGCTGGCGCGCATGCCCAATCCTTATGGCGAAGCGGAGGCACGCGCCTTCATCGCCAATAGCAAGGTTGGCGGCTTCGGCGGCGCGGTCTATGCGCTGACGCGTTCCGAAAACGGCGCGCTGGTCGGTTGCGCCGGCCTCAACCAGACCGATCGCGGGCTGGAACTGGGCTATTGGATCGGCGAGCCCTATTGGGGGCAGGGCTATGCCACGGAAGCTGCGCACGCGCTGGTCGATCTTGCCTTCAGGGCGACCGAGATCACCTCGCTCCATGCTTCGTGCCGGGTCATCAATCCGGCCTCGCGGCGGGTCATCCACAAGTGCGGTTTCCAGTATGCCGGCCAGGGCATGCTGAACTCGATCGTCGCCGGCAAGGTGCCGGTCGAGCGCTACAGGCTGGATCGGCGGACCTGGTCGAGCCTGAGGACCTGGGCGCATTCGTGAACCAGAGGCGGGCGGGGACGGTTGTCTGCCCCGCCTGCGCACTGCTGCCCAGAATGCTTCAGCAAAGTCACGGAATGGATCCCGGACAGCATCACCATCGCTTCGCTCGGCTCGCTTCCGGGATGACGGAGGTTTTTTGCGCTTCGTCATCCTCGGGCAAGCCTGAGCGCAGCGAAAGGCGCCACCCGAGGATCCATGCCGTGAGGATTGAGGACGTGGGGTGGCTCAGAATGGGGAGCCTTCTTCTGCGCCCTTTGCGCGCCGCCGATTGGTCACGGCATGGATCCTAGGGTCTCCGCAACGGCCTTCGGCCTGCTTCGCCCTAGGATGACGAAGAGATGGATATGCTTATTGATTGCCACGCCCGGCTAAAGCCGTCTGGCCATTGTCAAAGAACTGACCTCATCTGA
>NZ_JBMDKS010000110.1:0-1779 GCF_057809835.1 Mesorhizobium sp. FG116
GGGCCGCCGCTTCGAACTGCCCGATCCGTTGGCCGATCCGGTGCTGGATCTCAGGGTCAAGTCGAAGACGGCGGAAGCCTATTTCGTCAAGGCCGGCGACTACATCCAGATCATCGACGTCGACGGACGCCAGTGCACCGACTTCCAGTGCTTCTCGGCCCGCAAGCTCGACAAGGGCCGCGACCTGCCGCTCGACGTCACCGCGACGCGCTCGCTGATGGGCCATGCCTATCCGATGCCCGGCCTGCACGCCAAATATTACGACCAGGACTTTGAGCCGCTGGTCGAGGTGGTGCAGGACACCTGCGGCCGCCACGACGCCTTCGCGCTCGCCTGCTATTCCAAGTATTACGACGACATCGGCTATCCGGGCCACATCAACTGCTCGGACAACTTCAACCGGGCGCTGGCCGAACACGGCGTCAATGGCCGCGCCGGCTGGATGGCAGTCAACTTCTTCTTCAACACCGGCATCGACGCGCATGGGGTGATGTATTCCGACGAGCCGTGGTCGCGGCCCGGCGACTATGTGCTCTTGCGGGCCCTGACCGACATCGTGTGCGTGTCGTCGGCCTGCCCAGACGACACCACGCCGGCCAATGGCTGGGACCTCACCGACATCCATGTGCGGACCTATGCGGGCGAGCACAAGTTCTCGCGGGCAATAGCCAGACGCGCCACTCCAGATTCCGAGCCCAAGATGACCAAAGAGACCGGTTTCCATTCGAGCTTCGCCAAGCACACCCGCAACTTCGTCGAGTACAAGGGCTACTGGCTGGCCAATTCCTTCGCCAAGGAAGGGCCGATCGAGGAATACTGGGCCTGCCGCGAGAAGGCGGTGGTGATGGACCTGTCGGCCTTGCGCAAGTTCGAGGTCACCGGCCCCGATGCCGAAGCGCTGCTGCAGTATACGCTGACCCGCGACGTCAAGAAGCTCGGCGTCGGCCAGGTCGTCTACAGCGCCATGTGCTACGAGCATGGCGGCATGATCGACGACGGCACGCTTTTGCGTCTCGGCCAGGACAATTTCCGCTGGATCGGCGGCGACGACTATTCGGGCGAGTGGCTGCGCGAGACGGCGCAAAAGCTCGGCCTCAAGGTTCTCGTGCGCTCCTCCACCGACCAGATGCACAACATCGCCGTGCAAGGCCCCAACAGCCGCGCCATCCTGAAGGACGTCATCTGGACGCCGCCGCACCAGCCGGCGCTGGAAGAGGTCGAATGGTTCCGCTTCACCATCGGCCGCATCGGCGGCGCCAATGGCACGCCTGTCGTGGTCTCGCGCACCGGCTACACCGGCGAGCTCGGCTATGAGGTGTGGTGCCATCCGCGCGATGCCGGGACCGTGTTCGACGCGGTGTGGGAAGCCGGCCAGCCGCTCGGCCTCAAGCCGATGGGCCTGCTTGCCCTCGACATGCTGCGCATCGAGGCAGGTCTCATCTTCGCCGGCTACGAGTTCTCCGACCAGACCGACCCGTTCGAGGCCGGCATCGGCTTTACCGTGCCGCTCAAGACCAAGACCGACGACTTCATCGGCCGCGAGGCGCTGATCCGGCGCAAGGACAACCCGATCCGCAAGCTGGTCGGCCTCGACATCGACGGCAACGTCGCCGTCGGCCATGGCGACTGCATCCACATCGGCCGCGCCCAGATCGGCGAGGTCACCTCATCGATGCGTTCGCCGATCCTCAAGAAGAACATCGCGCTCGCCCGCGTCGACGCAACCCATGCCGCACCCGGCACACAGGTCGAGATCGGCAAGCTCGACGGCCACCAGAA
>NZ_JBMDKS010000111.1:0-1738 GCF_057809835.1 Mesorhizobium sp. FG116
TCCAGCAGGTCCTGCAACTCCTCCCGGTATTTGGCCGATCGGACCGCGACCGCGACCGCGCCGGCCGCCCTTTCCAGAAGAGCGACCACTCTCTCGTCGACAGGCCGCAGGAAACCCAGTTCCACGACCGAATTGACAGCTTCGTCAACGCTTGCGGGAACGATTGCCAGGTGGCGTGGCGAATGCTGTCCGAGTGCCGAGCCGAAGGTAAGATAGCCTTCGGGAATTTCGCCAATCACCATCGTCTGGCCTTGCGCGGCCGCCTGACCCAACAGGCCTTCGCGTTCCTTGAATTGCTCGAGGAGGGCGGCGCCCTGGGGTACGCCATATGTCGATGCCCGCCGATAGGCGCCGCCCTTGTCGACGAAAAGGGCGCCGGCAACCGCGCCGACGTAACGGGCCAGAAACTCCAGGATGCTGTTGCCGAGTTGTTCGATACGCTGATCCCCCATCGTTGCAGCCGCCAGGCCCACCTGTCCAGACTGGAGCCATTCCTCGCGCCGACGGGCAAGCGTCGCCCTGCGAATCAGGAAGCCGATCGCGACCGTCAATAGGATGCCAAGCAGGCCGGACAGCCAACTCGTCGCAAGGGCCGTTTTCTGGGCGTTCTCCATCTCCGAAAGCCGCTTGATACGGAGCCGGGCCTCCTCGTCCGCCATGGCCGAGAGTTGTGCCCGGATGGCATCCATGGCGGCTTTGCCCCGATCCGAGTTCACGACAGCCAGAGCCGCGTCGAGACCCCGGGTGCGACGCAATTCGATCGTTTCCCTGAGTTCGGCAAGCTTGGCGTCCACATCCTGCCGGAGCGCGGCGATCCGAGGCCGGTGGGCCAAGTTGTCCGATGTGAGCTGTTCCAGTTCGTCGAGCTTCGGCGGAATCGCCCGGACCGCCGCGTCGTACGGCTGGAGATACCGTTCGTTGTCCGTGAGCAGAAATCCTCGCTGGCCTGTCTCCGCGTCCTGGGCGCTCGACAGCAATTCGTCGAGCGCGACGATGACGTCATGGGAGTGGGTGATCGCCAGGTTGCCCTCGCGCAGCGCGTTCAAATTGAGATACGCGATGGCGCCGCTGATCAGGAAAAAAACCAGAGCGGCCGCGAGTCCCAAGGCGACAGGGAGATCCAGGCCTGGGTTTCGGAAGGAAGCGGTCGAGCGAAGAGGTGTCATTTTTACTCGCTAGTGACGATGTCCCGGCACTTTTCCGACGGAGACGAAGGCGAATGGGGTGAGGCAGCAGGGGCGCCCGGTGCGTTCATCGAGCGTGCGTGGAACCAACTCGACTCATTACTCGTCTCTGGAGCCTGAGTCGCGGTTCCCCGCCCCGGCGGCGGGACGAAAGTCGATCATTTGGGGAGCAAGCTGTCGGCGGATTACGGCCACAACCGTTTCAGGCAAATAAGGCTTCGCCAGAAACGGTACGCCATCGGCCAGTTCGTCGTTCTTGGGTGCCTGCTGCCCGGAGGTCACGATGACGAATATACCGGGCCAATATTTCGCAATGTGTCGAGCCAAGCCGATTCCATCTAAAGATCCAGGCATCTGAATGTCCGTAAAGACGGCGAAAATGTTCGGACGCGACCCGAGCACCTCAATGGCCTCGGCCGCATTGCTTGCCTCATAGACCATAAAGCCGGCGTCCGTCAGAAAGTCGACGGCGAAAATCCTCAATAACGGCTCGTCGTCAACGACGAGAATCGCAACATTTGGCTGGCTCAAGAAAATCCCCCAAAACGCGCATG
>NZ_JBMDKS010000112.1:0-1721 GCF_057809835.1 Mesorhizobium sp. FG116
CCTCGAAGCCGACATAGGTCTTGACTTCCTTGACCGGGATTCCCTGCGCCTTGAGCTTTTCGGCAAATGCATTGACGTCACCGAGCGGGACAGAACCGGCCTGCGTACCCACGATCTTGCCAGCGATGTCGTCAGACACGCTGATCGAGGTGTCGGACTTGCGCTTGACCAGAGCGACCGTAGCATCGGCGATCGGGGCGCTTAGGGCGAACTTCTCATAGCGCGCCTTGTCGGCCACGATCGAGGTGACGACATAGTCGAACTTCTTGGCCTGAAGGCCGGGCAAGATACCTTGGAAAGGCAGGTCCATCCGATTGAGCTTGACCCCGGGGAACACTTCCATGACGCGGGCGATGACATCGGCGGAGTAGCCGACGATCTCACCGTTCTCGACAAACTCGAACGGTGCGTAGCGCGCCTCCGTCCCGACCACCAATTCGCCCCGCGCCTCGATCGACGCAAGCAGATCCTGCGCATCGGCATGCGCCGGCGCGGCCGCAAGTGCGGCAGCGCTACAGCCCAGAGCAAACGATAGAAGACGCGACAAAAATGCCGCCCTGAACTTACCACCCACAAGCCACCTCCCTGATTGTTCCCACTTCGAACTCCGGCCTCACGGCGCGAGTGCTGGGACGGGGCGACCAATAGCCAGTTTCTAACATCAAATGTATCCTAATATTGCAATGCTCACATCCAATTTACAAATGTATAATCGCGAATGATAGTGGTGCGCCTCGGAATGCCGGCGAGTGTTCCGCATCTGTCGAAAACGGCTGACACGCGCCTCGTAAAATGGCGCAAGGGGAGTGACGATGCGATTTTCCGACATGGACCTGAAGTCGATCCGCGTCTTTCGCGCGGTGGTTGAGAACCATGGCTTCGCGGGCGCCCAGATCGCCCTCAACATTAGTCAGCCCGCCGTCAGCGCGCATATCAAGACCCTGGAGGAACGGCTCGGCTTCGTCCTGTGCCAAAGGGGCAAGTCGGGCTTCCAACTCACCGAGAAAGGCGAGCGCGTTTATGAGAATACCAAGACGCTTTTGCATGCGGTCGAACACTGCGAGACAGCACTGGGCGAACTGCGCCATCGCCTGACCGGCGTGCTGCGCCTTGGGCTCGCAGCCAACACCATCACCGACCGGAATTTTTCGATCCGGGAAGCCATGGAGAAGTTCAACCGGCGCAACCACGATGTCTCACCCAACATCCTGATCGGAACGCCGGACCTGCTGGAAAAAGAACTGCTGAACGGATCGCTCCATCTCGCAGTGGGCAACTTCACCAGCAATTTCGACGTGTTGCGCTACCGGAAGCTCTATGACGAAAAGAACACCGTCTACTGCAGCGCTCACAGCCCCTTGTTCACCACGGACGAGGCGGAAATCTCACCCCAAACGGTCCGCGGTGGCAATTTCGTCACCCGTGCCTATCTGAACCAGATAGAGCTGTCGCATCTTCCCGGCATGCGGCCATGCGCTGTCGTCTCCAATATGGAGGCCCAGGCGATCCTGATCCTCAGCGGAAACTATCTCGGCTATCTGGCGGATCACTACGCCGCGCGGTGGGTGGAGAGAGGCGAGTTGCGCCCGCTTTCGCATCCTGAGCTCGACAGGCTCATCCCGTTTCATCTCGTGACCCGCAAGGGAATGCCGCCGTCGCAGGTGGTGGAGGTTTTCATCGAAGATCTTTGCGAGGTTATGGGCGCCTGAGCGGAAACAGGA
>NZ_JBMDKS010000113.1:0-1613 GCF_057809835.1 Mesorhizobium sp. FG116
GCAGGCCCTGCGCCAGAGCGCGGGCCTGGGATCGAACGAGAAGACGAAACGCCCCGCCGCGAAGTCGAAGTCCAGCGCCAAAGAGCCGAAGCGCGCCGCCAACTCCAGGCGCGCGGCCTGATCGGAGAAGGACGCCATGGCGGTTCGCTCCTACTGGAAAGGCTATCTGAAGCTCTCGCTGGTGACCTGCCCGGTGCAGATGATGCCGGCGACCTCGGAAAGCGAGAAGGTCCGCTTCCACACGCTCAATCGCGAGACCCACAACCGCGTCGTCAGCCACTATGTCGATGCGGTCACCGGCAAGGAGGTCGGCGACGAGGACGAGGTGAAGGGCTACCAGCGCGGAGAGAACGATTACGTCATCCTCGAAGACGAGGAGCTCGAAAACGTCGCCCTCGACAGTACCAAGACCATCGATATCGACGTGTTTTCGCCACGAGACTCCATCGAATGGATCTGGCTCGACACGCCTTACTATCTTTCGCCCAACGATGCGGTTGGTGAGGAGGCGTTTTCGGTCATACGCGACGCGATGGCCGCCGAGGACATGGTCGGCATTTCCCGGCTGGTCATCTCGCGCCGCGAGCGAGCCGTCATGCTGGAGCCGCGCGGCAAGGGCATCGTGCTGTGGACGCTGCGCTACGGCGATGAGGTCCGCGACGAGGATGCGTATTTTGGTGATATTGATGGCGAGACCTCGGATTCCGAGATGATGCCGCTGATTCAGCAGTTCATCAAGAAAAAGACCCGCCATTGGGACAGCAAGCTTGTGTCGGATCCGGTGCAGGACAAGCTGCTGGAGATCATCGAGGCGAAGCGCAAGAAGACGAAGCGGCTGGCCAAGGCGAAGGGCGCCGAGCCGAAGGCAACGCCAAACAACGTCATCAACATCATGGATGCACTGCGCAAATCCGTCGAGGCCGAGAACCGCTCGGGAAAGCGCTAGGATGCGCCGACCGTCCAAGCGAGCGGCCGCGCTGCTTGTGCCATCCGAACCGGCGATCCAGTCACCGCGCCTGCGCCAACGTGATCCCAGGCAACCCGACCTTCCGTTCGACCCGATGCCGCAGCGGATCGAACCCTGCCTCGCCCTTCTGAAGCCCAAGGCGCCGGCAGGCCCGGACTGGCTGTTCGAGATCAAATGGGACGGCTACCGCCTTGCCGTCCATATCGATCGGCAGGATGTGCGCATCATCACGCGCGGCGGCCACGACTGGACGCACAGGTTTCCATCGATCGCCGACGCCGCGAGGCAGCTCGGCGTCAACACGGCCATCCTTGACGGCGAGGCTGTGGTCCTCAATGACAACGGACGGTCGGATTTCGGGGCGCTGCAGACCTCGCTCGGCGGACGCGGCGGCAAGAGAACGTCGATTGAGTCCATCCTTATGGCGTTCGACCTGCTCTACCTCGACGGACATGATCTCACCGGCTCCGAGCTGTCGGTGCGTCGTCATCTGCTGAAGGATCTGGTCGTGCCCGGCAGCAGCGACGGCGCAATCCGGCTTTCCGAGGAGGTGGAAGCCGACGGCGCGCAACTCCTCGAGCATGCCTGCCAGATCGGCTTGGAAGGCATCATCGCCAAGCGTCGCGACCAGCCCTATCGATCCGGT
>NZ_JBMDKS010000114.1:0-1483 GCF_057809835.1 Mesorhizobium sp. FG116
CATCCGATTCCGAAACGGGCCTCGTCCCCTCAGGCCAAAGCCGGATCCGGATAGGCAAAGGCGCCGCCGCCTCCGAATTTCGGCGGAGTGGCTGCATAGGCAGGACAGGGTGGCGGATCATCGTCGTCATCGCGCCGCCTGCGGTACAGGACGCGCGTCCAATTCCGGAACGCGGGCCGGTTCCGCCGGCTTGGCGGCTTTCGCCACAACCCTGTGGGCTGCGTGGTGGAAGCATCCGCATCGTCGCTCGCGTGGAGGGCCTTCAGCGCATGCAGAATTTCATCGACCTCGACAAGAGAGCCATCCTCAAGTTGGCGTATCGAAGGCGATCCGGGAACTGCGTGCGCATCCGACGCCCAGGAAGCCAACAGGGCCCGCTTCTCGTCGGCACTCATCCTCGGGTCTGCAAGAACTTCATCGGGCCGCTGGAATATCGGATGTCGCGAAAAGTCAGCCGCGTCGCGGCGGGTTTGGTCATGGCTGGTAAGGTGTGTCATCTCCGTTTCTCCGCAATCGGCGCCTCCCGGCCACGACCGGGAGGCAAATCGCAGGTTGAGGTGTTTCGGACTCAGGCGGCCTTGCGCTGCGGCTCGGTGTCCTGGCTGATCTGCTTCTTCTTGCCAACATCATCAGCGGCGGTAACACGCTCGGACCCAATGGCGATGCGGCGGGGCTTGAGCTCCTCGGGAATCTCGCGCGCGAGATCGACCGACAGCAGGCCATTCTGCAGCGTGGCGCTCGCCACTTTGACGTGGTCGGCCAACTTGAACACCTGCCGGAAATTTCCGATCGCGAGGCCCTGATGGAGGACTTGCCGGTCGCCCTGCTCGGGCTTTTTCTGGCCGGTCACGATCAGCTCGGGGCCGTGCTGGGTCAGCTCGACCTCTTCCGGGCTGTAGCCGGCGATCGCCATGGTGATGCGGTAGTCGTTTTCGCCGGTCTTCTCGATGTTGTAGGGCGGCCAATCTGAGCGCGCGCCATTGTCGAGCATGTCGAAGAGCCGGTCGAAGCCGACCGTCGAACGGTAGAGAGGGGTATAATCGAAGCTTCTCATAGCCATATCCTCCGTAAAGCAACATGGGTAACAAGCAACGCCGCAGCGTCTCTGCGACGCCAGAACCGTCGGGCCGTAGCCCCGACGGCAATCGATTTGGGAACACCCAAAATGACGTTCAAGGGGGCGGCGAAATTTTTTCGAGAGGGCCGAAGCCACGCCCGATCGTCCATTCCGGGCGTCATTCGCGAGCAAATTGAACCGGAAGAGTCCGGCTGCGTTCTTCGATCCATCACGGGAGAAGGCAATGGCGAATTCCCAGACGACGCGTGGCCGCAATCAGGACCGGGCAAGAGTTGCCGAAGGGCAGGATCACGAGGTCCGCTATGAGGGGCAAGACCGGCGCCAGCAAGGCAGAGGTGAAGCGGCGGTGAAATCGGTCGGCAACAGCCGCAAGAAGGTCGAGAACAAGCTGGACAAGCCCTGAGC
>NZ_JBMDKS010000115.1:0-1480 GCF_057809835.1 Mesorhizobium sp. FG116
GGGGCGTCGGCGCCGACGAAGAAGCCGCCGGTCTTGCGGTTGAGCCTAGCGGCATTGCCGTCGCTGTCGGTGTGGCCCCAGGAGCCAAAACCCTGGCCCCAGACCGCGAGTCGATCCGTGGTGGCCGCGACCGCCACCGGCTTGCCGTCGACATAGGTGACGCCGCCGCCCTTCGAGGCGCCAACACCGTCGAAGGCGGCGCGGATGCGATCGTTGATGGCGTTGCGGACGAAGCGGCTGTCCTCGATCAGCGCGGTCTTCGCCGAGGCGTGGATCTCGCCGGAGAGCTGGTCGAAGGCATATTGCGCCTGAGGCGCCGACAAGTTCAGCACCGCATTGTAGACGGGATTGCCGAGGCCCAGGCTCTCGACCCCGCCGCCGGTGGCGATCTGGTTCGCGGTGATGCCGGCGTTCTGGAAGCTGACGGCATTGCGGGTCATCGTCAGATAGACGTTGTTGGCGTCGTAGCTGAGCGAGGGATCGAGGAAGGCGAGGTTCGAGGTGACGCCGCCGGTGAAGGTGCCGCTGCGCCCGCCATTGGCGGTGAGGATGGTGTAGGTCGTGGCCGGAGCGTAGTTGCCCATGCCCGCGAGGACCTTCACCGAGCCGCCATTGATGGTGGCGGTGCCCGACGCAACGATCTTGTCGGACTGGCCAGCCGCATTGACCTCGACTTCATAGATCGAGCCGGCATTGAAGGCGATGTTGCCGGCGACGTTCAGCGTGCCGATGGAGTTGCCCGGCGCAATCGTACCGTTGACAACGGTATTCCCGACCGTGCCCGTGCCTTGGAGGCGGCCGGCGGCGAGCACATTGAGCGTCCCGCCGAGCTTGCCGTTGACGGCGAGGATGCCGCTCTCGACCGAGGTGGTGCCGGTGAAGCCGCTGGAGTCTCCGGTCAGCTCGGTCTTGCCCGCGCCGATCTGGCGCAGGTTGCCAGTACCGCTGACGACGCCGGCGAAGCTCCAGTCGTTCGAGCGGTTGAAGGCCAGTACGCCGTTGTTCATCACGTTGCCGGCGATCGAGCCGGTCGTGCCGCCATTGCCGAGGCGCAGCATCGAGCCGGCCGCGATGCTGGTGCCGCCCGCATAGTTGCTAGCGGCGGTGAGGGTCACGTCGCCCGAGAGGAGCTTGACCGCGCCGCTCCCGGAGATGGTCCCGCCGAAGGTCGTGGCGTCCGACCGGGCGAAGGCCAGCACGCTGTTGTTCACAACGTTGCCGGTGACCGAGCCGGAGGTGCCGCCGTTGCCGATCTGAAGCGTGCCGCCGGAGATCGTCGTGCCGCCGGTATAGCTGTTGGCGCCGGTCAGGATTAGCGTGCCGAGATCGGCCTTGTTCAGGCCGCCCGAGCCAGTCAGCTCCGAAGCGATGATCGCCTTGTAGGTCGCGCCACCCGCCGAGCCGTCGCCGACGCGGATGATGGACGCCAGATCGGCGAGCGTGATCGGCGCGCCGGTGATCTGGTAGCCGTCGCTCGCGA
>NZ_JBMDKS010000116.1:0-1449 GCF_057809835.1 Mesorhizobium sp. FG116
TGTGCTGATAGCGGCGAATCCGCTCTTCCAACGGAAGCTCCGGGCCGTGTTTCAGCAGCTTGTCCTTCGGCCATTGCGGCACCGCTCTTCTCCCAACAACGCTGGCGCATTTGCGAAAGTGCACTCTTAGGCAGATTTTCTCTAGCGAAATTCGAGTCGGTTTGAATCTCAACGCCGGCAGGCGGCCTGAAGAGCATTCTCAGCGATGGCAACGATGGCAGTCTGCAGTTCTACTGGGTAAGAAGAGATCTGAATGCGAGCGCCGTCAACAAGCAGCCTAACGACCACGCTGGATTGATCGCCAATCCAGCCGCTCTGACCTGCGACCCCTGCAAGAGGAAAACATGGTTCCCCTGCCCCCATCGACACGCAGTGCAATCCGCGAATGGCTTTACGGATTTGGGTTCAGCGAGATCGACGGTGCCTATGAGGCGGCAATGTCGTCCGTCAAGAATCGTCGCGCATCAATCGAGCAGGAAACGGACCTGCCGACCGTCGACAGCGAGAATGAGGATGACTCCGATCACCGATTCCAGCTCTACGAGGAAGCGACCCGGGCCGAGCAGTTGATCCGCAATGCTTTCATGGTCGCACTCTTTCATTTTTTCGAACGACAGTGCGTTTCAGCAATGAAGGGCAGCCGCTTTGACCACGAACGGGCCATGAGCTGGCTCGAGCAGCAGGGTTATTCGCCAGATCGCAAGCAATTGCGGACGCTCGAGCTTTGCGTCCATTGCACAAAGCATGGCCCGGGATCCTCCTGTGATCGACTGTTCGCCTTGGAACCGGCATTGTTCAGCCTGGTCCATGTGGCTGGAAAAACCCTCCGGCCTGATGGCGACCGGATAAAATACCGCCCGAGCGGATCGAGCAGTTCTTTGAGGCGGTCTCGAAAGCCATGTGGCGGCCGCCAGAGCCTAGACGGCCGAGCTCGCCGCGAAAGTCGGCGACGATCCGCGCCCCTCGCACTACCGGTTGCGATCGCCGCGATCCCGGTCTTTCGGGGGAGTCAGGATGACGCGGGACGGGATCTGGCGGTCCGGCTGTTTTTCCTGCTCACGTTCCTTCGTTCGATCACGGGAGCGTTCGTGGCGATCGTCGGCAACAGCCCTGCCCTGATTGGCCTGGGCGATCCGCGAAACGTCGACACTGCGATTGCTGGCCGTACGATCGATCTCGCCTTTCTCAAGCACGGCGTCGCGCCCGGCAGCCGATTTGGTCGACGTCGCGTTCGAGATCTTGCCGTCGTTCCGGTCCTTACCCTTTGCGACACGAGAGTCGAGCTGAAGCTTGACGACCTTGTCGATGACCCGGGCTGCGGACTCGAAGATCGCGCGCTCGGCGGGATTGGCAATCGCTTTGGCGACGGCTGCCGCCGAGGAGGCGATCGCATCCATCGCGGTCTTTGCCTGGTTGGACGTGATGGCTGTGTTGCGCAGCATATGGATT
>NZ_JBMDKS010000117.1:0-1354 GCF_057809835.1 Mesorhizobium sp. FG116
CGGAACCGGCGTCTTCTGACTTCCTGAAATGGCTGCATGAAACTTTGTCGCGACGCCGATGAATCCATGCTGCGCATCGAGGGGATGCCAATCACAGATCGCCTAATATCAAACGTTATCGGTGAACCCTTCGAGGTCTATGCCAGTGGATACCAAAGCTTCCGTGATGGTGGTTTTGGTAAGTTCCCTGGGCTTGTCTGGCAGCAGGCGCAACCCCTTCTCGATTGCCTCATGCCATGAGGGACCGCGGTTGAACGCCTCCTCGAATGCATATCCGAGCTCATCGAGCCGGCGAGTTGTGCGGAGCGCCTCGACCATCAGGCTTGCCTGGTGGAGGTCCTTCTCCCGCTTTGCGCCCCCATTGGCGTCTGACTGCCGCCGCGATGCCACGATCAGCTTATGGATCGCATAACGTTCTGGTGCGGGAACGACAACAGGCACGCCGGAGCGATGCAATAAGACGGTGCGGACCGGCTCGTGGATCAAGAAGTCGAGAAACCGCAGCGGCTGTGCGGATGCGCCACCGAGGGCAGGCATCGGACTGGCGTGATCCGTATATTCGTCGGATCCTCTGTTCGGCGTCAGGAACTCGACTTTGTAACGGGCGGAGTTCTCAAACTGGGTAGCTCGCATGGGGTCAGACCGATGCGGCACAGGCCGGAACGTTGGGTCGACATCCCGCAAAATTTCGATAATGGGCGGCAGGCTGTCCTGGACCTCGGCTGAGATCGAATAGTGCTGCGCGAAATCGGCATCGCCGGTCTGCAACGAAGCCCCAGGCAGCTTGACGCCCAACAGCCCACCGTATGTTTGGAAAGCAACCGTACCTACAAGGACGCCACGCAGGCGAAAGATTCCGGCATGGCCCAGAGCCTCAACAATAGCGCCCGTGAACCGCTCGGGAGCCACGAGGCCAGCCTCGCGAGTGAGCGTCGAAACCAGTTTTCGGCGGCTACGCAGGTCGTCTTTGATGTGCTGGAAGGTGTCGACCCGCTTGGCGATATCTGGATCGTCAGCCGGGCCGACATACTTGCGGGACTTTTTGGGCTGTGTTTCCTCGAAGTACCAGTAGTCCCTGCCCTTGACCGGTACGCGAACGAAATTTCCCGCAGTTGAGAACTCGATCTCGAACGAAGCGTCGAGGCTTCGCTGCACAAGCTCTGCGAACATTGTCCGATAGACGAGGTCGATTTCTTTCATGAAGCAGCCATTATAAGAAAATCGCAAATATCTTATAACGGCTTTTGCATTTGCTGCCAAGCGAGTAATCGAGCGGAAATGCCCACAACGCCTACTATAAAGAAAGAAGCGGAAATCTTATACCGCTCCACACCCGTCTGATAGGCGGCTTATC
>NZ_JBMDKS010000118.1:0-1187 GCF_057809835.1 Mesorhizobium sp. FG116
TGTAGTCTTGCTCCCGGCGATAGTTGACCAGCGACTCGCGCCGCCTCTTGTCGACGATGAAGATCGCCGGCGTGTCGCCGGAGAACTTCATGAAGGTCTTGATCCCGTCGTCAAACACCCACGCCGGCTTCGCACCAGGATCGCCCTTGAATCCGTAGTCATAGTTCACCTTGTCGCGGCGGATATTCTTGATGTTGGGATTGTTCTGCGCTTCTTGGGCCTGCCTCCACAACTCGGCCATGCCCTTCATCCCGGCGTCTTCGGGATAGGAAAATCGAAGCTTGTACGTCTGATTTCGCTGGCTCTTCGAATCGTTGACCAGAAGCTCGAACGAATAGGTGCGTTTGGTCGTGATCACCGACATGTTCGTCGCCGCATCCTTTTCCATCGGCTTGAGCGTGAGCGCGCGCCGATCGGCGGATGTCAGAATCTGCCAGGAGACGGTGTCGCCGGCGACGACCTGGGTGACCTCCTCGTCCTTGCCGAACAGGATCATCGTGACCATGCCGTAGGTGCCGGTGACCTCGAACACCTGTTCCGAGGAATAGGGAACAGTGCGAATACGGGGGTCGTAACGCCCTGGCTGAGCCACCAATTCCGCGTACGCCACTGTCGCGCTCAACACAATCGCCAACGCTGCCAGTCCAAGTCTCCTCATTGCGGCAGCCCGCTGGGCATCATTTCCGGAACCCTGGTGTAATCCGTGACCAAGAAGCCCAGCGGATTGAACATCCGCACCCTCTGGCTCATTTCCAGGTTACCCTGCCGATATCGGACCGTCGCCGACCATCGATCGACCTTGGCCATACCGCCCTGACGGCGTTCTTCGGTCTCGAAGCGCACATTCATCGTCTCGTTGTTTAGGGGATTGACGGACAACAGGTTCACCCGGACATCGCCTTCCGCGCCGATCCTCTTGACGGGCGATCTCGGATTGCTCGGGTTCATTAGCTCTTCATATTCGGGGAATGCCCGCCCGTTGGGATCCGACCACAACTGGATCATGTCGAACGTGTCGGCGAGATAGCGCGGATCGTAAGTCTCCCGCTTGATCACGTAGTTGCCGATGAAGGCTGCTCTCACCGCCTGGAGTTCGGAGACCGACCTATTTTTGTCGAGCGTCGTCACCGTCTCCATGTAGCCTGTCGCCTTATCGACGATCAGCGGCACCACCTCGGTCGATTTCA
>NZ_JBMDKS010000119.1:0-1171 GCF_057809835.1 Mesorhizobium sp. FG116
TGTTCCACCTCGCTCAACAGCCTGTTTTCAGTCTCGCTCATTCTCAATGTCCTTCCACGCAGGCACGCCGGGTGCCCGATATTGCTCCGCCGTCACGGGTCGATAGCCTCGAGATCGCGCGGATAGGTTTCGGCTTTCGAACGGTATCGCAGAGCGCCTTGCGACAGCTTCTGCGCTGCCTCCCCATCAAGCGACCTGACTATCTTGGCGGGAACGCCTATGACCAGCGAGCCGTCCGGCACGACCATGCCTTCGCGGACGAGCGAATTGGCGCCGATCAGGCAACGTTCGCCGATCCTGGCTCCATTGAGGACCGTCGCTCCCATGCCGACCAGGCTACCATTGCCGATGCTGCAGCCGTGAATGATGGCATTGTGGCCGATGGTGACGTCCTCGCCGATGTCGACGGGGAAACCGGGGTCGGTGTGGATGACGCAGCCATCCTGGACATTCGAGCCGGCCCCAACCGTGATCGGCTCGTTGTCGCCGCGCAGCACGGCGTTGAACCAGACGCTGGTCCCGCTGGCGAGGCGCACGTCGCCGATGACAACAGCACCGGGGGCGACATAGACATTGCCGTCCTCCGGCAGCGAGGGCACCCGTTCACCCAGCCGGTACATCGTCGGTTTGGTCACGCTTCCTCCGCCCATGCGCTTCACGTCGGCATGGCCAGCAGGATCGATGCCGGCGCGTTGGTGCGGTTGACCAGCGCGCGTGCTTCGCCCGGCGCCAGCCGGCAGCTGTCGAGCACGCCAAGCGTCACCACTCCATCCACGGTCTCGACGGTCACCTCGCCGGCGACGACGATGTAGATCTTCTCCACCGCCGCGTCCTTGAGCGAGGTGCGCCCGCCCGGCAGGAGATGCGACAGGCCGATCCAGATCGTATCGGTCGTCGTCGCTTCCTTGCCCTGCAGGCGCAGGCAGTGCATGTCATAGTGCTCGGGCGCCTCGTAGGGCTTGGCCTCGCTGTAGCGGGTGACCTGCATGGCGATCTCCCTTACGGCTTGAGCAAGACCCGCTCGGGCGTCCCGCGCAGCACCGAGGCATAAGCCTTCGCCGCATCGCCGAGACCATAGCAGCAGGCCGGATTGATCGGGAACGGCCTGAGCAGCCCTTGCTCGAACTTCAGCTTCAGCTTGTCGAATATCCGGGCGCCGTCGACAGAGGAC
>NZ_JBMDKS010000012.1:0-131123 GCF_057809835.1 Mesorhizobium sp. FG116
CCATCGCCGGCGGGGGCCGTCTGACCAACCTGGAAGGTGGGTTGCCGATCGTCATCGATGGCCAGTGCGTCGGTGCGGTTGGCGTGGGATCGGGCACCGGCGCACAGGATGTCGAGGTCGCCCGTGCGGCCCTCGCGGGGATAGGAGCCGAAGACCAGAAACCGTGAACGGGTTGACCATGGCTAACCCTGTCTCCTCGCTTTTCGAGTGATGCACAGCGACGATTCCGAGCGCTTTCACCATTCGGCGGGCTTCATCAACAACGCTCAGGATATTGCATTGAAACTTTTTTATGCGCCGACATCTCCCTATGTTCGCAAGGTCATGGTGGTAGCCCATGAAGCAGGTCTTGCCGACAGATTGGACCTGTTGAGCAGTGGCACAACACCATTGGCCGCTGACAAGGAATTGCTGGCCTTCAATCCGCTAGGAAAAATCCCGGCATTGGTTACGGACGAAGGGACTTGCCTATTTGATAGCCCGGTGATCTGTGAATATCTCGCTGCTTCCGGGGTCAACAAAACGATTTTTCCTCAAGACGGGCCCCAGCGCTGGAACGCTTTGGCCCAGCAAGCCCTCGGCGACGGGCTCCTCGATGCCGCATTGCTGGCGCGCTATGAAATGGTCATGCGACCGGAGGCAGAGCGTAGCATCACCTGGCGCAATGCACAGTTGCGCAAGGTGGAGGCCGCGCTTGACCACATCGAGGTAGTGCTTCCCGAGATCGGCGACGCCGTCACGATCGGGACCATCACCTTCGGTTGCAGCCTGGGCTACCTGGATTTCCGTTTTCCCGAACTGAACTGGCGCGAGCGCAGGCCCGCCTCCACACGCTGGTTCGCCAGCTTTGATGAACGCCCGGCCATGGTCGTCACCAGGCCGCCGGCTGCATAGCCCAGCAAGCGGAATTCCAAGACGTCGTAAGGATGAGTTCTCAATATGTCGTCGGATACATTGAACATCGAGATCATTAATGGACCAAATACCAACCTCTACGGCCTTGACCCAAAGGGGCCATACGGGAAGCTGACACTAGCCGAAATAGAGGAGCGTTGCCGCGCGAAAGCCGAGACCCTGGGGGCCAAGGCTCGCTTCCGACAGTCAAGTGCTGAAAGTGTCTTGATAGACTGGATTCACGAGGCGCGCGGAAAGGCCAGCGGCCTCGTCATCAATGCGGGCAGCCTTTCCTATACATCAATAGGCTTGATGGATGCCTTGGCCGCTTTCAGCGGCCCAAGCTTCCAGGTCCATGTCAGCAATGTCTTCAAGCGCGAGGCCGTTCGGCACCATTCCTACATCTCGCAGGCTGTCACGGGCTGTCTGATTGGGCTTGGCCCGCAAGGCTATGAATTTGCAGTGGAAGCGATCGTACGCACAGTGCGGGAGGGTTGATCCAAAGAGGATCGGAAATCCTGATCTAAAAAATACTTAAGCTCTATTATACAAAACAAGGTTTTTGCCGCACTAATTCACGCAGCGAGAAATCGATGAGCAAGTCGCGAGATCAAAAGATGTCGATGATTGAACCAATATCCGCTGCCGCTTCGGCGGTTGCAGGCGCCAGGGAGGCGTACCCGACTGCCGAGCGTACGGCTTTTGTGTCGGCAATGAGCGGCGCCGTGACCAGCGTCAATGTCATTACAACCGACGGAGCCGGCGGCCGGTTTGGCGTTACTGTGAGCGCTATGGCTTCGGTTTCGGCAGATCCGCCGATGCTCCTGGTTTGTATGAACCGTCGTAGCCCTGCGTGCACGGCAATCAAGGAGAACGGCGTTTTCTGCGTCAATCTCCTGGCGGCTGATCAACATGAAATCTCCGATGTCTTCGCGGGCCACCCCCGCGAAGGCGAAGCATTCGATTTCAGCTGCACCGAATGGCGAGCCACGACGACCGGTTCTGCACGATTGCCCGGTGCGGCCAGCACGTTCGACTGTGTCCTTCATACTGCGCAGGATGTGGGAACTCATACGATCTTCGTCGGCCGAGTTGTGGATGTAACAGCCAGTGAGAGTGCGCCATTGGCACATTTTCGGCGCACCTATTGTCATCCGGCCGCTCTGCCTTTGGCCAACTAGGCCGCATTTCAAAACATCAAGCTATCTAACGAAAGGCTTTTCATATGATCAGGACCGGCAATCAATATCGGGATTCGATCCGTGATGGTCGGCGGATCTGGATCAACGGCGAGCGCGTCAAGGACGTCACCACCCATCCGATGTTTAAGCCCATCGTCGATATCAGGGCCCACATTTACGATATGGCTCACCAGCCCCAGCATCGTGATGTGATGAGCTATGAAGACGGAGGCGAGCGCTTCGCTATCGGCCTCAAGTTGCCCTATACGCAACAGGACTGGCACGACAAGCGCCGTTCCACGGATGCCGTATTGGAAGAGGTCAAGGGTGTCGTTACGCGCGTCGGCGATGAAACCGTCGGCGAAATGTGGTCGTTGTTCGACGGTCGCGAAATGTTGAACGAGGTCGATCCTCGCTTTGCTGAAAATATCGAACGTCATATCAATACCGTTCTGCGCAACGACCCGTTCCACGTTTCGGCAAATACGGATCCGAAGGGTGACCGTTCGAAAAGGCCGCAAGACCAGGATCCGGACATGCTTTTGCATGTCGTCAAGGAAACCGATGCGGGCATTGTCGTTCGTGGTGCGAAGTATGAAACGGCAGCCGCCTACGCCAATCAGGCATTTACCAAACCGACGATCGCGAATTGGGGCGACGAGAAGCTGTCCGACTACGCTGTAGGCTTCGTTTGCGACTTTTCCTCCCCCAATCTCCGGTTCATAGCCCGCACCGGCTTTGCCGGGCGTGCGCCGGCTGAAGATTATCCGTTGTCCAATCGGGTCGACGAAATTGATGCGTTGGTCATTTATGACGATGTCCTGATCCCCTGGGAGAATGTGCTGTTCTATCAGTACACAAAAGCGGCCCAGTTTATCCGGTCCACTTTGCATCGCTATTCAGCCTTCGCCTTCGTTCAGCGCAATCTGAAGCTTGCAGACATGATGATCGGCGCGGCGCTTTGGAACGTGCGTCAGACCGGTCTGGAAAAGCAGCCGGCGGTGCAAGAGAAACTCGCCACGCTTGCCTGCTATCGTGAAGGAATCAACGCCCACCTGACAGCGGCAATAGCGAATGCCGAGCAAAGCCCGGCTGGGCTTTTGATGCCAAACCAGTCGCTTCTGATGACGGGCCGTGTGCTTGCCTGCTCGCAATTGCATTTGATGATGCATATTGCGCGCGAACTTTGCGGCGGTCAGATATGCATTACCCCGGACGTCGCCAGCTTCCGCGACCCGGAGGCAGGCCCTTGGCTGGATAAGTTCTATACTCTGAATGACAATTGGCAGGCCGAGGACCGCCGCAAGCTGCTCGCTTTTGCGCGCGACCTGTTGAATTCGGACTATGCCGGCCACCGTTTGACTTTCCAGCTCTTCGCGCAGGCTCCGCCCTTCGCCCATCTGGCCGCCGTCTACAATAACTTTAAATGGGATGAACCGCTGCGCTTCACGAAGGAATCCGCAGGTTTGTCGAACAGAATCTATGGCGCGCAGAAGTTGTCAGCCGCTGCCAAGTAATCCTCCCCGCCGCCTTGCTCAGCGTACCACAAAACTGGGCGAGGCGGCCTTTTCATCTCCTGAGAGAAATCGACATCATGATTCATAAGCGCCTTCGTCCTTTCAACACTCGCGAGACCTATCCGGAGCAAAAGCTCGACAATGATTTGTCACAAGGCGTCGTCGCACGCGGAACAATGGTGTTCCTGCGAGGCCAGGTCTCCCAGGATCTCGATACCCGTGAATGCCTTCATGTGGGCGATGCGGGTGCACAAACGGCAAAGACCATGCAAAACATCAAGATGTTGCTGGAGGAAGCCGGCAGCGAGATGGCCCACATCTGTCGAATTGTCGTTTACGTTACCGATATCCGCTACCGGGAAGCCGTCTACCAGGAAATGGGAAAATGGCTCAAGGGCGTGTTTCCTTGCTCAACGGGCCTTGTGGTGCCAGCGCTGGCACGGCCAGAATGGGTCGTTGAGATCGAAGTGACTGCTGTCATTCCCGAAGCGGCTTGACGGAGGCTGTCGCATGACATTCTCCATTTCTGCGCGTTGTGCAAAGACTGGCATGTTCGGAATTGCCGTATCCTCCTCCAGCCCTTGCGTGGCGGCGCGCTGCGCCCATGCGCGGGCCGGCGTCGGCGTTGTGGCGACCCAAAATATTACCGATCCCACGCTCGGACCGCTCGGTCTCGACCTGATGGCGTCTGGTTTGAGCGCTATGGACGCTTTGGAAGAGATCAGGTCGCAAACCCATCACATCGAATATCGCCAGCTCGCGCTCGTTGACAAGGATGGTAATGGGGCTGCCTTTTCAGGCGCCAATACATTAGGCACTCATCGCACCGTCATTGGGCCTGGTGTCGTTGCGGCTGGCAATCTGCTGTCAAGCTCCATGGTGCCTGAGAAGATGGTGGAAGCGTTCATGAAGACGGAAGGTGCATCGCTGGGTGCTCGCCTGATAGGTGCCATGCAGGCCGCTGAGGAGGCAGGTGGCGAGGAGGGACCGGTCCATTCAATCGGCATGCTGCTCGTGCGTGAGGTTCCCTGGCCCGTTGCGGATCTTCGCGTGGACTGGCACGATACGGATCCTATAGGCGAACTCGCCAAACTCTGGCGGATTTGGGAGCCGCAACTGGATGCATACGTGTCTCGCGGAATAAACCCCTCGGCTGCCCCGTCTTATGGAGTTCCTGGCGATTTGTAGAGCTTTCAACGCCTTGACATGATATGGTTCCATCGCCACCATCGGCATTGGTTCCATGCGCAAACGTTCGTAAATGCAGGGAACTGTAAGCTTGGAGTTTAACTCAGTTCAGGGCTTCGTGGACGATACAAGTTTACGCATTTTTTCGCTGCGCTTCACACTTCGCCAGCTGTCTTATTTTGTCGCAGCGGGTGAAGTAGGTGGGGTGACGCTTGCATCCGAGCGGATCAATGTTTCCCAGCCCTCGATTTCTGCGGCAATCTCGCAGTTGGAGAAGGAATTCGGCCTTCAACTGTTTGTGCGGCATCATGCTCAAGGCTTGTCGCTAACGCCTGCTGGCCACCGGGTAATGCAGGCCGCGAAGGCGTTACTGAAACAGGCCGAGGAATTGCACGGTGTGGCTCGGGAAGTGGCCAATGCCGTTTCGGGTCCGCTCAATGTCGGCTCGTTCCGCACTCTCTCGCCAATGCTCATCCCCGATCTGTGCAAGTCGTTCATTGTTCAGAATCCCGCCGTCAGGCTGAGGGTCTGTGAGGAAGATGAAGCTACCTTGATGGCCATGTTGCGTCGTGCGGAGATCGATTTGGCGCTTACCTACGCCATTCATCTCACCGAAGACATTGCATTCGAACCCCTGGCAGAGTTGCCGACCTTCATTCTGTTGGCATCGGACGATCCGCTGGCACAGAGGGAATCGGTTGCCCTTTCCGAACTGGTCGAAAAGCCATTCATTCAATTAGACATGCCCTTGAGCAAGGAATACTTTCTCTCGCTCTTCATGATGCAGGGGCTGACGCCAAGTATCGGAGCGATATCCCAATATCCTGAGACAGTTCGCAGTTTTGTAGCTTCCGGCTTCGGTTATTCCCTTTCGACAGCCAGGCCCAAGAACATGTTTTCTGTTACCGGCAAACGCCTCGCCTACGTACGATTACAAGGTGACCATCCCCCCATGACCCTTGGAATCGCAACCCTAAGGGGTTTGCGGATGACACGCGCTGCCAAGAGTTTCGAGGAGCATTGCCGGGAATTGATTTCGACCGACAGTCTCCCAGGCATGGCCCCGTGGCCATGAGTGCCAGGAAGATACCTGGCGAAGGTACGAAGGCTCGGATTCTCCGTTCTTTAGCTTAGCGCTTTGCGATTGGCGTTGTCTGGTGGGATTCTTTTAGAGATCGGGCCGCTTGGAGCGTCTGCGTCTTGCAGGTTCTCCTGAAGGGGGCACCGATGGATACGCATTTCAGATGTGAGCACGACAGTCTTGGTGATGTGAATGTTCCAATTGAGGCCCTGTGGGGTGCTCAGACCGAGCGCGCGCGGGGCAATTTCCGCATATCGGGTTTCGCGCTGAACAGGTTCCCGCATCTCGTGGTTGCGTTGGCAATGACCAAGAAGGCCGCCGCCACAACCAACCACCATCTGGGGCTTTTGCCGCAAGATAAGTTTGAGGCGATCGATGCCGCGTGTGATGAAATCATTACCGGCAGGCACCACGACGCGTTTCCACTCGACGTTGTCCAGGGAGGTGCAGGCACTTCGGTGAACATGAACGTCAACGAGGTCGTCGCCAATCTGGCCAACGAACGTCTCGGTGGCATTCGGGGAACCAACTTTCCGGTGCATGCCAATGACGACGTCAACCGGTCACAATCGACCAATGATGCTTATCCCACGGCAGTTCGCCTGTCTCTGATACTGGCGCACGCTGATCTTGAGGAAGCCTTGCTCTCACTCGTTGCATCATTCGATGATCGTGCCAATGCCTTCGCCAAAGTCGCTAAACTCGGTCGCACCCAACTCCAGGATGCGATCCCGATGACGCTAGGCCAAGAGTTTTCCGCTTTCGCAACGGTGTTGCGCGAGGACGTACTTCGCTTACGGGAGATGCTATCACTGCTCAGCGAAATCAATCTCGGCGGCACCGCCATCGGCAGCGGTTTGAATGCGCCAGACGGGTATCGCAAACTGGCGGTGGCGGAACTTTCGGCGATCAGTGGACAAAAGCTGACCCCGGCGGCCAATTTATTCGAGGCAAGCTGGGATATGGGCGCTTTCGTCTTGTTTTCGGCAATGCTCAAGCGCTTGGCTACCAAGCTCTCCAAGATTTCGAACGACCTGCGCCTCCTATCCAGTGGGCCCCGTGGTGGGTTTGGTGAAATCCAGCTCCCCGCGGTTCAGCCTGGCTCGTCCATCATGCCAGGTAAAGTCAATCCGGTAATCCCCGAGGTGGTCAATCAGGTATGCTTTCAGGTTGTGGGGAACGATATGGCCGTCACCATGGCTTCAGAAGCCGGCCAACTTCAGTTGAACGCTATGGAGCCCCTTATCGCTTTCAACCTCCATTTCTCGATCCAGATGTTAAAGGCGGCCGTTCGTGCCCTCGATCAGGATTGTGTCCGCGGCATCGAGGCCGATTCAGCACGCTGCCGTTCACACTTGGATGCAAGTGTAGGATCGGTTACCGCTTTGGTTCCGTTGATTGGCTATGGCCGGAGCGCCGAACTGGCCAAGGATGCTCTACGGCTCGAGCGCAAGGTGGCCGATCTCGCCGTGGAGCGAGGACTGGTTACCCCGGAAGAAGCTGAAAAGATTCTCGATCCGGCATCACTTGCCTTCATCGGGTAGCGGAGGAGACAAAAGCCTCGGCGTATCCGATCTCATAGGACGTGAAACACGATTTTACCGATCCGCAACGGTTCGCCACAAACAGGAAGAAGCTGGAGCAATTCTAGCAAGCGAACGGGTGTCGCTGTGCGGACCGGTGACAAAGGAGATTGCGAATGGGAACTCTGCCGGCAACGATGAAGGCTGTCGTGGCGTCGCAACCCGGTGGACCGGAAGTGCTTCAACTGGTCCACCGACCCGTGCCGAAGGCCGGGGCAGGGCAAGTTCTGCTCCGAGTTGCCGCAGCCGGAATTAACCGACCCGACATTATGCAGCGTCGCGGTGCTATTCCCGTTCCAGCCGGAGTTACCGATGTTCTTGGGCTCGAAGTCTCGGGTGAAGTGGTAGCCGTAGGGGAGGGTGTCTCCGATTCTCAGATCGGCCGGCAGGTGGCAGCGCTCGTGGCAGGCGGGGGGTACGCAGAATATTGTACCGCCCAGCTTGGTCATTGCCTGCCAGTCCCCGTTGGGATCGATCCGATTCCCGCGGCGGCACTACCTGAAGCGGCATTCACTGTCTGGCACAACCTCTTCGAGCTTGGACGGCTGGCGCCAGGTGAAGTGGTGCTTGTCCACGGCGGGGCCAGCGGCATTGGTTCCCTGGCCATCCAGCTTGCCAAGGCGACCGGCGCTACCGTGGTTGCGACGGCTGGAGGCACCGAAAAGGTTGAATTCTTGCGAACCATTGGCGCCGATATCGCTATCGACTATCGAAGCGAGGACTTCGTAGAGGTTTGCCATGTATCGCTTGGCGATCGAGGTGTCGATGTCGTACTGGACATTGTCGGCGGCAGCTATGTTGCCCGCAATTTTTCAGTGCTCGCGCCAGGCGGCCGTCATGTCAGTATCGCCTTCATGGAAGGGGCCGTCGTTCCAATTGACCTGACGACTGTCATGATGAAGGGGCTTACGCTTACGTCTTCGACCCTGCGACCAAAGTCTACAGAAGAAAAAAGCAGGCTGGCGCGCCAAGTGGAGCGCCATATCTGGCCTCTTGTTGCCAAGCGCAACGTCACGCCGCGTATTTTTCGAAAATATGCGCTTGGTGAAGTCGTCCAAGCACATCAGTTAATGGATGATAACGGGAATATCGGCAAGCTGGTTATCGAACTTTTACCGCAGATCGAAATGGCTGGATCATCATAGCCGATCCATGGGATTATATTTTATTATCAGACACGCGCAATTGCAGGGATAAAATAGTGCCTGAAGGTTGTGAGATAGCGCACCAGGCCGACATGAGTTTATATGACATATTCTCAATAAATGAGTATGCATCTCAAGATGAAATAGAGGATGCTTATAATAAAAAGATAAAATGGCTAGGGGAAAAGGGGATTTCTAGGTCAATTGTAAGAAAATTATACTTTGTTGATAATATAGAATACGCTTACAAGATTCTATCTGATCCAGATAGTCGTCATGATTACGACACACATCCAGAAAAATACCGCACTGTTGACTGGTATCTTGGGTTTTAAAAATCGGAAAAGAGGTGCATCGGTCGGAAGATCGTGATTCACTGCCTGATCACGGAGGCAGTGATTTGGCTGATTTCTTTTGGTTCTCCGATACACAGTGGGCACGGACCGAGCCACTGCTTTCGACCGATGTGCGCGGCAAGCCTCGCGTGGATGATCGCCGTGTGTTGAGTGGGATCGTTCACGCTCTTCGTTGCGGGGGCGTTAGGCAGAAAACACAGAGAAAGCCAGCCAAACCGCTGCGTCTCAGCTACATATTCCCACGAACGCTCTGCTAAGCCTCGGAAAAGACGGAGCTATTCACCTGCCGAGAAATCCGTCACTTTAGAGAGGGACTGTTTGGTGGAGCCAATCGGAATCGAACCGACGACCTCTTGAATGCCATTCAAGCGCTCTCCCAACTGAGCTATGGCCCCACTCCCGGCAGTCAGCCGGCGCCGTTTCCGGCGAAGAGATCAGACCGGGAAGACCCGGCCCGTAGTGCAGGCGGCTTCTAGCGCTGCCTGTCGTCAATAGCAAGCCTCAACAGGCCGCTTTTTGCCGGCGCCGCAAAAGAAGCGACGCGCCGGCAGGAAGGTGATCAGATTTCCTCGTCGTCGTCGCCGACGCCGATCATGTCGGAGACGTCGTCGTCGCCTTCTTCCTCGTCCTCGAGGAACGTATCGTCATCGTCGTCGCCAAGGTCGACATCGTCATCGTCGTCGCCGAGATCGGGAAGGTCGTCGCCCTTCGCCTCTTCGTCGGCATCCTCGAGCGACACGATTTCCGCGCCTTCTTCCTCGGTGTCGACTTCCTTCTCGGCTACGTCCTCATCGTCTTCGATGCTGGACGGCTTCGAGCCTTCGAAATAGCTGAGCGGATAGCTCTTGCCCGTATAGGGAGAGACAATCGGATCCTTGTTCAGATCGTAGAATTTGCGGCCCGTCTCCGGGTCGATGCGTTTTGTGCCAAGTTCGGGTTTCGCCACGGCAAGCCTCGTCGAAAAAAGTCTGGTCCCCTTAACGGCTCATTGAAGCGCTGTCAAAGCTAAAAGGCAGCCTGGAAAAAGGGCGGTTTGGACGCCGGCGCCGGGGGATGACCGTAGCCGCGGGCCATGATACGAGACCGCCACGCCGATGGGAAAATGTCTGTCCATCGGGATTTCGCCAAGAGGAATTGCCATGTCGCACGATGCCGCCCCGCAACCTGCAACGGCCCGCCGCTCGGCGGCGCTTGTCGGAACCGTGCGGGTTCCCGGCGACAAGTCGATTTCGCACCGCTCCTTCATGTTCGGCGGACTGGCGTCCGGCGAGACGCGCATTACCGGCCTGCTCGAGGGCGAGGACGTGCTGCGCACCGGCGAGGCGATGAAGGCGATGGGCGCGCATATCCAAAAGCAGGGTGACGAATGGGTGATTCGCGGTACCGGCAACGGCGCTCTGCTTGAGCCGGAAGGCCCGCTCGATTTCGGCAATGCCGGCACCGGTTCGCGCCTGACCATGGGGCTGGTCGGCACCTACGACATGGAAACCACTTTCATCGGCGACGCATCGCTGTCCGGACGGCCGATGGGCCGCGTGCTCGATCCGCTCAGGCAGATGGGCGTGCAGGTGTTGAAGGCAGCGCCCGGCGACCGCATGCCGATCACACTGCGCGGGCCGAAGCATTCGGCGCCCATCACCTACCGAGTTCCTATGGCCTCGGCGCAGGTGAAATCCGCGGTGCTGCTGGCCGCCTTGAATACGCCCGGCATCACCACCGTGATCGAGCCGGTGATGACGCGCGACCACACCGAAAAGATGCTGAAGGGGTTCGGCGCCAATCTTCAGGTCGAGACCGATGAGCGCGGCGTGCGCCACATCTTCATCGAAGGGCAGGGCAAGCTGACCGGGCAGACCATTGCGGTGCCGGGCGATCCGTCTTCCGCAGCTTTCCCGCTCGTTGCGGCGCTGATCGTGCCAAGTTCCGACATCGTCATCCAGAACGCGCTGATGAACCCGACCCGCACCGGCCTGATCCTGACCTTGCAGGAGATGGGCGCTCAAATCGAGGTGCTGAATGAACGCAATGCCGGCGGCGAAGATGTCGCCGACCTGCATGTGCGCCATTCGGAGTTGAAGGGCGTCGTCGTGCCGGCGGAGCGCGCGCCGTCGATGATCGACGAATATCCGGTGCTCGCAGTTGCCGCCAGCTTCGCCGAGGGCGAGACGCTGATGCAGGGCCTTGAAGAACTGCGCGTGAAGGAGTCCGACCGGCTTGCGGCTGTCGCCAACGGGCTGAAGCTGAACGGTGTCGACTGCACCGAGGGCGAGACCTCGCTTGCCGTACGCGGCACGCCGGGCGGCAAAAGGCTTGGCGGTCGCGACAAGGGCGAGGCGGTGAAAACCCATCTCGATCATCGCATCGCCATGAGCTTCCTCGTCATGGGGCTGGCCTCGGAACACCCGGTCACGGTCGATGACCGCTCGATGATCGCCACCAGCTTTCCCGAGTTCATGGGGCTCATGGCGGGACTTGGCGCTCACATCGACTAGGATATTCAGGTGCAGGGAAGATTCAGGTGAAGGTGGCCTGCAAGTGGCGTTTTTCTGCGCTTCCGGTGCTCACGTACTTTAATGTACGCTCCGCTCCGGTTCTCGAATTCCACCATTTTCGACTCACCCTGACCTGAATCTCCGCCCCGAGCCACCGCGCCTTGTCGCGTGGAAAGTCCCTTTCCGTTCGTCATCCTCGGGCAAGCCTGAGCGCAGCGATGGGCGCGACCCGAGGATCCATGCCGTGCGGGTTGGCACGTGCAACATGGTTCAGAATGAGGAGCCATTTTTTGCGCCATTTGCGCGCTGCGGCTTCTTCACGGCATGGATCCTAGGGTCTTCGCAACGGCCTTAGGCCTGCTCCGCCCTAGGATGACGAAGAGATGGATGTGCTTATTCATCGCCACGCCCGGCTGAAGCCGTCTGGCCATTATCAAAGAACTGACCTTTGCTTGTAAAGCTCAAGGTCGGGAAGACGGGCGGCCGCAAGGACGCTCGTTTTAGATAGATAATGCGACCTCGCGGCCGCCCGTCCGGTGTCTTAAGGTTTCAAGCCGCTCCGCTTTCATCGACCCGCCGTGTCCCCTCACAGGCTCTCCGAAAAGATGCCGCTGCTAAGGTGAGGGCAACGCTCGGCAGGCCTAGCGCGTCCCCTTTCAACGCTGCACAGGGCGCAACCGGCCCCTTCGTGGGGGAGCAGCCAAACCTCCCCGGAACAAGACCACGTTAGCCTCGCCTCCGGGGCACCGACCCCTCCCCACGCAATCACCGTCATGACAGGTGTTCCCGGTGGAAGGGACGGGCAAAGCATAGTGCCGCGCGACAGGGCGGGGATAAGTTCGGCAGGAACATACGCGTGAGGAAATAGACAGCCCTGATTTGGTTGGGCAAATTTCCTTGCTCCGCTGATGGGCGATGAATTTTATCCACACATGAAGAAGCATTCGACGATTTCCTGCTGACATTCAATTGCAGATGTTGCTATTATGTTCTCATTGCAGTGCCGGGTGGGACTATGAACGACAGCAGCGAAGAGCCGGTTCATCTCGTCGAGGATGCAGGAACCGGGAACCGCTTCCTTGTCTATGGAACGGAGAAGGGGCTGCACCTCGATATCCGCTACGAAGGCGAAACGCTTTGGATGACGCAGGCGCAGATCGCGCAGCTTTTCGGGCGCGATCAATCGGTTGTTTCACGGCACATTGCCAACGTTTTAGAAGAGGGTGAGTTGGCTGAGGAAGGCAATATGCAGAAAATGCATATTGCTGGTTCGGCGAAGCCCGTCGCTCTGCATAGCCTCGATATGGTGATCTCGGTCGGCTATCGGGTGTCTTCTACCCAGGCAACCACTTTTCGCCGTTGGGCGACCGGCATTCTGGTGCAATTCGCGAGAAAAGGGTTTGTCGTCGATGCGCCTCGGCTCAAGCAGCCGCAGGCCATGGATCGTGTTGCAGAGCTTCGCGAAATCATTCGCGACATCCGCTCCGACGAGGCCAACGTTTATCGGGAACTGCGCAGGATATGCTCGCTCTGCCAGGACTACGAACCTGCCTCGGACGTCTCGCAGACCTTCTACAAGCAGACCCAAGCGAAACTGGTTTATGCGGTTACCGCGCAAACGCCAGCCGAGATCATAGCGGCGAGGGCAAACCACGCCGCGGAAAACATGGGCCTTGTGAACTGGCCGGGCGACACCATTCGCAAGGCCGACGTTAGAGTATCGAAGAACTATCTCGGGCAAGCTGAGATCAAGGAGCTGAACCGGCTTACGACCATCCTGCTCGATGTCTTCGAAGACCAGCTCGATCTGGGACGTCTCGTCGTCATGCGCGACGCGGAGGCCGTGCTGGACAAGCAACTGACGGGCCTTGGACGAAACCTATTGCGCTCGGGAGGGTCTATGAAGGCCTCGGCTGCGCGGCAACTAGCTGAAGCGGAATACGAAAGGTTTGTTCAGGCTCGAAAAGCAGAGCGTCTGGATGAAGCCGATCGCTTGATCGCCGAGCTTGCGCGCGAGGCCGGAAAACTGCCAAAGACGCCGAAGCGCTGACCCGCGACCAGAGCGAGCCAGCGCAAGAAAGAATGCCAGCATGTACCAGCCGCCGCTTTTCAAAGAAGACGATCTTCAGGTGCAGCACGCCCTGATAAGGGCGCATCCGCTGGGATTGTTGATCACCGCGCCGGCCGGCGGGCCGACGGCCAATGTCTATCCGTTCCACCTCGAGGCGGGCCGATCTGCCAAGGGAACCTTGCTGGCGCACATGGCCAAGGCGAATGGGCAATGGCAGGAACTGAAGGACGGCGCACCGGCGCTGGTGGTGTTCCAGGGGCCAGAGTCCTACATCACCCCGTCCTGGTATGCGACCAAGCAGGAAACCGGCAAGGTCGTGCCGACTTGGAACTATGCGATGGTGCAGGTGCGCGGCAAGGTGACCGTCATGGAGGGCGCCGACTGGCTGCATGCGCATGTCTCGGCCCTGACGGACGAGCACGAAACGGGCCGCGCCGACGCATGGGCGGTGAGCGATGCGCCGGAAAGCTATATCCAGTCGCAGATCAAGGGCATTGTCGGGCTTGAGATCGAGATCACCGAGATCGAGGGCAAGTGGAAGGTGAGCCAGAACCGCCCCGCCGCCGACAGGGACAGGGTGGCTGAGAGCCTTGGAACGAGCGGCGAGCCGTTGCACAATGCGGCGATGGCCGAACTGGTGCGCCACTACGGTGCCAAACGATGATTATTGCCATTGATGGTCCGGCAGGCGCCGGCAAGGGCACGCTGGCGAGGCGGCTGGCCGACTACTATCACCTGCCGCATCTCGACACCGGGCTGACCTATCGCGCCGTTGCCCACATGCTGTTGATGAAGGGCTGGCCGCTCGGCGACGAGCCACATGCGGTGGAGGCGGCAAGGCTGGTCGATCTCGGCCATCTCGACCGCGCCGTGCTTTCGGCTCATGCGGTCGGCGAGGCAGCTTCGAAGGTGGCGGTGATCCCCGAAGTGCGCAAGATACTGGTCGAAAAGCAGCGCGCCTTTGCGTCACAGCCTTCGGGTGCGGTGCTCGACGGGCGCGACATCGGCACTGTGGTCTGCCCCGATGCGGACGTGAAGCTTTATGTGACGGCGAGCGCCGAGGTGCGCGCGCGCCGCCGCCTTGCCGAGATTGAGGAGAATGGCGGCGCAGCCGATTTTGCCGGTATTCTTGCCGACATACAGCGCCGCGACGAGCGCGACACCGGCAGGGCAGACTCGCCGTTGAAGCCGGCCTCCGACGCGCACTTGCTTGATACCAGCGAAATGGATATAGAAGCCGCGTTCCTGGCGGCCAAGGCAATCGTAGACGACGTCGCGGCCGGCGGAAACAAGACCTGATCCGGGTTGGTCTGTCGGCGCTTGCCGGAGACGTGGAAAATCCCCATTTCAGGTAGAACCAGCCTGCAAGCATTCTTTCGCGCCGGATTGCCGCTTGAAGCGGTCAGGGCCCAAGGGTCCGGAATGTCGGCAGGCCAACGCAACGCTAACCCACGGCGCCGCCTCTCAAAGAGGCTTTTCAGGAGAACATATGTCTGTTGCAAATCCCTCTCGCGACGATTTCGCGAGCATGCTCGAAGAATCATTTTCTGATGGTCATTCTGGCGAAGGCCAGGTCGTTCGCGGCATCATCACCGCGATCGAAAAGGACATGGCCATCATCGACGTCGGCCTGAAGGTCGAAGGCCGCGTCCCGCTGAAGGAATTCGGCGCCAAGGGCAAGGAAACCTCGCTCAAGGTCGGCGATACCGTCGAGGTCTATGTCGAGCGCATCGAAAACGCGCTTGGCGAAGCGATGCTGTCGCGCGACAAGGCTCGCCGCGAAGAAAGCTGGGTCAAGCTCGAGGAGAAGTTCTCGAAGGGCGAGCGCGTCGAAGGCGTCATCTTCAACCAGGTCAAGGGCGGCTTCACCGTCGATCTGGACGGCGCAGTTGCCTTCCTGCCGCGTTCGCAGGTCGATATCCGCCCGATCCGCGACGTCACCCCGCTGATGCACAACCCGCAGCCGTTCGAGATCCTCAAGATGGATCGCCGCCGCGGCAACATCGTCGTCTCGCGCCGCACCGTTCTCGAAGAGAGCCGCGCCGAGCAGCGTTCGGAAATCGTGCAGAACCTC
This sequence comes from Mesorhizobium sp. FG116, assembly GCF_057809835.1. Lineage (NCBI taxonomy): Bacteria > Pseudomonadati > Pseudomonadota > Alphaproteobacteria > Hyphomicrobiales > Phyllobacteriaceae > Mesorhizobium > Mesorhizobium sp. FG116. The sequence continues at coordinate 15,583 of NZ_JBMDKS010000012.1, forward strand.
GAAGAGGGCCAGGTGGTCGAAGGCGTGGTCAAGAACATCACCGACTACGGTGCGTTCGTGGACCTCGGCGGCATCGACGGTCTGCTGCACGTCACCGACATGGCCTGGCGCCGCGTCAACCATCCGACCGAGATCCTCAACATCGGCCAGACGGTCAAGGTGCAGATCATCCGCATCAACCAGGAAACCCACCGCATCTCGCTCGGCATGAAGCAGCTCGAGAGCGATCCGTGGAGCGATATCGGCACCAAGTTCCCGATCGGCAAGAAGATCACCGGCACGGTCACCAACATCACCGACTACGGCGCGTTCGTCGAGCTGGAGCCGGGCATCGAGGGCCTCATCCACGTTTCGGAAATGTCGTGGACGAAGAAGAACGTACACCCCGGCAAGATCCTGTCCACCTCGCAGCAGGTTGACGTGGTCGTGCTCGAGGTCGATCCGGCCAAGCGCCGCATTTCTCTGGGCCTCAAGCAGACGCTCGAGAACCCTTGGGAAGCTTTCGCCCGCAACCACCCTGTTGGTTCGCAGGTCGAGGGTGAGGTCAAGAACAAGACCGAGTTCGGCCTGTTCATCGGCCTCGACGGCGACGTGGACGGCATGGTGCACCTCTCCGACCTCGACTGGAACCGTCCGGGCGAGCAGGTCATCGAAGAGTACAACCGCGGCGACATGGTCAAGGCGCAGGTGCTCGACGTCGACATCGAGAAGGAGCGCATCTCGCTCGGCGTCAAGCAGTTGCAGCGCGACGTGGCCGGCGAAGCAGCCACCAGCGGCGAACTGCGCAAGAACGCGGTTGTGACCTGCGAAGTCACCGGCATCAAGGATGGCGGCCTGGAAGTTCGACTGGTCGAAAGCGGCCTGGAGACCTTCATCAAGCGCGCCGACCTTTCGCGTGACCGCGACGAGCAGCGCCCCGAGCGCTTCACGGTCGGCCAGAAGCTGGACGCCCGCGTCATCGCCTACGACAAGAAGACCCGCAAGCTGCAGGTCTCGATCAAGGCGCTGGAAATCGCCGAGGAAAAGGAAGCTGTCGCGCAGTACGGTTCGACCGACTCCGGCGCTTCGCTGGGCGACATCCTGGGCGCCGCGCTGAAGAAGCAGGGCGGCAACTAAGAGCCTTGTCGTTTGGTCGCGCCGTTTCAGGCGGCGCGACTGACAAGATAAAAAACCCGCCGGAGCGATCCGGCGGGTTTTTCTTTTAGGTTTTGGACGGAACTGATTGCGCCGTTGGTGGCGATATCAGGCGCGGCCGTAGAGCGGGACGAGCGTGCCGCTGATGGCCTGGTTCGACGGCGACACCAGATAGGCGATCGCCTCGGCGGCGGCTTCGAGGCTGACCCATTTCGAAAAATCGGCATCCGGCATGCCGGAGCGGTTGGCGGGCGTGTCGAGTGTCGAGGGCGCAATCGCGTTGACGAGGATGCCCTTGCTTTTCATCTCTTCGGCAAGCGCCACCGTCATTGCCGCGACCGCCGCCTTGCTGGTGGCGTAGGCGACCATGCCGGAACCGCGCCGCGGATCGAGGCCGGGGCGCGCCGAGACATTGACGATGCGTCCGCCGGCACCGGTGGCAAGCATGGCGCGCACGGATGCCCGGCAGCACAGGAATGCGGTCTGGACGTTGGTTTCCATCATCTCGTCGAACGAGGCGGCCTCGGTCTTTTCGACGGGAGAGGCGGCAAAGCCTCCGGCGAGATGGATCGACGCCCAAAGCTCGGGGACGGTCGCATAGTAGGCGTCGACCGCGTCGGCGTCGGCCAGATAGACATTGTGTGTCAGCTTGACGTTCTTGTCGTCCACGAACGGGAAATGCGGCGGCGCGGCTGCGTGGCTGTTGGGAACGTGGCAGACTGCACCTTCGCTGAGCAGCTTGCCCACCACGGCGCTGCCTAATGCGCCTGTTCCCCCGGTTACGACGATATTCTTGCCGTTCAATGTACCTGTCATAAGCAATGGGTCTCGCACAAAACGCCTATTTGGTGACCGTCGCGCCTTTTGCGTCATCACTCAATTGCAATTTCGATAATGCAGGGATGTCTTTTCGCATGGGCTCTTGTCAGCGCGGCGCTTAGTTCGTCGGCTGACGAAAGCCGTTCGGCAGCGATGCCGTAGGCCGCGGCGAGCTTGATGAAGTCGGGCGGGGCCGGCGAAACACCGACCGGCTCGACGCCGACATCGCGCATCGAGGTCTCGATTTCGCGGTAGCCGCGATTGTTCCAGATGACGAAGATGACGGGCGCGCCGGCATCTGTCGCGACCGCGATTTCAGGCAGCGTGAACTGGAAGCCGCCGTCGCCGGCAAGGCAGACGACGGGAACGCCGGGCAGGGCGATTGCCGCGCCGATGGCGGCCGGCGGACCGTAACCCAGCGCGCCGAAGCCGGTTGCGGCGTTGAACCAGCCGCCGGGGCGGTCATGGTCGTAGTAGAGGTTGGCCGCGTAGACCGGCTGGGTGGAATCGCCGACGATGAGCGAGCCGGGCAGCGCGTCGCGGATGTGCTCGACGGCGCGCACCTGCGCCTGCATGGCCGGGCCGATCTCGGCGAAAGCGGCTTCACGGGTCGAGCGCGCCCGTTCCGCGCCGCTGTGACCACCGGTCGAGGCAGTGCCAGGCAAGTCGCACAGGGCCGCCAAGGCAACCCGGCAATCGGCCTGGATGGCTATGGTTGAAGGGCGGCGCTTGAGCTGGGCGGCATCGATGTCGATGCGGATCAGAACAGGCGGTACGACGAGGCCGCCATCGGCATACATGTCGTAGTCGGTCGGGCCGAACTCGGTGCCGACGGCGATGACGACATCGGCATCGGCCATCAGCTCGCGCACGGCTGTAAGGCTGGGGCTGGCAGGAACGGCGAGCTTGTGGCCGTGCATGAGGCCGCGCGCATTGGCCGTCTGCACGACCGGCGCGTCGAGCAGTTCGGCAAGACGCTTCAACTCGGCATTCGAGGTTTTCGCTCCGCCGCCGGCGAGGATGAGGGGCCGTTGGGCAGAAGCGATCAACTCCGCCGCCTTTGCGACCAGCGCCTGATCCGGGGTGGGTGGCGTCGTGCCGGCGACACCGAAGGCAAGATTGTCGGCGGGCAGGGCCATGACGTCGATCGGCACTTCGATGTGAACGGGGCCGGGCCGTGACGAGGAAAAAAGCGCAAAGGCGCGGGCAAGCGCGCCGGGCAACTCGTCGGGTTTGGTGATGCGCTCGGAACTGAGCGCGACCTTTTCCATCATGCCGCGCTGGTCGGGCAATTCGTGCAGGTAACCGAGACCCTTGCCCAGCGTCGCGGTGGCGTTGACGCCGGAGATGACCAGCATCGGCACGGAATCCGCGCGGGCTTGTGCCATCGCCGTGATGGCGTTGGTGAGCCCCGGCCCGGTGATGACGAAGGCCACGCCCGGACGCCCGCTGGCGCGCGCATAGCCGTCCGCCATGAAAGCCGCGCCCTGTTCGTGGCGCGGCGTGACGTGGCGGATTTTCGAGCCGGCAAGACCGCGGTAGAGCTCGACCGTATGCACGCCCGGAATGCCGAACACGGTATCGACGCCGTAGGCTTCCAGCAGGCGGATGAGAGCTTCGCCGAGGGTCATGCGGCAAGGCTCTCGATACTGTGGGTGTTTTTACCCCCCTCTGGCCTGCCGGCCATCTCCCCCTCACGGGGGGAGATCAGCAGAACGCAGCCGTGTCGCAAATCACCGGCCTCGCAAGCCAGGAACGACGTCGCGTACACGTGATCTCCCCCCGTGAGGGGGAGATGGCCGGCAGGCCAGAGGGGGGTGAACTCCATCACCACCCTCATTGCCTCAGGATCGGCCGTGTGAGGCAGGTCGGGCCGCCTTCGCAGGCGATGCAAAGCGCGTCCGCCTCGAAGGTCTGTACGTTGCAGCCGGCGGCCCGCATGGCAGCGGCGGTTTTCGGGAAGCCCGCAACCGCGATGACATGCCTCGGCGCTGTGGCCAGCACGTTGAGGCTGAGGCCGTTGGAGGCGTGGAATTCGTCGGCATCGCCGTGAACCAGCGTGTAACCCCGGGCACGCAGCAACTGGTAGAACGCCGCCGGCAATAACGGTGCGTAGACCAGCGCAAGGTCGCTGGCGAGCGGCGAGATCACCGACTGGAGGTGGAGGCAGGCTTCCTCGCCTTGCCAAAGCGGCAGGTCGAAGCCGAGGACGGAAATGCCGTGAGGGGAAAGCATGTCGGCAAGCTGGCGGATGCCAGCCTCGTTGGTGCGCACGCCGCGCCCGACCGCAAGCGTCCTGGCATCGACCCAGACGCAATCGCCGCCTTCGACGGTTCCGGGCGCGGTGATGCGGCCGAGAACGGGAATGCCGAGGCGGGTGAAGGCCAGCCCGTGCAAGGCGGGCTCCGGTTCGCGCAGCACCTTGCCCATCGAGAGCAGGATCGCGCCGTGATCGCTCATCAACGAGGGGTCGTGGGTGAAAACGGAATCGGCAAGACCGTCGTCCTCGTCGGTCAGCCACTCGATTTCTGCGCCCGAAGCGCCCACGAGTGCCGCAAGCTCGTCATGCTGCCTAGCGGCCTTTTGCGGATCGAAACCGGGGCCGTAATGCCACTCGTTCGCCTTGGCGTGGCGCATGGCGCTGGAAGCCCGGCGCATGAGCACCCGCTTGAGCGGGCCAGCCATCGACTGCGATCCGTATGCCTTGGTCACTTTGCGTGCTCCCACCTTGTTGCCTGCAAGTAAGCATTCGGCGTGGCGCAAGATCAATGGTCCACACGAACAGGCCCTAAATCCAGCCGCGCCTCTTGAAGAACAGGTAGGGCAGGATGGCCGAGAGCGCCATCAGGCCGAGCGCCCACGGATAGCCGAGCATCCACTTCAGTTCCGGCATCATGTCGAAGTTCATGCCGTAGATCGAAGCGACCAGGGTGGGCGGCAGGAACACGACTGCGGCAACCGAAAAGATCTTGATGATCTGGTTCTGCTGGAGGTTGATCAGGCCAAGCGTTGCGTCGAGCAGGAAGTTCAACTTTCCCGACAGGAACACGGCGTGGTCGGCCAGCGATGAGGCATCCCGCTGGACGAGCTTCAGGCGTTCCCTCGCATCCTTCTTCGGCTTGCGGCGGGGCGTTTGAGACGACAATCCGTTGGTGGCAAGCGCGCTGTGATAGGCGGTGAGCCTCAAGATGCTGACCAGGCTTTCGCGAAGCTTTGCCAGCAAATCGCCCTTGCGGCCGATATGCTCGATGAGCGACTGCAGGTCGCGCGTCATCTTGGTCGCATTGCCGGCCTTGGTCTGGAACACTTCGCGCGAGACCGCGTCGGTTTCGTCGCCGATGCGTTCCAGCGTATCGGCGATGCGGTCGATGATGGATTCGATCACGCCCAGCATGACGCTCTCTCCGGACACACAGGGTTCGGCGATGCCGCGCTGTACTTTCGCGATGTACTGGAGGAACGGCTTCGATTCCATATGGCGCACGGTGACCAGTGACTGGCCCTTCAAGATGAAGGTGATCGGCGCTTTGACCGGGTGATCGCTGTCGATTTCCGTGACTGTCGTCATGGTCATGAACTCGGCGCCGTCCTCGTGATAGAGGCGGTCGGAAAGCTCGATCTCCGCCATCTCGTCGCGCGTCGGGATGCTGATGCCGAGATGGGATTCAATCCGCTTCACGTCGTCATTGGAAGCATTGAGAAGGTCGAGCCACAGGATGCCGGGGGATTCGGGCTGGTCGAGGGTGTCGATGGTCGCGAGGCGGCCGTTCTGGCCTGCATAGATACGCAGCATTTCTAGCTCCTTCCGGCAAGGTTTCGCACCGCCGGTGGAGCCTTGATCTAGAGGCTGCGTGCGGCGGACGGGTCTGAAGCGGGACTTCGACTGTCCGGGTCCATCATGTTTCCTTCGGTCCTGTGACGGTCCGATGACCGTCGCCATGCCCGTTGCGCCTTCTTTCGAACGGTGTCAATCGGCTTGATGGCGGTGAACCCGTAGCAGGGACGCGCGCATACGTCGTTTGGCTTCTGCGGCTGCGGGTTGACGAGGGCGAGCGGAACGGTCCATCTTGCGGTGGGAGTAATCGTTAGTGGCGGGTAATGGGTAAAAAAGTCCAACGCCTGACGAAGTTTCGGTTCCGCAGGGCGGTGCCGGCATGAGTCATGGAGGAGCTGTTTCCCTTTCGCAGCCTTCGTCCGTACAGGGCGCAGCCGAAGCCATCCATGTCGAAAACCTGCACAAGAAGTTTGGCGAACTGCATGTGCTGAAGGGCGTGTCGCTGTCGGCGCGCGACGGCGACGTCATCGCCATCATCGGCGGCAGCGGTTCGGGCAAGTCGACGCTTCTACGCTGCATCAACTGTCTCGAGAACCCGACCAGCGGCATCATCCGCGTCAACGGCGAGGAAATCCGCCTCAAGGCCGACAGCCACGGCAACACGCAGCCGGCCGACCGGCGCCAGATCGAACGCATCCGCTCCCGGCTTGGCATGGTGTTCCAGAGCTTCAACCTGTGGAGCCACATGACGCTTCTGCAAAACGTCATCGAGGTGCCGGTTCACGTGCTGGGCGTGAAGAAGGAACAGGCGATCGCCGAGGCGGAGAAGCTTCTGGCGCGCGTCGGGCTGGCGGAAAAGCGCGACGTTTATCCGGCTTTTCTTTCGGGCGGTCAGCAGCAGCGGGCGGCGATTGCGCGCGCGCTTGCCATCCAGCCGCGCGTGATGCTGTTCGACGAGCCGACCTCGGCGCTGGACCCTGAACTGGTGGGCGAAGTGTTGAAGGTGATCGGCGACCTGGCGCGCGAGGGGCGCACCATGGTTCTGGTGACGCACGAGATGAAGTTCGCGCGCGAGGTCGCGACCCATGTCGTCTATCTTTACAATGGAGTTGTGGAGGAGGAGGGCCCGCCGGCCGCGCTTTTCGGTTCGCCGAAATCCGACCGGCTGAAGCAGTTTCTGCGCAATGTCGGGTGACAACCCGCATCAAGAAAAACCGGACAGAAAGTCCAAGTCAAAATGGGAGAATGGAGCATGAAGACATTTTTGAAGGCAGCGATAGCCGCCGCCGTCATCGCCCTTGCCGGAACGGTTTCGGCGAGCGCCCAGCAGGTCAAGGTCGGCTTTTCGCCGGAAGCCTATCCGCCCTTCTATTCGCAGGATGCCTCCGGCAACTGGGGCGGCTGGGAAGTGGAGATCGTGCAGGCGATCTGCGGCGAGGCCAAGCTCGAATGCGTGTTGACGCCGATCCCGTGGGACGGCCTCATCCCGGCGCTCAAGACCAACAAGATCGACGCGATCATGAATTCGATGTCGATCACCGCCGAACGCCAGAAGGAGATCGACTTCTCCGACAAGTATTATAACACGCCGACCGCCGTGATCGGACCGAAGGACCAGACCTTCGACGCGACGCCGGAAGGCCTGAAGGGCAAGATCCTCGGCGTTCAGGTTTCGACCGTCCATGCCGCCTACGCCAAGAAGCATTTTGGCGGCAGCGCTTCCGAGATCAAGGAATACCAGACGCAGGACGAGGCCAACCAGGATCTCGTTGCCGGCCGCATCGACGCAACGCAGGCGGATTCGATTGCACTGGACGCCTTCCTGAAGTCGGACCAGGGCAAGGCGTGCTGCGATCTCAAGGGCTATGTCGCGCCTGACCTCGAAGTGCTCGGACCGGGCGTTGGTGCCGGCGTGCGCAAGGGCGACACCGAACTTGCCGGCAAGATCAACGCGGCGATCAAGGGCATTCGCGCCAACGGCAAATATGCCGAGATCACCAAGAAGTACTTCGACTTCGACATCTACGGCGACGAAACGCAGTCGAACTGACAAAGCCTGAGCGCTGCCTGATGCCCGGCGTCCGTGACGACGCCGGGCACTCGTGGCGCAATTTCCTGTTCTCGGTCATCGCCAGCGATTGGAGGCGAAGCTGATCGACGCAATCATACCCGCCGCAGCATCCGGCATCTTCGACCTTCTGGCGCTTGAGCCTCCGGGTTGGGGAGGCAATCTGCTGCGCGGCCTGCTGAGTTCCGTCCAGATTGCTTTGGGCGCTTACGGTGTCGGACTTCTGATCGGCATCGGCGGAGCCTATGGCAAGCTCTATGGCGGGCCGGTGGTGCGCGACCTGTTGGGGCTCTACACGACCGTCGTGCGCGCGGTGCCGGAACTGGTGCTGATCCTGATGCTTTATTTTGCCGGCACGGACCTGGTGAACCGCGTCCTGATCGCCTTCGGGCATCAGCCGGTCGACATCAACGGGCTGGTGGCCGGCATCGGCGTGCTGGGCATCGTGCAGGGCGCTTATTCGACCGAAGTGCTGCGCGGCGCGATCCTGTCGATTCCGCAAGGCCAGATCGAGGCGGCGCGCGCCTATGGCATGCCGCCCGGCCTACTGTTGCGGCGCATCACCTTGCCGGCCATGCTGCCATTTGCCATTCCGGGCCTAGCCAATCTGTGGCTGATCGCCACCAAGGACACTGCCCTTCTGGCCATCGTCGGCTTCAACGAGCTGACGCAGACGACACGTCTGGCGGCAGGCGCGACCAAGGCCTATTTCACCTTTTTCCTCGCTGCCGGCGCGCTCTATCTCGCGCTGACGCTGTTCTCCAACGTCATCATCGCCCGTGTCGAGCGATGGGCGCGGCGCGGTACGCCGCAGCTTTCGGAGACGCGCTGATGGCGAGCGATGCGACGGCAGGAACGATGAGGAAGAGCGCGGCGGGTTGGCTGCAGCCGCACCGCATCGTGCTTCTGGTGATAGCGCTGGCGATCGTGCTGGCATCGATCTTCTACCTGCGCTGGGACTGGCTGCCGGCCTATCTGCCGCTTGCCATACAAGGCATCTGGCGAACCATCTGGCTTTTGGTGGTGACGTCGGTCCTCGGCATATTGCTGGCGATACCGCTGGGGCTCGCACAAGCGGCGGGACCCTGGTTCCTGTCCGTGCCGGCAAGGACGTTCTGCACCATCATTCGCGGCACGCCGCTTTTGTTGCAGTTGTGGCTGCTCTACTACGGCCTCGGCTCGCTGTTTCCGCAACTGCCGTGGATACGCGAGTCGTTCCTGTGGCCGTATCTGAGGCAGGCATGGCCCTACGGCGTGCTGGCCCTGACGCTGTCCTTTGCCGGATATGAAGGCGAGGTGATGCGCGGCGCCTTTGCCGGCGTGCCGAGGGGACAACTGGAGGCCGCGCGCGCTTTCGGCATGCGCCGCTGGACGGCGTTTCGCCGCATCTGGCTGCCGCAGGCGCTGCAGCGCGCCTTGCCCACGCTTGCGGGAGAATCTGTGCTGCAACTGAAGGCGACGCCGCTGGTGGCGACGATCACCATGGTCGATATCTATGCCGTGGCCTCGCGGGTGCGGCAGGACACCTTCGTCACCTACGAACCCTTGCTCCTGCTGGCCGTGGTCTATATGGCGATCACGGGTATCATCGTGCTTGCCTTCCGCAGGCTGGAAGTGCGTATCCCGACCCGGATCGGCTGACCGGAGATATGCAGGGCCCCGAGGAAGCAGCGCAAGAGCAGGTGATGCAGCTTAGTCTTGAACAGGCGACAGGTCTTTGCCGCATGGCGGCACTTGGCGCGGGCGCCAGCGACGAGGTTGCCCGCTCGATCGCCGCTGCTGCAGTGGCAGCGGAGGCGGAAGGCTATCGCACCGTCGGCCTGTCGCATTTCATCGACTATCTCGAAGCGCTTGAAGCCGGCCGCATCGACGGCAAGGCAGAACCGGTGGTGACGCGGCCTGCGCTGGCGGTGTTCCGCTCGGATGCGAAGGGCGGCGTCGCCCATATCGGCTTCGACAGGACGGTTGGCGACCTCGCCAAGGCGGCGCGGCTGTTCGGCATTTCGATTTTTGCGCAGAAGAACGCTTATACCTGCGGCGCGCTCGGTTATTTCACCGGGCGGCTGGCTGCCGAAGGACTGGTGGCATTGGCTGCGACCAACGGCCCGGCGCTGCTTGCCGGATCGGGATCGGTGAAGCCGGTCTATTGCACCAATCCGTTGTCCTTCGCCGCGCCGTCGGCAAATGGTCCGGCGCTGGTGATCGACCAGGCGTCGAGCGCTACCGCCTTCGTCAGCATTCGCCAGGCTGCCGAGGAGGGTCGCAGCATCCCGCCGGACTGGGCGATCGATGAGAGCGGCAACCCGACCACCAATCCGCAAGCCGCGATGAAAGGCGCGCTGCTGGCGTTCGGCGGCGAGCGCGGAGCCAACATCGCGTTGATGGTCGAGGTGCTGGCGGCGGGGCTGACCGGGGCGAACTGGTCGCTCGATGCGCCCTCTTTCACGGAAGGGTCGCAAAGCCCGGGAACGGGGCTTTTCATCGTCGCCATCGAGCCGAAACTGCTCGATCCAGATTTCGAAGGCCGGATGAAGGACCAAATGGACCGGCTGCGGCGGCAATATGGCGTGCATATTCCCGGGCGCTCGCGCTCGGAAGCTTCGGAGCAGGCGGTGGCGCGCGGCGTGACTGTTTCCAGGGAAGTGGTCCAGCGCATTTCCGAGTTCGCCTCGCGCTACTCGGAGTGAAGCTGCTTCGCCGGCAAATAAGTTGACTATCTAGTTCAACTTTATTTTATTTGACCGTGAGCCTTATGGTCGGATGTGTGCGCTGCAGCACACAACGAAGGATCATATATGTCAGTTACCAGCGAAACCACCTCGCCGCGCTTGATCGTTCCTGCCTTGCGCGGGATCTACTCGGCTCTTCATGATAGCGCCGAAACGCTGCTGCGCCTCGCCACGGGCGGCTTTCTCGCGCTGCACGGCTCGCAGAAGATCGTCAATCCGTTCGGCGCTGCCGAAATGGTCGAGGGGCTGGGCTTTTACCCCGGCGCGTTCTGGTCGCTGCTTCTGGCCTGCACGGAGTTCTTCGGCGGCATCTTCATTGCGCTGGGTTTCCTGACGCGCCCTTCGGCACTGGCCGGCCTGATCGTGCTTCTGGTCACGGTCTGGTTCCACTGGGTGACCATGAGCCAGGGGATCTCCGGCGCGGAAAAGTCGATCCTCTGGTCGGCAATGCTGTTCTTCTTCGTCATTCGCGGCGCCAACCGGCATTCGGTGGATGCAAGGATCGGCAAGGCTTTCTAAGCGTGATATTCAAGTGAGGGTGGCCTGCAAGTTGGCGTCTTTCTGCGCCTCCGCTGCTCGAAAGCCCCTTTAGGCTCACCCGGACCTGAATCTCTGCACGCCGTGGGCATAAATGGCTGATCCAGCGACCACCGAACGCACTTTGCCTTCGGCGCGAAACGGATTATGAAGCGGCTACAGCCAAGCCCCGGCAAGACCGGGGCGCATAGCCGGAGCCAGACATGACCGAAATCCTGCAAACCCCAAAGCTCGTGGTGATTTTCGGCGGCGCGGGCTTTGTCGGACGCCATGTCGTGCGGGCTCTCGCCCAGCGAGGCTACCGCATCCGCGTCGCCTGCCGCCGGCCCGATCTGGCAGGCCATCTCCAACCGCTCGGCAACGTCGGCCAGATCCAACCGGTGCAGGCGAATTTGCGCGTGCGCTGGTCGGTCGATCAGGCGGTGATCGGCGCCGATCATGTCATCAACCTTGTCGGCATCCTGCACGAGAGCGGTCGCCAGAAATTCCGCACCGTCCATGAGTTCGGGGCGCGCGCCATTGCAGAGGCCGCCCGCTCCGTCGGCGCTGGCATGACCCATGTTTCGGCCATCGGCGCGGACGTGAATTCGCAATCCGCTTACGCCCGCACCAAGGCGCTTGGCGAAAAGGCGGTTCTCGAGACGATCAAGGACGCGGTGATTTTACGGCCTTCGATCAATTTCGGCCCCGAGGACGGTTTCTTCAACCGCTTCGCCGCCATGGCCCGCTATTCGCCGGCCTTGCCGCTGATCGGCGGCGGCGCGACACAGTTCCAGCCCGTCTACGTGGGCGATGTCGCCGAGGCGGTTGCGCGCTCGGTCGATGGCGCGGTCGAGGGGGGCAAGGTCTATGAGCTTGGCGGGCCAAACGTCCTGACCTTCAAGGAATGCATGCAGGAATTGCTGAGCGTCATCGACCGCAAGCGGTTGCTGGTGCCGGTGCCGTGGTGGATTGCCGAGATCCAGGCTTCCATTCTCGGCGTGCTGCCGGGTCGGTTGCTGACCAGTGACCAGGTCACGCAACTGCGCTCGAACAATGTCGTCTCCGAGGAAGCGGTCAAGTCCGGCCGGACGCTGATCGGCCTCGGCATCCAGCCGCAGTCGCTTGGCACCATATTGCCGAGCTATTTGTGGCGTTTCCGCGCCGCCGGCCAGTTCCAGCGCAAGCCTGCCGGCTGAGGAAGTCGGGCGGTCTCTTCTAGCTCAGCCCCAGATGAAGAGGGCTGCAAGGCCGAGGCCGCCGACGATCAGCCGCCACCAGCCGAACAGCGCATAGCCGTGGCGTGAAACGTAGCCAAGCAGGCTGCGCACGGCGATGACCGCCATGACGAAGGCGGCGATGAACCCGGTGACGATGATCGGCAGGTCGGCCGCCGAAAGCACGCTCCAGTTCTTGAGCAGATCAAGCGTGAATGCGCCGAGCATCGTCGGGATGGCAAGAAAGAACGAGAACTCAGCCGCAGCGCGCTTGTCGGCGCCCATGAGTAGGCCGCCGACGATGGTTGCGCCGGAGCGCGACGTGCCGGGGATCATCGCGAGGCACTGGAACAGGCCGATCTTGAGGTAGAGCGACAGCGGGAAGTCGGCGACGCTGGCATATTTCGGCTTGAGGTCGAGCCGGTCGATCCACAACAGGACGATGCCGCCGAGGATCAGCATGATGCAGATCAGCTTCGGCGTTTCGAACAGCACCGTCTTGATGAAGTCATGCGCCAGAACGCCGATGACGGCAGCCGGCAAAAAGCCGATGGCAAGCCCGACCAGCATCTTGACGGCCGGGTCGTTCGGCAGTTCGGGCGGCAGGAACATGTTGGGCTTCCTGCGCCGCACGGCCGAGGCGACGAGTTCGAATGCGCAGCCGCCCATCCAGACAAGCGAAGCCAGGACGCCGACGATGGTTTCGCCGATTACACGGAACCTGTCGGGGCGTTTCAGGAAGGTCCAGAAACGGCCGGCATAGACGCTCAGGATGGCGAGGATGGCACCGAGCTGGATCAGCACCTCGAAGGCCTTGCCGGTCGATTCAAAGCCGAGGAAATGGCCCGCCAGCAGGATATGCCCGGTCGAGGACACCGGAATGAATTCGGTCAGGCCTTCCAGAAGTCCAAGCAGCAAGGCTTCGATGATTGTCTGGCTTTGCATGCTCAGTTTGTCCCACTTTGCTTGTCATGTCGCCGAACTGATCCTATAGCAACAGCAGCTTGACAGCCCGCTCGTTCAGGCTGCCAAGACTTACCGGCGCGTTAGGCGATTCGCCAGTACGCTTCTGATTCAAGAGACCATGCTGACACTTTTTCATCATCCGATGTCCGCTTCCTGTCGATTCGTCCGGCTCGCTTTCGGCGAATATGGCGAGGAATTGGCCCTTATCGAGGAGAAGCCGTGGACACGGCGCAAGGAATTTCTGGCCCTCAATCCGGCCGGAACCTTGCCGATCCTGCTGGCCGAAGGCGACGTGCCAATTGTCGGCGCACCGGTGATCGCGGAATATCTGGATGAGACGCGCGGCGTGCTGAAGCGCGAGAAACGCCTGTTCGTCGAAGGGCCGATGGAGCGCGCCGAGATACGCCGGCTGACCGACTGGTACCTGACCAAGACCGAGAGCGAAGTGACCAAGCATCTGGTGCGCGAGCGCGTGCTGAAGCCGTTGATGCCGCAGGAAGTCGGCGGCGGATCGCCGGACTCTACCGCTATTCGCGCGGCGCGCGCCAACATCAAGCAGCACATGAAATACACCAACTGGCTGGCCGGCACGCGGCCCTGGCTGGCTGGGCCGCGCATCACCTACGCCGACCTTGCCGCCGCAGCGACATTGTCGGTGCTCGATTATCTTGGCGAGATCGAATGGCGCGACCACGGTGCTGCGCGCGAATGGTACACGCGGGTGAAGTCGCGCCCTTCGTTCCGCTCGCTTTTGTCCGACCGCGTGCGCGGACTCTCGCCGGTGTCGCACTATGCGGACCTTGACTTCTGATACCCAGAAACTGCGCGAGCTGATCGACCACGAGGCAGCGCGCGCCGGCTTTGCCGTCGTTGCGGTGACGTCCCCCGATTCAATCCCGCTTGCGCCATCAAGGCTGGCGCAATTTGTCGCCGAGGGTTTCCACGGCTCGATGGGGTGGATGGAGGAGACGCTGGACCGGCGCGGCGACCCGTCGGCGCTGTGGCCGGAGGTTCGCTCGGTCATCGTGCTCGCCATGAATTACGGGCCGGAACACGATCCGCGCGAGCTGCTGGCGCGGCGCGACCGGGGCGCGATTTCGGTCTATGCGCGCAACCGCGACTATCACGACGTGATGAAAGGCCGGCTGAAGGAAATCGCCGGCAAGATCGTGGCCAAGGCGGGCGGCGACGTGAAGGTGTTCGTCGATACCGCGCCGGTGATGGAAAAGCCGCTGGCCGAGGCGGCGGGCGTTGGCTGGCAGGGCAAGCACACCAATCTGGTCAGCCGCGAACATGGTTCGTGGCTGTTTCTTGGCTCGATTTTCACCACGGCGGATTTGGTGGCGGATGCGCGAGAGGCCGATCACTGCGGCTCGTGCCATGCCTGCCTCGACGCCTGCCCGACCGATGCTTTTCCAGCACCCTACCGGCTCGATGCACGGCGTTGCATCTCGTATCTCACCATCGAGAACAAGGGGCCGATCCCGCTGGAATTTCGCCGGGCGATCGGCAACCGGATCTATGGCTGCGACGATTGTCTCGCCGCCTGTCCGTGGAACAAGTTTGCCCAGATGGCTTCGGAGGCCAAATTGGCGGCGCGCGAGGATCTGCGCGAGCTGAAGCTGAGCGAGCTTCTTGAACTGGACGATGCCGCCTTCCGCAATTTCTTTTCCGGCTCGCCGGTCAAGCGGATCGGCCGGGACCGCTTCATCCGCAACGTGCTGATCGCCGCGGGCAATTCCACTGATCCCTCGTTGGCAGGGCAGGTGGCGGGACTGCTTGCGGATGCGTCGCCGCTGGTGCGCGGCGCTGCCGTGTGGGCCTTGTCGCAGTTGCTGCCGCAAGTCGAGTTTACTGAGCGCGCCGATGCGGCTTTGGCGTTGGAAGACGACGGCGGCGTGTGCGAAGAATGGCAGCAGGCCTTGGCGAGTGTCGGCCAGCAGGAGATCGGGGCGTGACGGTGGAAAAGGTGTTCATTTTTGGTGCCGGTTACTCGGGCAAGGCATTTGCCCGCGCCTGTTCGGACGGCACGCCGGTCTATGGCACGACGCGCGCGGCGCGGAAGTTTGCCGCGCTGGAGGCAGCGGGTATCAGGCCGCTGGAGTTCCAGGGTTCGCTGACGCCGCAGATTTCGGATGCGCTTGCCGACACGACGCATCTGGTCGTTTCGGTCGCGCCGGACGAGACCGGCGATCCGGTGCTGAACGCCGCCGGCACCGCGATCAGGCAGGCGATGCCCAAGCTGAAATGGATCGGCTATCTCTCCACCGTTGGCGTCTATGGCGACTATGGCGGCGGCTGGGTTGACGAAACGGCGGACTGCCGCCCCGTCTCGCGCCGGTCGATGATGCGGGTCGAGGCCGAGAAAAGCTGGCTCGCGCTCGGCGAGGAAACGGGGCTGCCGGTGGCGATCCTGCGGCTGTCCGGCATCTACGGTCCGGGCCGCAATGCGCTGGTGAACCTCAAGGAAGGCACCGCGCGGCGGCTGGTGAAGGCTGGACAGGTGTTCAACCGCATCCATGTCGAGGATATTGCAGGGGCCTTGCTGCATCTTGCCGAACAGGACCGTGGCGGCATCTTCAACGTGACCGATAACGAGGCTTCGCCGCCGCAGGATGTGGTGACCTATGCGGCGCAGCTGATGGGTGTCGAGCCGCCGCCGGAAATCGCCTTCGAAGAGGCGGAACTGACGCCGATGGCGCGCTCGTTCTATGGCGAAAACAAGCGCGTTTCCAATGCCGCGATCAAGGCTGACGGGTTCTCGTTCGGCTTTCCGAACTACCGCAGCGCTCTGGACGACATGTGGTCGAAGGGCAACTGGGCCGACGGTGAAGCGCGCAGCCCGATGAAACGGCCTTGATCCGGTCGCAGTTGGCTTCATGATGTGATTCGCACTGCTTCTGCCTCTCGAGGACAGGCGGGGAAAATCGGACTGCGGGGACTTCGATCTTGATGAAGCGGACGATGCGATCAATGGGTGGCCGGTTTGCGTGGGCCGTCTTTGCGGGTGCGGCGCTGCTTGCCGCTTCGGTTTTGGGCGCGCCTGAGGTTCAGGCCGAGCAACTGGCGAAGAATCTGTTCGGCGCCAAGGACCTGCCGGCTGCGACCGCGCCGCAATCGATCGGCTTCTATTCCAAGGGTTGTTTTTCCGGTGGTGTCGCGATTGCCACCGATGGCCCGACATGGCAGGCGATGCGGCTTTCGCGCAACCGCCGCTGGGGTCACCCGACGATGATCGCGCTGATCGAGAAACTGTCGCGCGACGCGGTCGCGGACGGCTGGCCGGGCCTGTTGCTGGGCGACATCTCGCAGCCGCGCGGCGGGCCGATGATGACCGGCCACGCCTCGCATCAGATCGGTCTCGATGCCGACATCTGGTTCACGCCGATGCCGGACCGGCGGCTGAGCGCAAGCGAGCGCGAGAACATGAGCGCGACCTCGCTGGTCAATGAAAAGACGCATCGGGTCATCGACAAGCTGTGGACGCCGGCGCACGAACGCCTGTTGAAGCGCGCGGCAAGCTATCCGGAAGTCGAGCGGATACTGGTCAATCCGGGTATCAAGAAGAAGCTGTGCGATACGGTGACCGGCGATCGCTCATGGCTGCGCAAGGTGCGGCCGTTCTGGGGGCACGACTATCATTTCCATGTCCGCATCGGTTGCCAGCCGGGTTCGCCCGATTGCAAGCGGCAGGAAGCGACGCCGGCAAGCGACGGCTGCGACAAGTCGCTGGCGTGGTGGTTTACCGAGGAGCCGTGGCGGCCGAACCAGAACCCGGATGCGCCGAAGGCGCGCGATATCATGACGATGGCATCCCTGCCCAAGGCTTGCCGGGCCGTGCTGAACGCGCCGGACCCGGTGTCGATTGCGGCGGTGACCTATCCGGTGAATGGCGGGGCTGCGACCATATCGACGGCGCAGCCGGTGACCGCTTCCGCAACAGGCGGTGGCGCGGCGCTGCCTTCCTCGGTCAACGCCTTTGCCCCGACGCCTGACATCGGCGTGCCGTTGCCACGGCCGCGGCCCGATAATTGAGGCAGGCTTCGCTGCTTTCAATCGATTTAAGACGGGTAAGCGAAAAGCGATTTCCCTTTTCGAGGCGATGCGCTAAAGCATGTCGCCCGAAAGCGGGAAACGGTTTCGGGATCACGGCATGCGCAAATCGAACAAGTCGAAGTGCTTCGCGCTTTAGTCAACCGGAGGCCGTCGGGCGGACGGTGACGAACTGAGAACGGCTATGGCGGAAGAAGGTGCTACAAAAACGCTGCGCTTTCCGGTCCTCATCGGGGATATCGGCGGCACCAATGCGCGCTTTTCGGTGATTGCCGACGAGGGGTCCGAAGCCGGCGAACCGCAGATCGTCAAGACAGCCGACTACGCCACCATCGACGACGCCATCCGCGCCGCCGTTCTGGACCGTTCCAGCATTCGACCCAATTCAGCCGTTCTGGCTGTTGCCGGCCCGGTCGAAGCCGATGAAATCCCGCTGACCAACTGCCCGTGGATCGTCAAGCCGAGGCAGATGCTGTCGTCGCTCGGCCTTGGCGATGTCGTGGTGCTCAACGATTTCGAGGCGCAGGCGCTGGCCGTCGTGGCGCTTGGCGAAGAACATATGGAGCAGATCGGCGGCGGCGCGCCGGAGCCGAATGCCGGGCGCGTCGTTCTGGGGCCGGGCACGGGTCTTGGCGTTGCCGGGCTTGTCCATGCCTTTGGCGGTTGGGTGCCGATCCCGGGTGAAGGCGGCCATATGGACATTGGGCCGCGCACACCGCGCGACTATGCGGTTTTCCCCAATATCGAGACGATCGAGGGGCGCGTTTCGGGCGAGCAGATCCTGTGCGGCCGCGGTCTGGTCAACACCTATCGGGCAATCGCCAAGACCGACGGCAAAGCCGCAAAGCTGAGCGTGCCCGCCGATATTACCGCCGCTGCGCTTGCCGGAACCGACGAAATTGCCGTGGAAACGCTTTCCATGTTCGCGACCTGCCTTGGGCGCACTGCCGGCGACCTCGCTTTGGTGTTCATGAGCCGCGGCGGCGTCTTCCTGACCGGCGGCATCGCCCAGAAGATTGTGCCCGCGCTCAAGGCCGGCAATTTCCGCGCCGCCTTTGAAGACAAGGCTCCGCACAGCGAATTGCTGCGCACCATTCCCGTCTACGTCATCACCCATCCGTTGGCGGCACTTGCCGGGCTTGCCGCCTTTGCGCGCGCGCCGCGCAAATTCGGCGTCGAGACCTCGGGACGGCGTTGGCAGGCGTAGCCGGACGGCAACATGACCACGCTGGCACGCAGCTTGCCCGAAAAGCGGTTTCCACTTTCAGGCCCGATGCTCTAAGAGAGGGCCGGACGCCGCCCGGCGCTCCTTGATGAGACAGACGCAGCGGACCGAATTTTGACCGTCGCAACAAATAGCAGCAAGCCCGCGCCCGGCGAAGTCTTCGCCGTGCTGAAGCGCATCTTCGGCGAAAACGGGCGCGAGTATCGCGGCCTGTACATTTTTACGGTCATCTGCCTCGCCACCATGGCCGCGACAACCGGCCTTGCGGCGTGGATCATGAAGCCGCTGGTCGACGACATCTTCGTCCATCGCATGTATGAGCGCGCGCCGATCATTTGCGGTGGCGTGATCCTGATCTTCTTTGTTCGCGGCATCGCCAACTACGGTCAGGCCGTTACGCTGGCCAAGATCGGCAACAATGTCGTCGCGCGCTACCAGAAGCGGGTCTTCCAGCACCTGATGCGGTTGGGCGTCGATTTCTTCAACGAGACGCGTTCGGGCCGGCTTGCCGCGCGCATCAACGAGAACGTCGGCGGCGTCCGCGACCTGATGGGCCTGACGCTGCGCTCGGTCGCCGGCGACATCGTCAGCCTTATCGGCCTGATCGGCGTGATGGTCTGGCAACAGCCTTATCTTGCCGCGTCCGTACTGGTGGTCGGGCCGCCGCTGGTCTGGGCCGTCAATTACATCATGCGCAGGGTTCGCCGCGTCACCCGCGAATCCGTGACCATCAATTCGCACCTCATCGGGGCCATGCAGGAGGCGGTGCAGGGCATCGCCGTGGTCAAGGCCTTCACCATGGAGGATCAGCTTTCGGTCCGGGTCGGAGAGTTGGTTGATCTGGCGGAAGCCCGCTACAACAAGATTGCCCGCGTGTCCGAGCGCCTAGGCCCGTTCACCGAAATGCTGGCCGGCTTTGCGGTGGCCGGCGTCATCGGTTTTGCCGCCTATCAGGCCGCGACCACCAACCATCCGCCGGGCGATGTGCTGGCCTTCATCACCGCGCTTTTGCTTGCCTACGATCCCGCGCGACGTCTGGCGCGCACGCAGGTCGGTCTCGAGCGGGCGCTGGTCAATGCGCGCATGATCTATGAACTGCTCGACCTTGAACCCAGGCAACGAGACGTGCCGGGGGCGGTCACCGCGCAGATCGAGCAGGGAGAGGTTCGTTTCAAGGACGTCTCGTTCGGTTATTCCGCCGATACCCCGGTGCTGCACAAGGTGAGCTTTACCGCGGCTGCCGGCAAGACAACAGCAATCGTCGGCGCTTCGGGTGCCGGCAAGACGACGATGGTGGCCTTGCTGCAGCGCTTCTACGACCTCGACGGCGGCAAGATCGAGATCGACGGCCAGGACATATCGAAGGTCACCAAGCGGTCGCTGCGCCAGTCGATCGCCTATGTTTCGCAACAGCCCTATCTGTTCGAAGGCTCCATCCGCGACAACATCCGTTATGGCCGGCCTGATGCGACCGATGCCGAGGTCGAGCAGGCTGCCGACCGGGCAGCCGCCGACGAGTTCATTCGCCAGCAGCCCGAAGGCTATGAAACCCAGATCGGCGAGAACGGCGCAAACCTGTCCGGCGGACAGCGCCAGCGGGTATCGATTGCCCGCGCCATTGTGCGTCGCGCACCGATCCTGCTCCTCGACGAGGCGACCTCGGCGCTCGACAACGAGTCCGAGGCGCGGGTGCAAAAGGCCTTGGGCGAAGTGATGCAGGGGCGCACCACGATTGTCATCGCGCACCGGCTTTCAACCGTCGTCAATGCCGACCACATCGTGGTGCTTGAGCAGGGGCGGGTGATCGAAGAGGGCACCCACGCGTCATTGATGGCGGACCCGCACAGCGCCTATGCCCGCTTCCATCGGCTGCAGGGCGGCAAAGGCCTCGGCCTGATCGACGACAAGGCGGATGAGAAGCAGCCGATCAAGCGGCGCGCGAAGAAAGTGGCCGGGAGAAGCTGATGAGCGACATGGGGCTTGTTGTGGTGGGTGCCGGCGGCCGCATGGGGCAAGCGCTGGTGCGCGCCATTCGCGAAACGGCGGGCGCGAAGATTGTCGGCGCGATCGAGCGCGCGGGTTCTCCGGCGCTGGGCAAGGACGTCGGCGAACTGGCCGGCCTTGGCGCGATTGGCGTGACGGTTGGCGACGACCCGCTGCCCGCCTTTGCCAAGGCTGACGGCGTGCTGGATTTCACGGCACCGGCTGCGACGGTCGAGTTCGCCGGCTATGCGGCGCAAGCGCGCATCGCCCATGTGATCGGCACGACCGGTTGTTCGACGGCGGACGATGCAAAGATCGCCGCTGCCGCCCGCCATGCCACTATCGTCAAGTCCGGCAATATGAGCCTTGGCGTCAACCTGCTTGCGGCCTTGGTGGAACAGGCGGCGCGCGCGCTCGATGCCGAGGATTTCGACATCGAGATCCTTGAGATGCACCACAAGCACAAGGTCGATGCCCCTTCAGGTACTGCTTTGCTTTTGGGCGAAGCGGCTGCGGCAGGGCGCGAGATTGCGCTTGCCGGCAATGATGTGCGCGTGCGCGATGGCCATACCGGCGCGCGCAAGGCCGGCACCATCGGCTTCGCCACCTTGCGCGGCGGCTCGGTTGTGGGCGAACATTCCGTGGTGCTGGCGGGCCAGGGCGAACGCATCGTGCTTGCGCACCACGCCGACGACCGCGCCATTTTCGCGCGCGGTGCGGTCAAGGCCGCACTTTGGGCGCGCAGCAAGAAGCCGGGGCTTTACTCCATGCGCGACGTGCTTGGCCTGAATTGAACGACCGTTTGTAGATATTGAAGGAAGAAATGATGTCGGGAACCCTTGTGCTCGTGCGCCATGGCCAGAGCGAATGGAACTTGAAGAACCTGTTCACCGGCTGGCGCGATGTCGACCTGACCGAGCAGGGACATGCTGAGGCGAAGGCGGCAGGGCAGAAGCTGAAGGCAAAGGGCCTGAAGTTCGACATCGCCTTTACCTCGGCGCTGATGCGGGCCCAGAAAACCTGCCAGCATATTCTCGATGCGGCCGGCCAGAGCGATCTCAAGACGGTTCGCAACCAGGCGCTCAACGAGCGCAACTATGGCGACCTCAACGGGCTCAACAAGGACGATGCGCGCAAGAAGTGGGGCGACGAGCAGGTCCATATCTGGCGTCGTTCCTATGACGTGCCCCCGCCCGGCGGCGAGAGCCTGAAGGACACCGGCGCGCGGGTGTGGCCTTACTATCTGCACGACATGCAGCCGCATGTGCTGCGCGGGGAAACGGTGCTCGTCGCGGCCCACGGCAATTCGCTGCGCGCGATGATCATGGCGCTGGAAGGCTTGTCAGGCGAGGAGATCGTCAAGCTGGAACTCGGCACCGGCGTGCCGATCGTTTACCGGCTTAACGCGGACTCGACGGTGGCTTCGAAGGAAGTGCTTTAGCGGTTACCTACCAACGAAATTCACGACCCCGATCTCTTTTCGCTTGCATAGAGCGCGACCGCCATGGCGCGGCTGCGCACGCCCAGCTTGTCGTAGAGATTCTTCAGGTGATATTTGACGGTGTTCTCGGAGATGCCGGTGCGGCTGGCGATTTGCAGGTTCGTCCAGCCGTCGGCCAGCACGCCCAGAAGCTCCAGTTCGCGCGTCGTCAGGCCTGAGAGCCTGGTTTCGCCGATCTTGGTAACGTCGGTGTAGGGAATGCAGATGCGCCCGTTGGCAACCGCCACCAGTGTCTGGAACAGGATGAGCGGGTCCTCGAACTGGTAGCAGAAACCCTGTGCGCCCAGCCGCACGCACTGCTTGAGGATGCCGACGTCGTGGTCGTTGGAAAAGATGATGACGCGAGGCGTAAGCTGGCGGTTTCGCAGTTCCATCAGCACTTCGCCGCCGTTCATGTCCGAAAGCCGCCACCCGACGATGGCGAGGTCGAACACGGCAGGCTGCTTCGCGGCGGCCTCGATGAAGGCATCGCCGCTCTGCACCGAGCCGGCAAAATTGAACCGCTCGTCACGGCCGATAAGATCGCGCACCGCCGCGATTACCAGCGGGTTTCGCTCCGCGATCAGGACATTCAGTCTGCTCGTCTGCGTCATGGACCCGCCAATGAAACCCGAACCACCTGCTGGTGGATATCAATCCGGGTTTCGGCAGTCTATGACAGTCTTGCCGCGACGGAAATCAGTCGTAGATTTTGTATCGGCGGGTCAGGCCGCGCGCTTCTTCCATGACCGCGGCTTCGACTGCGCCGTTTCCGTCCTCTCCGTTCTTCGCCAGACCGTCGATGACCTTCAGCGTCATCTGACCGACCTGGGCAAAATCGTCGGCGGTGAAGCCGCGCGTCGTGCAGGCCGGGGTGCCGAGCCTGACGCCCGAGGTGACGGTGGGGCTTGCCGGATCGAACGGGATGCCGTTCTTGTTGCAGGTGATGTGAGCGCGACCCAAGGCGGCCTCGACGCCCTTGCCGGTCAAGCCCTTGCGACGCAGGTCGACCAGCATCAGGTGCGTGTCGGTGCCGCCTGAGACGATATCGACGCCGCCATTGGCGAGCGTTTCGGCAAGCCGCTTGGCGTTGGTGACGACATTGGCCGCATAGGTCTTGAATTCAGGCGTCAACGCTTCGCCGAAGGCAACCGCCTTGGCCGCAATGACGTGCATGAGCGGTCCGCCCTGCAAACCGGGGAACACGGCGGAATTGATCTTTTTGCCGATGTCCTCGTCGTTGGACAGGACCATGCCGCCGCGCGGGCCGCGCAGCGTCTTGTGGGTCGTCGTGGTGACGACATGGGCATGGTCGAGCGGGTTTGGATGCACGCCGCCGGCAACAAGGCCGGCGAAATGCGCCATGTCTACGAACAGCTTGGCGCCGACTTCATCGGCGATCTCGCGGAACGCCTTGAAATCGATGACGCGCGGATAGGCCGAGCCGCCGGCCAGGATCACCTTGGGCTGGTGCTTGCGGGCGAGGTCGCGCACTTCGTCGAGGTCGATGCGGTGGGTGTCGGGCTTGACGCCGTAGGACACGACATTGAACCACTTGCCCGACTGGTTGACCGGAGCGCCGTGGGTGAGATGGCCGCCGGCGGCGAGGTTGAGGCCGAGATAGGTGTCGCCCGGCTGCATCAGCGCCATGAACACCGACTGGTTGGCCTGGCTGCCCGAATTGGGCTGGACGTTGGCGAAGGTGCAGTTGAAGATTTCCTTGGCGCGGTTGCGGGCAAGGTCCTCGACCTCGTCGACGAACTGGCAGCCGCCATAGTAGCGGCGGCCCGGATAGCCTTCGGCGTATTTGTTGGTGAGCACGGAACCTTGCGCTTCCAGCACCGCCTTGGAGACGATGTTTTCGGACGCGATCAGTTCGATCTCGTCCTGCTGGCGCTTCAATTCGCGCTGGATGGAATCGCTGACGGCCGGGTCAGAGGCGGCGACGCCGGTGTGGAAGAACGAGCGGGCGTTACCTGTGCCGGGTCTTGCGGGAATATTCATCGGGCTCCTCCCTTGTGGCGCTTTTTTGCGCGAGCGTGGTGTTTAGCGTTTTTTGGGTGACGTCAGCCCGTCCAGCCGAGGCCGGACGAGATGCAGTTGATGGAAAGCAACAGCGCGTTGACTGCCCGCTTCGGCTTTTCCGGTGCAGGTTCCTTGGCGCGCACTTCGCGAAGAAGCTGGACCTGGAGGCGATGGATCGAGTCCATCTGCGGCCGGATGCGGTCGAAATGGCGCTTGAAGGCCGGGAAACGCTGCGACAGTTTCAGGCCGCCATTGACCTCGGTGATCATGCGCCGCGTCAGCGCGTATTCGTTGGCGATCTTCTGGTAGATGCGCTCGCTGGTGACGCTGTCATCGACCAGTTCGGCATAGAGCCGGCCAATGTCCATGTCGGCCTGGTAGAGCGTCTTGTCGACTTCATCGACAATCAGCCTGAACAGGCGCGAGCGCTCGAACATCTGCTGCAACAGATAGAGGCCGTTTTCGCCGCGGACGTTGACGAAGGCGTTCAGCGCGCTGCCGATGCCGTACCAGCCGGTGAGGAGATGGCGGTTCTGGCTCCACGCGAACACCCATGGAATGGCGCGCAGGTCCGAGATGGTCTTGGCGCCGAAGCGGCGGGCCGGGCGCGAGCCGATCTTGAGCAGCGAAAGCTCTTCGACGGGGCTCGCCTGGTTGAAATAGTCGATGAAGCCGGGCTCGTTGATCAGGCCGAAATAGGAGGCCTGCGACATGCCGGTCAGCGCTTCGAGCGCCTCGTTGAACTCCGGATTGTCCTTCAGTTCCGCCTCGTCGCCCGACTTGACGCTGTGCGCAAACACGCTCGCGGCCAGGATTTCGAGCTGGTAGAGGCCGGTGCCCCGGTTGGCGAACTTGGACGAGACGACCTCGCCCTGTTCGGTCACGCGCATGATGCCGCCGACGGTGCCGGCAGGCTGGGCTGCAATGGCGCGGCCTGTCGGTGCGCCGCCACGGCTCACCGAACCGCCGCGCCCATGGAAGAAGCTGATCTTGATCTTGCGCTTGGTGGCAAGCGCCGTGATGCGGCGCTGCGCCTTGTTGAGCTCCCAGTTGGAGGCGAGGAAACCGCCGTCCTTGTTGGAGTCCGAATAGCCCAGCATGACTTCCTGCCGGTTGCCGAAATCGCGCACCGTGCGGCGCACGATCGAGACATCGAGCAGCTTGTCGAGAATTTCGGGCGCGGCGCGCAGGTCGGCGATGGTTTCGAACAGCGGCACGACTTGCAGGCCGATGGTGCCGCTGCCGTCGTCCGCAGTCGCCAGTCCGCTGTATTGGGCAAGCAGGTAGACCGCCAGAAGATCGTCGCACGAGCGCGTCATCGACAGCACGAAAGCGCCGACGGCACCACGGCTGCCATTGCCCGAGGCGTCACGGATGACGTCGAAGAGATCGAGCAGTTCACGCGCGTCGTCGGAGAGCTTGGAGCGCTTCAGCTTGAGCTTCTCGCCGCTGTGCAGGGCTGCGCGGATGCGGGTGCTCCATTGCGGCGTATCGGCAGCCGGCGCATCGTCCGGGCTCTGCTGCCGGAAGATCTCCTCGAGCACCTTGTTGACGACGGTGGAGTTCTGGCGAATGTCGAGCGCGACGGTGTGAAAGCCGAAGCTTTCGACCTGCTGGCGCAGCGGACGCACGAAGCGCTGCGCGACCAGCTTGCCGCCGATCTGGCCAAGTACGGTCTCAAGATCGACGAGATCGGCCTTGAACGCCTCGGGGCGCGGGTAGGGCTTGGCGGAACCTTCGCCGAGGATCGCTTGCAGCCGGTCGAGCATGGACGCCGCGAACTGGCGAAGCGGCTCGTCCGGATTGCGCGCCACGATCTCGGATGCGACGCGGCTGCGGTGCAGCGCGCGCCCCAGCGCCTTGGTGAAGCTTTCAGGAATGTCGATGACGTTTGCGCTGACGCTGAGCACGGTCACCAGGCGGCGAACCTGACCGATGTACCACCCGATCACGGCCTGCCGGCATTCGTTCAGCGCGTAGGCGGTCAGCTTTGCGGTGACGTTCGGGTTGCCGTCCCGGTCGCCGCCGATCCATGACGCATAGCGCATGAAGGACGGAACCTTGATCGCGTATTCGGCGTAGTGGCGCGAAAGCCCTTCCTCGACGGCGTCGTAGAGCTTCGGCGTCGCCTCAAAAATGACTTCGCGAAAGAAGTGCAGGCCCCAGGCGATCTCGCGCTCGACCGAAGGGCGTTCGAGTCGGAGTTCGCCCGACATCCACAAAAGCTCGATCTCGCTCTTGAGGTCGTCGATGAGTTGGTCGCGCTCGCGCGGCGCCCAGCGCTGCTGCTCCAGTTCGGTGAGCTTGCGGTAGATGCGGCGGTGGATTTCGAGGACCGTGACGCGCTTGGCCTCGGTCGGATGCGCGGTCATGGTGGGGCCGACGCTAAGCGTGCCCAGAACCGATTGCACATCCTCGGCCGAATAGCCGGCCGCAGCGATTTCGCCGATGACGTTTGCGAAAGAGCCGATGACTTCGTCGGCGCCGCCAGCCTGTTCCAGTTCGCGCCGCGAGCGCATGGCCAGCAATTCATTGGCGATTGCGGCCAGTTGAAACCAGATGCCGGTGGCCTGAAGGGCGGCGATGCGGCGTTCGCTGGCGACCTCGTCGAGACTGACCTTGCCGGTCAGGATGCCGGCCATTTCGGGTTCGCGTTCGGACACCACCGAGACCAGCAGCCTGAACAACAGGCTGCGTACATCCTCACGGAAGCTCAGCGGCTTGCTTTCCTCCAACAGACGCCCATGCATCGGCTCGTTGCTCCCACTGCCGGCCTGCATCGATCCCGGCCTCCTCTTGCCACGGTTGCCGGGTGGTGCAGGTCGGCGCATCACCCGATATCGCCAGTGAGTCAGAAGAACGCTTTTCCGTCGTCTCGGAAACGCCCGGACGGGTAGATTTCCCATTCGTTCGGGTGGTGCGGGTACTGACCGTTCGATGGCGTTTTGGGCACTTGCAGAGCAGATTCCCGAGCCTTGACAGGTAGGGAAGGGGGTAGCCGCCAGCACCCTCTTCCGGCGCTCAATTCGACTGGACGCAACTTAACCTTTGTGCAAGTATCTTGCCTATGGAGAAAAGCGCAAACCACTGAGGACGGCGTCGGGCCAACCCGATGTCGCAGTGTTTCGCGCCTGAGGTTAAGGAGGTCCGTCGATGGAGAATGCTCTACCTGAACTTTACGAAGGCCACGCGCCGATCACGCTGCAGAATGCGTTTCATGATGCGTTGGAAGCTCTTGAAGGTTGGCTGCCGGGCGAACCGGAGCCGGGTGTTTTCCTGAACGGGTTTGAAATTCCGCTGGTTCTGGTGTTGAATGCCATGACCCGTTGCACGGATCTGTTGCCTCGGCGCAGCCGCTCGATCCTTGAATCGATCACAGGCACGCCCGCAGCGATTGCAGATGGGGCTACGTTCGCAGATGGCGCGCATCTGGCCATGCCCATATGTCAGGAGCGGCTTAACTCGCTTCGCATCTGGCCGGCCATTCAAGCTTCCCGGGATTTGGCCAGGGATATGGAATGTACGACCAATTCCTACGGCGGGGCTTGAGCCGCGATAGCGCAAATCAGCAGGAAGAATGACCGCCGCGGTTGCAAGCGCTGCGCTCGACCTTGACTATCGCTGCTATTTCAACCTGTTGCCTATCAGTAAAATTTCTTGCATTTAGATATTGCCCTTCGAGCAAATTTACGTTCAAATATCCGCGACAGCTTCATACCGGGCCAAGAGGATGCGCCCTTTGAAGCAAAACAGATTGGAGGAGAATACCGCATGACCGCTTCCTGGCGTTTCTCGACTTTGGCAGACAGGCACCGCGCGCTCGGTTCCAAATTGGAAGACTGGAGCGGCATGGGAACCGCCTGGAGCTACGACAAGGATGCGAACGAAGAATATGTCGCGATCCGCACCAAGGCCGGCATCATGGATGTTTCGGGCCTGAAGAAGGTCCACATCACCGGACCTGCGGCTGCCCACGTCATCGACCTGGCGACGACCCGCGACGTCGAGAAGATCTATCCCGGCAAGTCCGTCTATGCCTGCATGCTCAACGAGGCCGGCAAGTTCACCGACGACTGCGTCATCTATCGCATCAGCACCAACTCCTGGATGGTCGTGCACGGCTCAGGTTCCGGCCATGAGGAACTGACCCGCGCTTCGATCGGCCGCGACGTCTCCGTGCAGTTCGACGACAATCTGCACGACCTGTCGCTGCAGGGTCCGACCGCCGTCGATTACCTGGCAAAGTATGTGCCCGGCATCCGCGACCTCAACTACTTCCACCACATGCAGACGCAGCTGTTCGGCTTGCCGGTGATGATCTCGCGCACCGGCTACACCGGCGAGCGCGGCTATGAAATCTTCTGCCGCGGCCAGGATGCCGGCACGATCTGGGATCGCATCGTGGCTGAGGGCAAGGAGGTCGGGATCATCCCGTGCCGCTTCACCACGCTCGACATGCTGCGCGTCGAAAGCTACCTCTTGTTCTATCCTTACGACAATTCCCAGCGCTTCCCGTTTGCGAACGAAGGCCCTGGCGACACGTTGTGGGAACTCGGCCTCGACTTCACCGTCAGCCCGGGCAAGACCGGCTTCCGCGGCGCTGAAGAGCATTACCGGCTGAAGGGCAAGGAGCGCTTCAAGATCTACGGTATCGAAGTCGCCAGCGACAAGCCGGCTGACGAAGGCGCCGAAGTTCACCGCAACGGCAAGAAGGTCGGCGTGGTGACCTGCGCGATGTATTCGCCGCTGGTCAAGAAATCGATGGCCATCGTTCGCCTCGATGTCGATTGCGCGGTCGAGGGTACCGAACTGGAAATTCACAACGCCTCTGGCAAGGTTAAGGCAAAGGCTCACCCGCTGCCGTTCGACGATCCGAAGAAGTTGAAGCGGACGGCAAAGGGCTGAGGCTTTGGACGGTGTACCGGTCATGACGATGCTAAGTCGCCCGGTCTATGGAGTTCTGACGCCTCAGACCGGAAAGAACCACCTCCTGATTGCGGACGCCGATGGGGCGTCCGCAATCACGGACTTCGCCAAAAAGGCGCCACCCGGCTTCTTTGCCTCAGCCGAGATCATGTATCTTGATGGGCCGGATGGCGCAAAGACCGTGCAGGCGCTGAAGGCGCTGTCGCCGGCCCGCTTCTACCAGGGCCCCTCCATCGCAGCCGCGCTGCCGCGGCTGCGCCAGCTTCTCGCGGAATCCCACATGGGCTTGCGCCTTTATGTGGCGGGAACCGAGGGGTTGATCGGCCAGATCGTGCAGATCGCCAATGAAGCCGGCATAGAGTATACTGCGGTGCAGACGGAGCACCGGGGCTCGCTCGCCCGCCGCGTCCAGTGCGTGCACTGCAAGGGCATCACCGAGAACGTGACCACGCAGCCCTGCACCTGTTCTCATTGTGGCCTGCTTCTTCTCGTACGCGACCACTATTCGCGCCGTTACGCGGCTTTCCAGGGCGTGTGCATCAACGCGGAGGACCCGACCGAGATTCCACCGACAGAGGAGATATTCCGTTGAAGGCAGGATCGAACAGGATCGAAGCGGTCGTGACCAACGTGGTCGCGGTCAACGAATTGGTGAAGCGATTCCATTTCGAACGTGCCGATGGCGGTCTCTTGCCGACATTTTCGGGCGGTGCCCACATCGTCGTAGAAATGCGCGATGATGAAAAGACCCGGCTCAATCCCTATTCGCTGATGAGCTCGCCGCTCGACACCAGGGATTTTCGCATCAGCATTCGGCGCGACGACGTCGGGCGCGGCGGCTCGCTGTTCATGCATCGCAAGGTGAAGCCCGGCGACCGCATGGTGATTTCCAATCCGGTCAATCTGTTTTCGCTCGATCTCAGGGCGAAGAAGCATCTGATGATTGCTGGCGGCATCGGCATCACGCCCTTTGTCGCCCAGACCTCGCAACTGGCTGCGGGTTCCGGCAATTTCGAACTGCACTACGCGGTTCGCAATGACGCGCTTGCCACCTATGCCGATGTCTTGAAGGAGCGCCATGGCTCCCGCATCCATCTTTATCGCGACGATAGTGGTGAGACGCTGGACCTTGCGCGGGTGCTGGCGACCCAGCCGCTCGGAACGCATCTTTATGTGTGCGGCCCGGCAGGCATGATCACCTGGGTAAGGAACACCGCCGCGGCTGCCGGTTGGCCTGCCGAGCGGGTGCATTTCGAGCATTTCGCAGCGCCCCAGCCCGGCAAGCCTTTCGACGTGCGGCTGGCTGTCAGCGGCGTCGACATCCAGGTCGGCGAGCATGAGAGTTTGCTGGAAGCGATCGAGGCCGCCGGTCTCGATCCGCCCTATCTGTGCCGTGGCGGCGTTTGCGGCCAGTGCGAGACCAATGTGATCTCGCATGACGGCAAGTTCCTGCACAACGATCATTGGCTGAGCGAGGAGGATCGTCAGTCAGGTTGCAAGATCATGCCTTGCGTATCGCGTTTCGAGGGCAAGTCGCTGGTACTCGAGCGGTAGGCGGGAGAAGGAGGAGATCATGGGAATCAATTTCAGGCAGGAAACGTTCCGCGACGATTATTCGTTCAAGAACAGTCCGGAACAGATCCGGCGTTTCCCGTTTCCGTTCCCCGAAGACAAGTACATGTATTCGGTGAATATCGAGCCGCATGTGCCCGGTTTGAAAGACACGGTTTTCGAACACCTGTTCGACGTTGACGAGCATTATATCTCGGAGATGCAGGACCGGGCGCTGGTGCTGGCGGAAGACCCGCTGCGCTGCCAGTCGCTGCCGCACATGGAGCTTGCCGGCTGGGACACGCTCGAGCTTCTCATGACCGAGAAGGCGAAGAGCTACCCTGACCTGTTCACGCTGACCCGCGACGGCGACAAGTGGCACTGGATCAACCGCCCGCTCGGCATCGATGACCACTTCACCTTCGGCGACAGCTCGACGCTGCCGTACGGTCCGCTCGAATATATCACCCGCCAGAGCCAGGGCGACTTCGCCGTGCTCGACCAGCGCGACAACAATTTGTGGATGGATGCCGGCATCGTCACGACACAGGCTGACTGGTCGCTCGATTTCGACATCGGCATGAACTTCTTCGAGTGGCATGCGCCGGTGCCGCTTGCGCACCAGATGGGCGTGTTCACCCGGGCGCTGAAGTTCCTGATGGCGATGCAGCAGGGCCAGCCGTCGCGCCGCCACAACTGGACGATGACCATCAATTCGCGGCTCGACACCAGCCCGGAGAATTTCCACAAATGGGGCACCGACCGGGCGACGGTGACGCCGGAGAACGTCGGCCAGAAGGTGCATTTGCGCGTCGAAGTGCAGATGTTCTTCCGCCTGCCGCGTTCCAATGCGCTGCTGTTCCCGATCCGCTGCTACCTGCTCAAGATGGACGAACTGGTGACGTCGCCCAAGTGGGCGCGCCGGTTCCACCGGGTGCTGCGCGACCTGCCGAACGAACTGGCCGAATATAAGGGCCTTGTCCGCTATCGGCCGACGGTGGTCGAGTGGCTGTCGAAATACGATGACGGCGCGCCGACATCGGCTGGTTTGGGCCCGGACTGAGACCGGCCTGATCTCGCGCCAAGCGAACCCCCGAAAGGTTCGTTGCGCTAGGACAAAGAAGGGCGGCGTCCCTCGTGTTACGCCGCTTTTCCCGCAGTGCAGAAAGGAGTTACATCACGATGGATGTAACCGTGAAGACCCGCACGCTTTATAAGGAATTGGGCGAAGAAGAAGGTGTGCGGAACCTCGTCGAGACTTTCTACGACGTCATCGAGCAGGACCCGAGCGCCCACGAGCTTCACCTGTTGCACCTCAGGGGCCACGGGGTGGCGCATTCCCGGGAAGAACAGTTCAATTATCTCTCGGGCTTTTTCGGCGGCCCGAGCCGCTATGTGCAAAAGCACGGCCATTCGCGCCTGACCGAAATCCACGAGCATGTTCCGATCGGCCCCGCCATGCGCGACCTGTGGCTGCGCTGCATGGAAAAGGCCATGGCCACGGTCGGCATCGAGGGCGAATTGAAGGAACAGGTGATGGTGCATTTCACCCGCGCCGCCGAAACCTCCCGGAACCAGGATTTCGATTGAAGCACTTCCCGCTTCACATGGGAGTGATTGCGGCCATTTACCCGATGGCGCGTCGGCGCTTGAATTCAGGTGGTGAAATGTTTACTCTCGATAAAGAGGCTACGGTGATCGGGAGATAGGATAATATGGCGGGAGCAAGGAACATGACGGTCGCGCCGCTCGCTCCATCCGTATCCAACGCATCGACGCTTCAACGGAAGGCCGCAGCCCGTCCTTCACCGACCCTTTCGCAGAATCCGCACGCCGTTAAGGACACCAAGGAAAAGGTCCTCGAGGTCGCCATCGGCCACGAGGTGCGGGCGTTTCGCAAGAAGCTCGGCATCACCGTGGCCGACCTTGCCAGCGCCACGAACATCTCGCTCGGCATGCTTTCCAAGATCGAAAACGGCATTACCTCGCCATCGCTGACCACGTTG
This sequence comes from Mesorhizobium sp. FG116, assembly GCF_057809835.1. Taxonomy (NCBI): domain Bacteria; kingdom Pseudomonadati; phylum Pseudomonadota; class Alphaproteobacteria; order Hyphomicrobiales; family Phyllobacteriaceae; genus Mesorhizobium; species Mesorhizobium sp. FG116. Next base: position 48,056 of record NZ_JBMDKS010000012.1, read on the forward strand.
CAGGCCTTATCGCACGCGCTTGGCGTGCCGTTGACCTCGCTGTTTCGCCGTTTCGAGGAAGAGCGCAGCGCAGTCTTCGTCAAGGCAGGCCAGGGTGTCGACGTGGAGCGGCGCGGAACGCGCGCCGGCCACCAGTACAACCTGCTTGGCCATATCGGCTCCAACACCAGCGGCGTGGTCGTCGAGCCCTATCTCATCACGCTGACCGAGGATTCCGACGTCTTTCCGACTTTCCAGCACGACGGCATGGAATTCCTCTACATGCTGGAAGGCGAGGTGACCTATCGCCATGGCGGCAACCTTTTCCACATGGAACCGGGTGACAGCCTGTTCTTCGATGCCGATGCGCCGCACGGCCCCGAGGAGATGACGAAGTTCCCGATCCGCTACCTGTCGATCATCTCCTATCCGGCGCGCGGCAACGACTGAGGCCGAGCGCAAGGTGCGGGCGCCGATCTGCCGACGCCGCGGCAGGGCATTGTCCGGCGCCTGTTTCCACAGGAAAGGACTGACAGCAGAGTTGGCAAATGAAGGCTGAAATAGACCAGATAACGTCTCAGATCATCACCACCCACTCGGTGGGGGCGACGGTGCAGATCGTGCTGGACCGGCTGTTTGCGAAAATCAAATCGGAAGAATACCCGCCGGATACGCGCCTTCCCTCGGAGCGCGCCCTTGCCTCTGAAATCGGGGTGGCGCGAAACACCGTGCGCGAGGCGCTGGATGTTCTGGAGGCCCGCAACGTCATCAAGCGGCGGCCAGGCAGCGGCAGTTTCGTGACCTATCGCTCCGAAGACGAATACGGACGCGAAGACAATTCGGTTGCGCTGGAAACCAGTCCGCTGGACCACCTCGTTGTGCGCGGCATCCTTGAGCCCGAGATGGTGCGCCTCGCCGTCATCAACATGACCCCGCGCGAAGTGCGGGAACTCGAACAGTTGATGTCCAAGATCGAGGGCGTGCACACCGACGTCGCCGCCTTCGTGAAATGTGAAGAGGAAATCTACCGCAAGATCGCCGAAGGCACGCGCAACCCGCTTTTGGCGTCGTGCTACGAACTGACGATCGAGGCTTGCAGGCTGAGCTTCCGCACCGCGCTGCTGCGCCGGCACCTGACGCCGAAGCGCATCCTTGAATATCAACAGCGCTACAACACGCTGTTCAACGCGATTGCGTCGCGCGATGTCGAACGCGCCGTCGAGTTCATCAAGCTGCACCTGATCGAAGAGCAGAAACTACTTCTGCAGCAGGACTGATTCCGGCGTGCGCGTCTTCAGGGCGGCGCCATTGCCGCTCGAGCGCAGGCGCTGCTCCCAAAGCTGGCCCAGATTCGACATTTCATGCTTGAGCAGGTCGCCGTGGCGTTTTAGCCAGCGCGGGATCGAGCCGAAAGCGGCAATCTTGGCCTTGCCGCTCTTCAGCGTGACCACCGGCCAGTCGCCGACCAGCGCATTGTCGATGCCGAACATGCTTTCGCCCCACCAGTGAGCCGGACCGAAGGCATGGGTGACGTGGCCAAGCTGCTTCATCGCCGCCAAAACGGATAGCGAGTTGACGCTGTTGCACTTTTCGACCGCGGCATGCCAGATGTCGAGAATGGCGACATATTCCCAGCTCACCGCGGTCCATGTGCCGGGGAAGCGACTGTTGTACTCGTCGAAGAAGCCTTTGGGGCGATTGAAGAAAAACGTCTTTTCCGTCAGCTTTTCATCGTCGAAATCCGGGAACTGAAAGACGAAGCCTTCCATGAATTCGGCGGATGTCCTGGCGACAAGCTGGTCGTAGTAATCCAGCGTGCAGGATATGATCTGGCCCTTGAAACCCTTGGCGTGGGCATACTCCGTCATGGCATGGACCATCGGCGTGTAGCTGGTGCACCAGCACAGGATATCGGCGCCCGAATCCAGCATCGGCTGCACGATCCCGGCGGCTGTGGTGGTGCCGGGATCGTATTGAATTTCCTTGGTGATGTGGATGTTGGCGGCCTTGAATGCCGCGCGATAGGTGGCAAGCGAGGGCAGGCCGAGTTCATCGACCTGGCTGCAGATTGCCACGCTTCCAAGCTGCGGCTTTGTCTGGGCAAGCCACTCCACGCCGGTCACGTTGTAGATCGGATGCAGTTCGCTGGGCGCAATCAGGTAGGGCGTATCCGGCGACAGGTCGCTCGGCAGCAAGGTCGAAGTCAGCAGTTTGCGACGGGTCAGGTAGTCGCGTATCTGCGCGATGGTGTCGCCGCCCAGCATCATCAACAGCTTGACGTCATGCTGCTCGACCAGATGGCGCGCGCCCTGCCGGGCCTTTTCCGGGTCGTAGCCGCAATCGAATTCCACGATCTTGATCGGATAGCGTCGGCCGTTGATGAGGAGCCCGCCGTTCTTGTTCAGCCAGTCCTCCCAGATCCTGCAACCATGCAATCCGGGCAGGCCCCATGACTCCACCTGGCCGCTGAGCGGGGCGAGAAATCCGATGTTCACCGCGTTCGGCATGCCTACAGACAGCCGGGGCAGGGCGCTGGAGACCGCAAGTTGATGGGCGAAGCTGGAATTTTGCATGTCGGTAAGTACCACCAAAACCTACAACATTTCATCCTCTTGCGGTAAAATTTTCTTCCCCGCAGGAAATCGGTTGACAGATTGGTACAATCAAAGGCACCATTCGTTGAACCAAAAGAACCAATAACAAAAAATCTTCTAGAGGGCTACCGCATGGATAAAAGGATCGCAGTAATTGGCGCCGGACCATCCGGCCTCGCTCAACTGAGAGCTTTCCAGTCAGCCGCCGCTAAAGGCACGAAAATCCCGGAAATCGTCTGCTTTGAGAAGCAGGCGAACTGGGGTGGCTTGTGGAACTACACCTGGCGTACCGGTCTAGACCAGTATGGCGAGCCGGTTCACGGCTCAATGTACCGGTACCTTTGGTCGAACGGACCGAAGGAGGGCCTTGAATTCGCCGACTATTCCTTCGAGGAGCATTTCGGCAAGCAGATCGCTTCCTATCCGCCGCGGGCAGTCCTCTTCGACTACATCGAAGGCCGCGTGAACAAGGCCGGCGTCCGCGACTGGATCCGCTTCGAGACCGCCGTGCGCATGGTCACCTGGGACGAGAAGACCAGGAAGTTCACCGTCACGGTGCAGGATCTGCCGAAAGACCATTGCTATTCCGAGGAATTCGACCACGTCATCGTCGCTTCGGGCCATTTCTCGACCCCGAACGTTCCCGAGTTCCCCGGCTTCGACCGCTTCAACGGCCGCATCCTCCACGCCCACGACTTCCGCGATGCACGCGAGTTCATCGGCAAGGATATCCTGATCATCGGCACCAGCTATTCGGCCGAGGATATCGGCTCGCAATGCTGGAAGTACGGCGCAAAGTCGATCACCAACAGCTACCGCACCGCAGCGATGGGCTTCGACTGGCCGGCAAACTGGGAAGAAAAGCCGCTGCTCGAAAAGGTCGAGATCAACACGGCCACCTTCAAGGACGGTTCGACCAAGCGCATCGACGCCATCATCCTGTGCACCGGCTACAAGCACCACTTCCCGTTCCTGCCGGATGATCTGCGCCTGCGCACGGCCAACCGCCTTGCAACCGCCGATCTCTACAAGGGCGTGGCGTATGTCCACAATCCGAACCTGTTCTACATCGGCATGCAGGATCAGTGGTTCACCTTCAACATGTTCGACGCCCAGGCATGGTGGACACGCGATGTCATCCTTGGCCGCATCAAGGTTCCGGCGGACAAGAAGGCGCTGCTCGCCGACGTCGAGGCCCGCGTTGCGGGCGAGGATGCCGGCAAGGACAGCTATGACGCGATCCGCTACCAGGGCGACTACGTCAAGGAACTGATCGCCGAGACCGACTATCCGAGCTTCGACGTGGACGGCGCCAACGAAGCGTTCTTCGAGTGGAAGAAGCACAAGAAGAAGGGCATCATGGAGTTCCGCAACCACTCCTACCGGTCGGTCATCACCGGAACGATGGCGCCCCCGCACCACACGCCGTGGAAAGATGCGCTCGACGATTCGCTGGAATCCTATCTCGGCGCAGCAGAGACGACCGCCGCAGCGGAATAAAAGCCGTGGGCTGGTGAACGGGAATACCCGCACCGGCCTGCTTTTCCAGACAGTAGCCAATTGGGAGGCGAACACTGTCCGACGCACCGATTCTCGAACTGCGCAATGTCACGAGGAAGTTTGGCGGGCTGACAGCCGTCAATGATCTTTCCTTCTCCGTCAGGCGCAACAGCATCCATGGTCTTATCGGCCCTAACGGGGCCGGCAAGACGACCACGTTCAGCCTGGTCAGCGGGTACTACAAGCCGTCGAGCGGCAAGATCTTCTATGAAGGTCAGGACGTCTCGGGCCTGAAGACCAGCAAATTGGCCCAGCGCGGACTGATCCGCACCTTCCAGGGCACGACGCTGTTCCAGGAGTTCAGCGTCATCGACAATGTCAGGGTCGGTTGTCACCGCTCCGCAAGCTCAGGCTTCATTTCGCGCATCACCGGCGGCGATGCACCGGTCGAGCGCGAAGCCGACAAGAAGGCGCGCGCAGCGCTTGAACTGTTCGATCTCGGCCAGCTTGCGGACGAACCGGCTTCCAGCCTGCCACATGGCCACCAGCGCGCGCTCGGCATGGCCGTGGCGCTGGCTGCCGATCCGGCGCTGATCCTGCTCGACGAGCCGTTTACCGGCATGAACCCGGAAGAAACGCGGCGCATGATGGACCATGTGCGGCGCATCCGCGACGAGCGCGACATCACCATCATGCTGGTCGAGCACGACATGCAGGCTGTGATGGGCCTTTGCGAACGCATCACGGTGATGAACTTCGGCCAGTTCCTGATGGAAGGTTCGCCGCAGGAAATCGCCAACGATCCGCGCGTCATCGAAGCTTATCTGGGGCGTACAGACGATGCTGCTTGAAGTCCGCAACCTGCACGTTCACTACAACAAGGTCGCTGCCCTGAAGGGCGTCAGCCTGCAGGTGCCCTCGGGCGGCATCGTCACCATCATCGGCGCCAACGGCGCCGGCAAAAGCACGACGCTCCGCTCGATCTCGGGCCTGACCAAGCCGTCCAAGGGCGAAATCCATTTCAACGGCCAGCGCATCGACAATCTGCCGGCGGAAAAGATCGTTGCACGCGGCATCGCCCATGTTCCGGAAGGGCGGCGCATATTCCCCGACCTGACGGTGGAGGAGAACCTGCGCATCGGCGCGTTCCTGCGCACCGACAAGGCAAAGATCGAGAGCGACATCGAAGACATCTTCCAGCGCTTTCCGCGCCTGAAGGAACGTCGCACCCAATGGGCGCGCACGCTGTCCGGCGGCGAGCAGCAGATGGTCGCCATCGGCCGTGCGCTGATGTCCGGCCCCAAGCTTCTTTTGCTGGACGAACCGTCCATGGGCCTGTCGCCGGTTATGGTGCAGGAAATGGCCAGGATCGTATCGGACATCGCCGAGCGCGGCGTGCCGGTTGTGCTGGTGGAACAGAATGCCGGCCTTGCCCTGAAATTGGCCTCTTATGCTTACGTCCTGGAAATCGGGACGGTCGCCGTGGAAGGCAAGGCTTCCGACCTTCAGACCAACGATCATGTGAGGAGGGCGTATCTTGGTGCATGAGAACTGGACCTTCAACGATCTCGTATCCGCAGGTTGGGGCGAAGCCGATCTCGAATGGGAACGGCTGAATGAGGATGCGCTGACCGCGCTGGCCTATGGCCGCATCGACGAGGCCGGCAACGTCTTTGCCACATCGCTTCGACTGGCCCGCGCTGAATTTGCCGCCAACGATCCGAGGCTGGCTGCAAGCTTGAGCAACCAGGCGGCGGCGGTGGCGGCCCTGGACAGCGATCAAAGTGCCGGCCAGACGCGAGCCGCGGCGAAACAGGCCTGGGCCGCCTGCGACGGCTGGGTCGAAAAGATGACGGCGCCGCGAACCGCTCGCTCGTCGATGTTTCATTTGCGCATGGAGCGGCTGCATCGCCCTGCCTATGAAGAGCGCTGGCGTGTCAAGGGGCGCGAATTGCTCGACGACGTGCGTGAGGAAGTTTGCGTCGGCGATACGCTGGAACTGATTGACCGCGAAGAAGCAAGAGTGCGCCTGGCGCGCTGGCAACGGGAGCGCCCGGTGACGCTGAGCGATCCGAGGAAGTTGATGGCGGCGGTCATCATGCTCGCCGCCCGCGAAAAGAGGCCCGGAACGAACAATGGCGATGCGACGCCACAAGAAACGGGTCGCGTCAGACGATCGTAGAAAAATGAGGGAAACGGGTGCGCTACAGTCGATCCGGCGCGCTTCGAAACAGACAGGATCGACATGGGAACTGGTCGGGCGGGGCACCGTTGGCCATTCGCAAAGCGGAGGAACTGCAATGAAGTCAGCATCAAGTATCTCGCTTACCAGACGATCCCTTTTGACCGGTGCGGCAAGTGCCGCGCTGCTGCCCTTGGTCGGTATGCCGAAGGCGAGCTTTGCGCAGGAAAACGTCGTCAAGGTCGGCTTCCTGGCTCCCTTGACCGGCCCTGTCGCGGCTTGGGGCAAGCCTGGCCTCGACGGCTGCAAGATCTGGGCTGATTGGGTCAATGAGGCCGGCGGCATCGAGATCGGCGGCAAACCCTACAAGGTCGAGCTTGCGTCCTATGACGACGAGGACGACGCCGGCAAGGCGCGTACCGGCGCGACCCAGCTCATCCGCGAAAACGACGTCAAGTTCATCATGATGCTGGGCGGCAATTCTTGGCCGGGCGTGGAAGAAATTGCCGCGCGCCAGGGCATGATGGTCTCGACGCTGTTGCCGAGCGATCTGACGCCCGACACCACGACCTTGATCGCGCCCTGCGAAGTACACCCGATCTATAACGTGACCGGCGTGGACTGGCTGGCCGCCAACCATCCGGAGCTCAAGACGGCCGTTGTCTGCGCGCAGGACGATGCGCTGGGCAAGCCGTCCGTCGCCACCTATCTCGCGGCGTTCGAGGCAGCCGGCATCACCATGGCCAGCCCGCCGCTGTTCTTCGATCCGGCCACCACCGACTTCGCGCCGGTGATGACGCAGCTCCTGGCCAACAACCCGGACATCCTGTGCCTCGACACCTGCTATGCCGATTACGTGCAGCCGCTGTGCGAACAGGCTTTCCAGCAGGGCTACAAGGGCAAGATCATCTCCTGCACGCTGGACTTCTACCAGCGCATCGTGGAGCGCACCTCGAAGGAATTCATGGAAGGCGTCATCTTCCAGTTCCCGGATTTCGACGACAAGGCGCTCAACGATCCGCGCATCAACTTCAAGAAGCCGAACGAGTTCTTCGCCGAATACGTCAAGCGCTATGGCGCGACCGAATGGTCGGCTGTGTCGTGGGAATACTCATCGATCCTCGATCTGTGGGCGGATGCCGCCCAGCGCGCCGGCAGCGTCGAGCCTGCGGACGTGCTGGTCGCGATGAAGGAAGGCGGCAAGGGCAAGCACGCCTTCGGCGACGCCCGCTGGTGGGGCAAGGAACTGTTCGGCATCGACAATGCGCTCGTCGGCGACTGGCCGGTTGTGGTCATCCGCGACGGCAAGGCGACGATCGCCGAGTTCCGTTCGATCCCCGACTGGTGGGACAAGAACGGCCAGCTGCTGGTCAAGCACATGACCGATCTCGGCCAGATGTGGAACCAGCGCACCTGATTTGCGCGCTGCCGGGCCAAGGCTGGCCCGGCAGCTCCATCACCTGAAACTTGACGCCACTAAACGGGGTGACCGATGCCGGATTTCCTCCTGCAGACCGTTTTCAATGCATCCTATGCTGCCAGTTACATGGCGCTGATCGCCGTCGGACTGGTGCTTATCTTCGGCGTCATGGGTGTCATCAACTTCGCGCATGGCGAGCTTTACATGGCTGGCGCCTATGCGATCGTCTTCTTCTACGTCTGGTCGGGACTGCCCTTCTTCGTGGCTGTCGCGCTGGGGCTTGTCTTTGTCGGGTGCCTCGGCATCCTGATGGAGCTGACGCTGTTTCGACCGCTGCGAACAAATCCGCTGGGCGGCCTGATTGCCTCGATCGGCTTCCTCTTGATCCTGCAGACGCTCGCGGTGCTCGGCTTCGGCCTGCGCAACCAGAACGTCCCGCCGGTCTCGCAAGGACGCATCACCGTCGGCGGCGCATTCCTGACCTATGAACGGCTCTACGTGATCATCGCGACCGTCGGGCTTTTGACCGCGCTTTATTTCTTCCTGCGCAAGAGCAAGTTCGGCTGGGCGCTGAGGGCCTGCGCGCAGGATCGTGAAGCAGCCGCCTTGCAGGGCATCTCCATCAACCAGACGGCGCGCTATGCGATGTTCATCGGCGCGGCGCTTGCCGGCGTGGCCGGTGCGATGACGGCTCCGCTTGTGGCGCCGTCGCCCTATATGGGCCACAGCGTCATCGTCACCGCCTTCATCATCATCATCGTCGGCGGCATCGGCAGCCTGGAAGGCGCGGTGGTTGCAGCCGTGCTCTATGCCTTCGTCCATACCTTCGTGACCACCTTCTACGATGGCGTGATCGCCAACATTGTCGGCCTGCTGCTGATGCTGGCTGTCCTTGTCGTCAAGCCCCAGGGCCTGTTTGGAGTGCGCGAACGTGCCTGAGAAAACCTCAATCGGCGGAGCCGGCCTGATCGGCATCCTCATCCTTGCTGTCGTGCTGATCGCGGTGCCTCACCTGGTCAGTTTTTCGCAGCAGGAACTCCTGGTGCTGCTGACCATCAACGTGCTGGTCGTCGTCAGCTACCGCCTGCAGACGCTGACTGGCGAGTGGTCGCTGGCGCACGTGGTCATGATGGGCGCAGGCGCCTACGGCAGCGCGCTGTTTGCCAAGAGCTTCGGCTTCCCGGTGCCGCTGGCCATGATTGCAGGCGCCATCACCGCCGGCCTGATCGCGACGTTGTTGAGCTTCCCGCTGTTTCGCATGAAGGGCTTCTACTTCCTGATCGGCTCGTTTGCCGCCGGCGAAATCCTGCGCCTGATCTGGAAGCGCTTCACCGATCCGTTCGGCGGCCCGAAGGGCATCCAGCGCATTCCGGGCTTCCCGGAGATCGACCTCGGCTTCATCCACATCGATTTCTACGACCCGGCCAACTACTACTATCTCGTGCTGGTCGTCGTTCTGGTTTCGCTGTGGGTGCTCTATCGGGTCGAGAAGTCGCGCATCGGCCTGACGTTCCACGCCATCCACTGGCAGGACAAGCTGTCGGAATCGGTCGGCGTCGATGCCTTCCGCTACCGCATGCTGGCCTTCGTCATCGCCTCGTTCTTCGCCGGTCTGGCCGGCGCGCTCTATGCGCACTACCTCAGCACGGTCAATCCGAACCAGTTCGACGTCAACACCATGGTCTACGTGCTGATCTGGACCATCGTCGGCGGCACCAGCCGCTGGTATGGGCCGATCCTCGGTGTGGTGGCGCTGACCATCGTCGATGAGGTCATCCTGCGTTCGATCGGCGTCGATCAGGTTCGCCCGCTGCTCTACGGCCTGATCCTGATCCTCGCCATCCTGTTCCTGCCCAACGGTCTGGAAAGCCTTGTCATCAAGGCGCGCGACGCGCTGCGTGGCCGGGGTGGCGCGAACGTTCCGAACGGAGAGGCCGTCGCACGGAAGTAGCGCGGCGGCCAAGAATACAATTGCTTCAAAGGAAAGAGCGCCGGGCCAGTCCCGGCGCTTTTTCGTTAGGCAAGCACGTCGGCGGAATCGCCAACGGGTAGGGCAAAACCTATCCGAATGTGCGCCGGGGCATCTGATTGAGTAGGCCGCAACCAATGCCCGTAGCGTCATGAATCTATCTGGACAGGTGTTGTGAGAAGAGGGGCCGAAAACGATCATTTCCCCAGAGCTACACAAAGGGTCCGCGCACCCGACAATCCTCGGAGGAAATTTACATGGCCGGTTACAATCAGCTTTTCGTTCCAGGACCGACGAATGTCCCGGAGGTTGTCCGGCAGGCAATGAACATGCCGATGGAGGACATGCGCGCCCCCGACTATCCGTCCTTCACGCGCGGACTTTTCCGGGACATCGCCAAGGTGTTCCGCAATGACAGCGGCCGCGTCTTCATCTTCCCGTCGTCGGGCACCGGTGCCTGGGAATCGGCGATCACCAACACCTTGGCCCCCGGCGACCGCGTTCTCATGTCCCGCTTTGGCCAGTTCTCGCATCTGTGGGTCGACATGGCTCAGCGCATGGGCCTCGATGTCGATGTGGTCGATGTCGAATGGGGCACGGGCGTTCCGGCCGAGATCTATGCCGAGCGTCTTGCAGCCGACAAGGAGCACCGCATCAAGGCCGTGTTCTGTACCCACAATGAAACCGCGACCGGCGTGACCAGCGACATCGCTGCCGTGCGTGCAGGCCTCGATGCGGCCAGGCACCCGGCGCTGCTGTTCGTCGACGGCGTGTCCTCGGTCGGCTCGATCGATTTCCGCCAGACCGATTGGGGCGTGGACCTCGCCGTTTCCGGTTCGCAAAAGGGCTTCATGCTGCCGCCGGGCCTCGGCTTCCTCTCGGTCAGCCAGAAGGCGCTGGACGTCGCCAAGGACACGACCAAGAACAACCGTTCGAACCGCTGCTACTTCTCCTTCGAGGACATGATCCGCGCGAACGACACCGGCTACTTCCCCTACACGCCGGCGGTGCAACTGCTGCGCGGCCTGCGTGCCGCTCTCGACCTCATCGAGGAAGAAGGCCTGGACAACATCTTCGAACGCCACAACCGGTTGGCCGAAGGCGTTCGCAAGGCGGTTTCGGCCTGGGGCCTGCGCCTCTGCGCCAAGGAGCCGAAGTGGAATTCGGACACCGTCAGCGCCGTACTTGCGCCCGATGGCATCGACAGCAACGAGATCGTCAAGCGCGCCTATGAGGCCTACAATGTCTCGCTCGGCGTCGGTCTGAGCAAGGTTGCCGGCAAGGTGTTCCGCATCGGCCACCTTGGTTGGATCAACGAGCCGATGGTTTGCGGCGCGCTGTCCGTGGTCGAGATGTCGCTGCGCGATTGCGGCGTCAAGGTAACGCCCGGCTCCGGTGTCGGTGCCGCTCTCGAGCATTATCGCCTGGCGGCCCAAAAAACTGTCGCCAAAGCAGCCTGATCGCAGGGGTAGGAAAAGATGAGCTACACCATCCACCATCTTCGCAAGCTGCGCCTCCAGCGCAGCGAGCTTGCGGTGCCGGGCTCCAATCCGGAAATGATCCGCAAGGCCGCCGACGGCGCTGCCGACTACATCTTCCTCGACATCGAGGATGCGGTTGCGCCGCCGGACAAGGAACGCGCCCGCGCCAACATCATCCAGGCGCTGAATGAGATCGACTGGCGCGCCCGCGGCAAGACCATCTCGGTCCGCATCAACGGCCTCGACACGCACTACATGTACCGCGATGTCGTCGACGTGATGGAGCAGGCCGGCGACCGCCTCGACACCATCCTGGTGCCGAAGGTCGGCGTGCCTTCCGACCTCTATATGGTCGAGGCGATGGTCAGCCAGATCGAGACGGCCAAGGGCTTCAAGACCAGGGTCGGCTTGGAAGCGCTGATCGAGACGGCGCTTGGCATGGCCAATGTCGAGGCAATCGCTGCCTTCGGCGGACGCCTCGAGGCGCTGCACTTCGGCGTTGCCGACTATTCAGCGAGCTGCAAGGCGCGCACCGTCAACATCGGCGGCCTCAACCCCGATTATCCGGGCGACCAGTGGCATTTCGCTATCTCGCGCATGACGGTTGCCTGCCGTGCCTACGGCCTGCGCGCCATCGACGGACCGTTCGGCGATTTCTCCGATCCGGAAGGCTACATCGCAGGGGCCAAGCGCGCCGCGGCTTTGGGCATCGAAGGCAAGTGGGCGATCCACCCCTCGCAGGTCGATCTTGCCAATTCGGTGTTCTCGCCGCCGGAAAAGGAAGTCACCCGCGCACGCCGCATCATCGAAGTGCTGAAGGAAGCGGAGGAGCAGGGCAAGGGCGCTGCAGCTCTCGACGGCAAGATGATCGACGCCGCGTCCGAGCGCATGGCCCGCAACGTGCTGGTCACGCATGACGCTATCGAACAGTCGGCGCGCGCCCGCAAGGTGCCCGCAAACTAGGCCTTGATCCCGGAAAGCGGGCCCCGCTTTCTGGGCGATCACGGTCTAACTATTTGATTTGCCGCATTTGGCGACGCGAGGCGAATGCGCCTCGCTGCAAGATGCTTCAGGAGGAACTGACATGGATATTCATGAATACCAGGCCAAGGAACTTCTTTCGCGCTACTCGGTGCATATCCCGCGTGGCGGCCTAGCCTACAGCCCCGAACAGGCTGCCTATCGCGCCAGCGAGATCGGCGGTGGCAAGTGGGTGGTGAAGGCGCAGATCCATTCCGGTGCGCGCGGCAAGGCCGGCGGCATCCGCGTCTGCGCCTCGGACACCGAGGTTTCGGAAGCGGCCGAGGCCATGCTTGGTCGCAAGCTCGCGACCAAGCAGACCGGCCCCAAGGGCAAGCTCGTCTCGCGCCTCTACATCGAGGAAACGGTCGATATCCGCCAGGAAATCTATCTTGGCATGGTGCTCGACCGCAAATCCGAGCGCGTGATGATCGTAGCTTCGGCTTCCGGCGGCATGGAGATCGAGGAGATCGCCGAAAAGCAGCCCGACTCCATCATCCGCGCCACCGTCGATCCGGGCGCCGGCATGCAGCAGTTCCAGGCCCGCGAGATCGCCTTTGGCCTTGGCCTTGAAAACAGCCTGATCGGCAAGGCCGTGGACACGCTGCTCGGCTGCTATCGCGTGTTCCGCGACTATGACGCCTCCATGCTGGAGATCAATCCGCTGGTGGTGACGCGCGACGGCAACCTGATCGCGCTCGACGCCAAGATGTCGTTCGACGAAAACGCGCTGTTCCGCCGCCCCGAGATTTCGGAGCTGCGCGACAAGTCGCAGGAAGACCCGCGCGAAACCTTCGCCAGCGACCGTGGCCTTTCCTATGTCGGCCTTGACGGCAACATCGGCTGCATCATCAACGGCGCAGGCCTCGCCATGGCGACCATGGACATGATCAAGATCGCTGGCGGCGAGCCGGCGAACTTCCTCGACATCGGCGGCGGTGCTTCGCCCGAGCGCGTGGCCAAGGCGTTCCGCGCCGTTCTCGCCGACAAGAACATCGAGACCATCCTGGTCAACATCTTTGCCGGCATCAATCGTTGCGACTGGGTGGCAGAAGGCGTGGTCAAGGCCATGCGCGAGGTTGGCGTGAACGTGCCTCTGGTGGTTCGACTGGCGGGCACCAATGTTGAGGAAGGTCGCAAGATCCTTGCCGAGTCCGGCGAAAAGGTCATCGTGGCCGAAACGCTCGCGGAGGCTGCCGAAAAGGCGGTCGAAGCAATGAAGAGCTTTTCCAAGTCGAAAAAGCACTGAAGGGAGGACGAAATGAGCATTCTTCTCAATCACAGGACGCGCGTCGTCGTTCAGGGCCTGACCGGCAAGATTGGCAGCTTCCACGCAGCCGACATGAAACGCTACGGCACCAATGTCGTGGGTGGCATCACGCCGGGCAAGGGCGGCATGGATCACAACGGCATCCCGGTGTTCAACACCGTCAAGGGTGCGGTGCGCGAGACCGGGGCCGAGGCAAGCATCGTGTTCGTTCCGCCGCCCTTTGCAGCGGATTCGATCATGGAAGCGGCCGACGCCGGCATCAAGTTCTGCGTCTGCATCACCGACGGCATCCCTTCGCAGGACATGATGCGGGTGAAGCGCTACATGCGCCGCTTCCGCTACGAAGACCGCATGCGGCTGATCGGCCCCAACTGCGCCGGCATGATCACGCCCGGACAGGCCATGATGGGCATCATGCCCGGCCATATCTATCTGCCGGGCCGTGTCGGCATTGTTGGCCGGTCCGGAACTCTGGGTTATGAAGCTGCCTCGCAGATGAAGGATCTCGGCATTGGCGTTTCGACCAGTGTCGGCATCGGTGGCGACCCCATTAACGGTTCGTCATTCCTCGATATCCTAAAGCTGTTCGAACAGGATCCGGACACCGACGCTGTCGTCATGATCGGCGAGATCGGCGGACCGCAGGAGGCAGAGGCGGCCGAATGGGCCAGGCACAACATGCGCAAGCCGCTGATCGCGTACATCGCCGGCCTGTCTGCGCCGAAAGGCAAGCGCATGGGCCATGCGGGCGCCATCATCTCGGCCTTCGGCGAGTCGGCACAGGAGAAGGTGGAAATCCTGCGCGACGCCGGCGTTACCATCGTGCCGACGCCAGCCGCATTCGGACCGACAGTTGCAAGCGTCCTCGAACAGCACCAGAAGGCCGCCTGACCCGACCAAGGTGCAAAGGGGCCGGCGCAAGCCGGCCCCGATCCCATAAAAGCAGAGAGTGGATATGAAGCCTCGTGTAATCGTTACCCGTCGCTGGCCGGCAGCGGTCGAGCAGTTGCTGGCCGAGAATTTCGATGCGACCTTCAACCGGGGCGACGTGCCGCTCACAGCAACGCAGCTCAAGGCTGCGTTTTTGAATTTTGACGCGATCCTGCCGACCGTCAGCGACAAGCTGCCGAGGGCGGTTTTTCCGGAAGCGGATATCCGCACCAGGCTCATCGCCAACTACGGCGTCGGCTTCAGCCATATCGACATCGATGCTGCCCGCGACCACAACATCGCCGTCACCAATACCCCCGGGGTCTTGACCGACTGCACGGCCGATATCGCGCTCAGCCTGTTGCTGGCGGTTGCACGCCGGGCAGGCGAGGGCGAGCGCCAGTTGCGCGCCGGCGAATGGCACGGCTGGTGCCCGACCCACATGATCGGCACCAAGGTGACGGGCAAGACGCTCGGCATCATCGGCATGGGCCGCATCGGCAAGGCAGCAGCCAAGCGCGCGCATTTCGGCTTCGACATGGATATCGTTTTCTACAACCGCTCCAAGGTCGATGACGAAGAGACGCGCGCCATGGGCGCAAGGCAGCTCGGCTCGATCGAGGAGGTGCTCGCGCAATCCGACTTCGTGTCCCTGCATTGCCCGGGCGGGGCCGAGAACCGGCATCTCATCAATGCGGCCCGGCTTGCGGGAATGAAGAAGGGCGCGTTCCTCATCAATACCGCCCGCGGCGACGTGGTCGACCAGGACGCGCTGGTGGAGGCATTGGCAAGCGGCGGCATCGCTGGCGCCGGCCTCGACGTTTTCGCCAATGAGCCTGAAGTGCCGGCCGCGCTGGTCAAGATGGAGAATGTCGTGCTTTTGCCGCATCTAGGCAGCGCGACCGAGGAAACGCGCGTTGCCATGGGCATGAAGGCGTTTGAAAATCTCACGGCTTTCTTCGCCGGAAAGCCCCTACCAGATAAGGTAGCGTAAGCGCAGGCAGCATCAGAACTTTCATCGTCGAGGCCTCGGGCTAATTGCCCGGGGCCTTCGCTTTTGTGAGCCGAATTCCGATTCACTGTTGATTCTGCAAAGGCTTAGCAAGGCCTCGCCATTTCGTGCCCGTTTGGGTGTGCAAAGGCGACGCAGCAATTTCTCCGGGAGCACGCCGCGATTTTTCTTACGGGAATAAAAAATTCATGACAGTTGAATTCGTCATTGGAACCTGTTAGCTTCTTTTTCAGACATCAAACTGGCTGAGGTAACGGCGATGTGTGGAATTGTGGGACTCTTTTTGAAGGACAAGAAATTGGAGCCCCAGTTGGGCGCCCTGCTGTCCGAAATGCTGGTAACTATGACCGATCGCGGCCCGGACAGCGCCGGCATTGCCATCTACGGCAATGGCGCCAAGGGCCACGGCAAGATCACCATCCAGTCGCCGAACCCGGAAGCTGATTTCAAGGGCCTCGATGCCGAACTCAGCAAGAAGATCGGCACCAAGGTATCGTCGATCGTCAAGTCGACCCACGCGGTCTTCGACGTGCCGGTGGAAAAGCTTGAAGAGGCCCGCGCGGCAATCACCGAGCTGCGCCCGAACGCCCGCGTCATGGGTGCAGGCGAAGCCATTGAAATCTACAAGGAAGTCGGCCTTCCCGCCGAAGTCGTGAAGCGCTTCGACGTCACCAAGATGAGCGGCAGCCATGGCATCGGCCACACCCGCATGGCGACCGAGTCGGCTGTCACCACCTTGGGTGCGCACCCCTTCTCGACCGGTCCGGACCAGTGCCTGGTGCACAACGGCTCGCTGTCGAACCACAACAACCTGCGCCGCGAGATGATCCGCGACGGCATGCGCTTCGAGACCGAGAACGACACCGAAGTCGCGGCTGCCTATCTCTCCTCCAAGATTGCCCACGGGCAGAACCTCGGCGAGGCTCTGGAATCGAGCCTCAACGATCTCGACGGCTTCTTCACCTTCGTCGTCGGCACCAAGAATGGCTTCGGCGTCGTTCGCGACCCGATTGCCTGCAAGCCCGCCGTCATGGCCGAAACCGACCAGTACGTTGCTTTCGGCTCGGAATACCGCGCGCTGGCCAACCTGCCCGGCATCGAGAATGCCCGGGTCTGGGAGCCGGAACCCTCAACCGTTTATTTCTGGGAGCACTGAGAGCATGCACGCGACCAATCTGGCCACAGCTCCAGCGAGCAAAGTGAATTACGAACCGAAGGTGTTCGACCTCAGCAAGATCACCTTGCGTGAGTTCAACCAGGCGCTTCATTCGATCCAGGACGGCACCAACGCCACCAGCTGGGAAGTTATCAACCCCAAGGGCAGCCATGCGGTGGCTGCCGGCGCAGAGCATCCGATCTCGATCGATGTGAAGGGCAGCGTCGGCTACTATTGCGGCGGCATGAACCAGAAGAGCACGATCACCGTGCATGGTTCGGCAGGTCCGGGCGTCGGCGAAAACATGATGTCCGGCACCATCGTCGTTAAGGGCGATGCCAGCCAGTACGCCGGCGCGACCGGCCGTGGCGGCCTGCTCGTCATCGAAGGCAATGCTTCCTCGCGTTGCGGCATTTCGATGAAGGGCATCAACATCGTGGTGCGCGGCAACATCGGCCACATGTCGGCCTTCATGGCTCAGTCGGGCAACCTCGTTGTTCTCGGCGATGCCGGCGACGCCTTCGGCGACTCCATCTATGAGGCCCGCCTGTTCGTACGCGGCAAGGTCAAGAGCCTTGGCGCCGACTGCATCGAGAAGGAAATGCGCCCCGAGCACATCGAGATCCTGAAGGATCTTTTGGCGAAAGCGGGCATCACCGATGTCAAGCCGGAGGAGTTCAAGCGCTACGGTTCCGCGCGCACCCTCTACAACTTCAATATCGACAACGCCGACGCGTACTGAGGTAGAACATGTCCTATCATAATCCTCCTACTACACCGCGTGGATCGGCGACTTTCGATCAATACAGCATGTCGGAAATCCGCCGTGCAGCGGCAACCGGCATCTACGACATCCGTGGTTCCGGCGCCAAGCGCAAGGTTCCGCATTTCGACGACCTCCTGTTCCTCGGCGCTTCGATTTCGCGTTACCCGCTCGAGGGTTACCGCGAAAAGTGCGAAACCAAGGTCACGCTCGGCACCCGCTTCGCCAAGAAGCCGATCGAGTTGAAGATCCCGATCACCGTCGCCGGCATGAGCTTCGGCTCGCTGTCCGGCCCGGCCAAGGAAGCCCTCGGCCGCGGCGCGACCATTGCCGGCACCTCGACCACCACCGGCGACGGCGGCATGACCGAGGAAGAGCGCGGCCATTCGCAGACCCTGGTCTACCAGTACCTGCCTTCCCGCTACGGCATGAACCCACGCGACCTGCGTCGCGCCGACGCCATTGAAGTGGTCGTTGGACAGGGCGCGAAGCCAGGCGGCGGCGGCATGCTGCTCGGCCAGAAGATTTCCGATCGCGTTGCCGAAATGCGCACGCTGCCCAAGGGCATCGACCAGCGTTCGGCTTGCCGTCACCCCGACTGGACGGGCCCGGACGATCTCGAGATCAAGATCCTCGAACTGCGCGAAATCACCGACTGGGAAAAGCCGATCTACGTCAAGATTGGCGGCGCACGTCCTTACTACGACACGGCACTTGCAGTTAAGGCAGGCGCGGACGTCGTCGTTCTCGACGGCATGCAGGGCGGCACCGCCGCCACGCAGGAAGTGTTCATCGAGCATGTCGGCCAGCCGACGCTCGCCTGCATTCGTCCTGCCGTTAAGGCGCTGCAGGATCTCGGCATGCACCGCAAGGTCCAGCTCATCGTCTCCGGCGGTATCCGCAACGGCGCCGATGTCGCCAAGGCGCTTGCGCTCGGTGCGGACGTCGTATCGGTTGGTACCGCTGCGCTCATCGCGCTCGGCGACAACGATCCGCGTTGGGAAGCCGAGTACCAGAAGCTCGGAACCACTGCCGGCTGCTACGACGACTGGCACGAAGGCAAGGACCCGGCTGGTATTACCACTCAGGACGCGGAACTGATGAAACGCGTCGACCCGATCGCCGCCGGTCGGCGTTTGGCGAACTACCTGAAAGTCATGACGCTGGAAGCGCAGACCATCGCGCGCGCCTGCGGCAAGAACCACGTGCATAACCTTGAGCCGGAAGACTTGTGTGCGCTGACGATCGAGGCCGCCGCCATGGCGCGCGTCCCGCTTGCCGGCACCGGTTGGATCCCCGGGCAGGGCGGTCTCTAAGCCATACCTCCGAAGCTACACAACAGGGGAACTGCAATGGGAACATTCGAGGCGAAACTGGAGGGATCGGCTGTGAGCGACCTTACCGACTATGCCAAGGCCCGTAATATCAAGTACTTCATGGTAACCTTCACCGATATCTTCGGCATGCAGCGGGCAAAGCTCGTTCCGGCGCGCGCCATCGGTGACATGCAAAAGGACGGGGCCGGCTTCGCCGGCTTCGCCACCTGGATGGATTTGACTCCGGCTCACCCGGACATGCTGGCCGTGCCGGATCCGTCCTCGGTCATCCAGCTTCCCTGGAAGCCGGAAGTGGCCTGGCTCGCCTCCGACTGCGTCATGGAAGGCAAGAGCGTCGATCAGGCTCCGCGCAACACGCTGAAGCGTCTTGTTGCCGAAGCAGCCAAGGAAGGCATCCGCGTCAAGACCGGCGTCGAGCCGGAATTCTTCCTGACGACGCCGGACGGCAAGCTGATCGCTGACGAACTCGACCGTTCGAACAAGCCTTGCTACGACCAGCAGGCCGTCATGCGCCGCTACGACATCATTGCCGAAGTTGCGGATGCGATGCTGGAACTCGGCTGGGAGCCGTATCAGAACGACCACGAGGACGCCAACGGCCAGTTCGAAATGAACTGGGCTTACGATGACGTGCTGGCAACTGCCGACAAGTATTCGTTCTTCAAGTTCATGATGAAGACGATTGCCGAAAAGCACGGCTTGAGGGCGACCTTCATGCCGAAGCCGTTCCCGGGCCTCACCGGCAATGGCTGCCATGCGCACATCTCCGCATGGGACCTGACAGGCAAGAAGAACGTGTTTGCCGACAAGAACGCCAAGGACGGCCTGTCCGAGCGCGGCATGCACTTCCTCGGCGGCATCATGAAGCACGCTTCCGGCATGGCCGCCATCACCAACCCGACGGTCAATTCGTACAAGCGCATCAATGCTCCGCGTACGACCTCAGGTGCAACCTGGGCACCGAACACGGTGACCTGGACCGGCAACAACCGTACCCACATGGTTCGTGTTCCGGGTCCCGGCCGCTTCGAACTCCGCCTGCCCGACGGCGCAGCCAATCCGTACCTGATGCAGGCTGTCATCGTTGCAGCAGGTCTCAGCGGTCTGCGCAGCAAGGCCGATCCGGGCAAGCGCAGCGACATCAACATGTACCAGGACGGTCACACGATTAAGTCCGGTCCGAAGCTGCCGCTGAACCTGCTCGACGCCATCCGCATGTTCGACAAGGACAAGGAACTGAAGGCAGCGCTGGGCGAAGACCTGTCCAACGGCTTCATCAAGCTGAAGATGCAGGAGTGGAATTCCTACGCCACTCACTTCACCCAGTGGGAAGTCGACAACACGCTCGATTGTTGATCGGCAACTTATCGGACACCGCGGCGCTTGCGCGCCGCGGTGTTCCATTGACCCAAACATGAATCCCGCGCAGCGGAAAATGGATGTCATGAAGTATTCGATCTTTTCTTTGGCGCGGGCGGCTTTGTCGAGCCACAAGAACTGGGGCCGCGCCTGGCGCGACCCGGCACCCAAGAGCCACTATGACGTAGTGATCATCGGCGGCGGCGGCCACGGCCTTGCGACCGCCTATTTTCTTGCCAAGGAGTACGGCATCCGCAACATCGCGGTGCTGGAAAAGGGCTGGATCGGCTCCGGCAACGCCGGCCGCAACACCACCATCATCCGCTCCAACTACATGCTGCCCGGCAACACCAGCTTCTATGAGCTTTCGATGAAGCTCTGGGAGCGCATGGAGCAGGACCTTAACTACAACACGATGGTCAGCCAGCGCGGCATCATCAACCTCTACCACTCGGATGCCCAGCGCGACGCCTTCGCACGGCGCGGCAACGCGATGCGCATCAACGGCATCGATGCCGAGCTTCTCGACGCCAACCAGATTCGCCAGATATTGCCGTTCCTGAACTACGACAATGCGCGCTTCCCGATCCAGGGCGGTTTGATGCAGCGTCGCGGCGGCACCGCCCGTCACGATGCCGTGGTCTGGGGCTACGCCCGCGCCGCCGACGAGTTCGGCGTGGACATCATCCAGAATTGCGAAGTGACCGGCTTCCAGCGCACCAACGGGCGCATCACCGGCGTGGAGACCAGTCGCGGCACCATCGGTGCCGGCAAGGTCGGCATGGCGGTTGCGGGCAGTTCCTCGCGCGTCGCGGCTATGGCCGGCCTGCGCCTGCCGATCGAAAGCCACGTCCTGCAGGCGTTCGTGTCGGAAGCCATCAAACCGCTGATCCCGGGCGTCGTCACTTTCGGCGCCGGCCACTTCTATGTCAGCCAGTCCGACAAGGGCGGCCTTGTCTTCGGCGGCGACCTCGACGGCTACAATTCCTATGCCCAGCGCGGCAACATGCCGGTGATGGAAGACGTGTGCGAAGGCGGCATGGCGATCATGCCGATGATCGGGCGCGTGCGGCTGCTGCGCCAGTGGGGCGGCATCATGGACATGTCGATGGACGGCACGCCGATCATCGACAAGACGCCGGTGGACGGGCTCTACCTCAACGCCGGCTGGTGCTATGGCGGCTTCAAGGCGACGCCTGCCTCCGGGCTGGTCTTTGCCCATCTTCTTGCGCGCGACGAGCCGCACGAGGAAGGCAGACGCTTCCGCCTCGACCGTTTCCGTCGTGGCGCGATGATCGACGAAAAGGGCCAGGGCGCCCAACCGAACCTGCATTAAAACAGCGAGACTGGCGAATGCGTATTGCATGTCCCTTCTGCGGCGCACGCGACTCGGGCGAGTTTACTTACCTTGGCGACGCCTCACCGAAACGGCCCGATGCCCCGATCGATGGCGGCATGGCCGTTGAGGATCAGTTCTACGACTACGTTTATCTGCGCGATAACGTCGCCGGGCTCACCCGTGAATACTGGTACCACGGTGGTGGCTGCCGGTCCTGGCTGATTGCCGAGCGCAGCACGACAACCCATGAATTCAAGTCGGTAACGGCAGCCCCCGGTGCGGGTGCCGCGAAGGCGAAGCAAGCAGGAGAACGGTGATGGAGGGTAGCACCAGAACCGTCGCGGGCCAGTCGCACCGCCTGGGTGCCGGCGGCCAGATCGACCGCAATGCGCCGTTGAACTTCAGCTTCGACGGCAAGCAGATGACCGGCTTTGCCGGCGATACGCTGGCCTCCGCGCTGGTGGCGAACGGGGTCAGGCTGGTTGGCCGCTCCTTCAAGTATCACCGTCCGCGCGGCATCCTGACCGCCGGCCCGGAAGAGCCGAACGCACTTGTTGAACTGCGCACCGGCGCGCGGCGCGAGGCCAATACCCGCGCCACCACGTCGGAGCTCTATGACGGCCTCGTGGCGCAGAGCCAGAACCGCTGGCCTTCGCTGCGCCATGACTTCATGTCGGTCAACCAGTTGGCATCGCCGATCTTTGTTGCCGGCTTCTACTACAAGACCTTCATGTGGCCGGCCAAATTCTGGGAGGCTCTCTATGAGCCCGCGATCCGCCGTGCTGCCGGTCTCGGCAAGACGGCTGGCATTGCCGATCCGGATCACTACGACAAGGCCTGGGCGCATTGCGATGTGCTGGTCGTCGGCGGTGGCGCGACCGGTCTTGCGGCTGCGCTGTCGGCCGGCCGGGCAGGCGCGCGTGTCATCCTTTGCGATGACGACAGCAGGCTTGGCGGCAGGCTTCAGTCCGATGGCGGCGTGATCGACGGCGTCGATGCGTTGCAGTGGGTGCAGTCGGCGGTCGCAGAACTTTCTTCGCTGCCAAATGTCCGCATCATGACCCGCACGGCTGTGTTCGGTGTCTATGACAGCGGCGATTTCGGTGCGCTGGAGCGCGTCAACGATCACGTGCCGCAACCGCCCGAGCATCAGGTTCGCCAGCGCCTGTGGCGCATCGCGGCCAAGCGCAGCGTTGTGGGCGCAGGCGCCATCGAGCGTCCGATCGTGTTCCCGGGCAACGACCGCCCTGCGGTCATGATGGCCTCGGCTGTCCGCACCTATGTGAACCGCTTTGCCGCCCTGCCGGGCAAGCGCATCGCGCTTTTCGTCAACAACGACGATGGCTGGAGCACGGTCGATGCCATTCGCCGTGCCGGCGTGGAAGTGGCAGCCGTGATCGATCCGCGCGGCAAGCCGGCGACGGGCGATTACTCCGGTATCCGTGTCATCCAGGGCGTCGTCGCCGATGTCGGCGGCAGCGTCGA
The DNA here is from genome assembly GCF_057809835.1 of Mesorhizobium sp. FG116. NCBI lineage: Bacteria > Pseudomonadati > Pseudomonadota > Alphaproteobacteria > Hyphomicrobiales > Phyllobacteriaceae > Mesorhizobium > Mesorhizobium sp. FG116. The sequence continues at coordinate 70,852 of NZ_JBMDKS010000012.1, forward strand.
TGGCGTCAACAGCATCACCGTGGCAGGTGCTGGCGGCAACCAGAAGATCGATGCCGACTGCCTGGCGATGTCGGGCGGCTGGAATCCCAACCTGGCGCTTTCCTGCTTCCATCGCGGCAAGCCTGAATGGCGCGACGACATTGCGGCATTCGTGCCCGCCAATGCTCCCGCCGGCATGACCATGGCGGGTGCTGCCAATGGCGACCTGTCGCTTGGCGCGTGCCTGCGCACCGGCCATGCCGCAGGCGCGATGGCAGCTGCCGAAGCAGGTGCCAAGGGCAAGTCCGGCAACGCCGCCAAGGCCTCGGACGAAGCTTTCTCGATCAAGCCTTTGTGGCATGTCCAGGTGAAGGGCAAGGCGTTCGTCGATTTCCAGCACGACGTCACCGCTTCCGACGTGAAGCTGGCGCAGCGCGAAGGCTATGAATCGGTCGAGCACCTCAAGCGCTACACCACGCTTGGCATGGCGACCGACCAGGGCAAGACGTCCAACGTCACCGGCCTTGCCATCATGGCCGACGCGGTTGGCCGCAGCATTGCCGACACCGGCACCACCGTCTACCGTCCGCCCTATGCGCCGGTCGCGATCGGCGCGCTGGCTGGTCACAACCGCGATGAAAACTTCCATGCCACGCGCCTGACGCCTTCGCATCATTGGGCCGCGGAGCGTGGTGCGGTGTTCGTGGACACCGGCCTGTGGAAGCGCGCGCAGTGGTTCCCGCTGCCGGGCGAAACCGACTGGCTGCAGTCGGTGACGCGTGAAGTGCTGGCCGTCCGCAACGGCGTTGGCTTCTGCGATGTCTCGACACTGGGCAAGGTCGATGTGCGTGGCGCGGATGCCGGCACTTTCCTCGACCGCGTCTATATCAATGCCTTCTCCGCTCTTGGCGTGGGCAAGGCGCGCTACGGCCTGATGCTGCGCGAAGATGGTATCGTCATGGATGACGGCACCACCTCGCGTCTCGCCGAAGACCACTATTTCATGACCACGACCACGGCCAAGGCCGGTCCGGTGATGCAGCACCTCGAATTCTGCCGGCAGGTTCTTTGGCCTGAACTCGATGTGCAGCTGTCATCGGCGACCGACCAGTGGGCGCAGTTCTCGATTGCCGGTCCGCGCACGCGTGACTTGCTGCAGGCGCTCGTCGATCCGTCGGAAGACATGTCGAACGAAGGCTTCCCCTTCATGGGCGTGCGCACGGTGAAACTGCGCGGCGGCATGGAAGCGCGCCTGTTCCGCATTTCCTTCTCCGGTGAAATGGCGTTCGAAATCGCGGTGCCCGCCCGCTACGGCGAGGCGATGGCGCGCAACCTGATGATTGCCGGCGAGCCCTTCGGCGTCACGCCTTACGGCACTGAAGCGCTTGGCGTGATGCGCATTGAAAAGGGCCACGTCGCGGGTCCGGAACTGAACGGCACCACCACTGCCGGCGATCTCGGCCTCGGCAAGATGGCGTCGAAGAAGAAGGACTTCATCGGCCGCGTGCTGTCGCAACGCGAGGCGCTGACCGCTCCCGACCGTCAGGTCGTGGTCGGGATCCGCCCGGTCGATAAATCGCGCCGCCTGCGCTCTGGCGCCCACATCGTGCCAAAGGGCGCGATCCCGGGACCGGAGACGGATCAGGGCTACGTCACGTCGGTCTGCTTCTCGCCGACCCAGAACCAGTGGCTCGGCCTCGGCCTTGTTTCGCATGGCGCAGAACGCCACGGCGAAATCGTTAAGGCGCACGATCCGTTGCGTAACGAAACCTACGATGTCGAGCTTTGCAGCCCGGTGTTCTACGATCCTGAGGGAGTGCGCCAGCGTGCCTGATTTTGTCTGGAGTTCGCAATCGCCGCTCAAGAAGGCGCTCGTTCCCGGTCGTCATGGCGCGGGCAAGGCTGCGCCAGGCGTTTCGCTGTCGCATGTCAGCGACATCGCGCTTGTTCAGGTCATGACGCGGCGCGGCCGCAACGCGGACGTGGCAAAGGCTACAAAGAAGCTTTTTGGAGCCGAGCCGCCTGCCGCTCTTAAGATATCGAGCGGCAAGGTCGTGACCTTGGTGTGGTCCGGTCCTGACCAGTTCCTCGCTTTTTCGGAATTGCCGCAGACAGCTCCGTCCGTCGAGCAGCAGGAACAGGCATTTGCCGGTTTGGCGTCGCTTTCCAATCAGTCGGACGGCCGCTGCCAGATACGCATCTCCGGCCCCAATGCGCGGGACGCACTTGCCAAGATGACGTCGCTCGACCTGCACGACACGGTGTTCCCGGTCGGCTCGGCAGCCACGACATCGATCGATCACACCGCGGTGAATTTCTGGCGCGAGGCGGACGACGCAAGCGGAAACCCTGCTTACGTGGCGCTCGTCTTCACCAGCTTCTCGGACACGCTGTGGCACCTTTTTGTTGAGTCTTCGCTGGAATATGGCGTTGAGGTGGCCGCAAGCGGCACCGGTCACTGACGGGTTTCGACCCTTGGACGCCGGTGCCACGCGCCGGCTCCAATGCCTCAACAGGCAGAGTTTTGCGCCGCATTTTCCGGCAGCGACATATTGGTTCGCGTGCTCGACTGTGTATTTGGCCTTGGCCATCTAACAGTGTTGGCAAGGAGGCCAACGCGCGATGATGCGGATCCAGATCGAGGCTTTGTGGAATTTCACGAGCGAAACCTCGCCGCATTCGATGCGCGTCATCTTGAGCATCCTGCGCGAAATCAAGCAGACCGGAACGCTTGCCAGCGCCGCCGATCACAGCGGCATGTCCTATCGCCATGCCTGGAACCTTGTCGATCAATGGTCGGCATTCTTCGGCGAACCTCTGGTGGAACGCCAGCGCGGCAAGGGCACACATCTGACCGCGCTCGGCAACAAGCTGGTCTGGGCCGAACAGCATCTCAATGCCCGCCTTGGGCCACAATTGCACAACATTGCCCAGGAACTGGAGATGGAACTGGCAAGCCTGTTGCCGGACGTGCCGCCGCGCATCAGGATCCACGCCAGCCACGGCTTCGCCATTTCCAAGCTGGGCGAATTCATCGCCCGCGAGCCCGGCACCAATCTCGACCTGCGCTACATGAGCAATCAGGCCTCGCTGGAATCGCTGAGGGCCCAGGAATGCGAGCTGGCAGCCATCCACTTGCCGCATGGCGAGTTGCGCAAGCGGGCCGCCGCCGACTGCAAGCGCTGGCTTGACCCTTCCATCTATTGCGTGCTCGGCTTTGTGACGCGCGAGATGGGCCTGTTCGTCAAGCGCGGCAATCCGCTCAACATCACCGGCCTGCATTCGCTGGTCGATCCCACCATAACTTTCGTCAACCGCGATGCCGGCTCGGGCACGCGGCTTCTGTTCGAGCAGTTGCTGGCGCAGGAGAAGATCGAAAGCGACCGCATTCCCGGCTACCAGAACGTGGAACTGACCCACGCCGCGGTTGCCGCCCATGTGGCGAGAGGCATGGCCGACACGGGTTTCGGTGTCGAGGCGGCGGCGGTCGAGTTCGATCTCGACTTCGTTCACGTCATCCGCGAGGACTATTTCTTTCTTTGCCGCTCCAACATCCTCAATTCCAAGCCGATCGAGCGGCTGCGCGAGATCATTTCCGGCACCGACTACCGTCGCGCGGTCTCGACGCTGCCGGGCTACGCCGTGTCCGACGCCGGCATCGTCAAGACGGTCAAGAAGTTCTTCCGCGAAAACAGCTGAGACAGCCTCAGCCCTTCGATGACCTTACAATCCGGCATCGGCGATTGGTCTCGCCGATTGGGCAGAGTCATGTCCCGATATGGGACTACAAGATGTAATAATCCTGTGATCTAAATTTTGCACCAAATGTATCATTTGTAACAGTCGATAGAATACCCGTTGAGTATTGAAGCAAAGAGGTGCATTTGTCGGGCTAGATATTTTTTCCTATTTCAATTGCCCATTATATGTATTCAATCGATATAGGTTAGAAAACGCCTGACAAACTGTGTCGAAGTGATTCGAAAAGTGTGACTCCGCCACGTTTCTGACGGATGCTCGCCGCATTTGCTGCCTCATTTGCCCCCTACGGCCCCGTATCTGAAAACGGAGCCAGTTCTTTTCATGGACAGAAAAAGCAAGTCTGCCCTTATCGCGGCAACCTTGACGGCGGCACTGGCGTTGGGCCTCACCACCAATGACGCCGCTGCACAATGTGGCCGCGCATCGTGGTACGCGCTGCATTCGCGCACCGCTTCCGGCGAACGCATGAACCCTTCCGCCCTGACTGCCGCCCATCGCACCTTGCCGTTCGGCACGCGCGTCAAGGTCACCAATCGCAAGAATGGCAAGAGCGTGGTTGTGCGCATCAACGACCGCGGACCGTTCATCAAGGGTCGCGTTCTCGATCTGTCGAAGGGCGCGGCGAACAGGCTCGGGTTCATCAAGTCGGGCCACACGTCGATCTGCATGGCGCAGGTCTAGAGGCGCGGTGTCAGGCACTTGACCTTGGGGAAGTTCCGCTTCAATCGCGGCGGAAAGTATTTTCCGTCCGGGACTTTGCCGGCTTCGCACCTGCGCTGATAGCCGGCTCTTCAAAATGCTTTCGCTTTCTCAATGGCTTGGACCAATGTCCAATGCCCAAAACGCATATTGATGTATTGCGTCGCAGCAATTTGTTGTTAACCTCTGCGCGAGACAGTCAAGGCTCGGCGCTGCTTCGTCGTCCTTCGTCGGAAGCAGCAGCGGGGACCTAGCATGTTCTACCAGCTCTACGAATTGAACCACGCGGCCTTGCAGCCCGCCCGCGCCTATGCGGATGCGGTGCGCATGCTCTACAGCAACCCGCTCAATCCGCTTTCGAACACCTTGTGGGGCAGGTCGATTGCCGCGACCGCCGAACTGTTCGAGCGCACCACGCGCCACTACAGCAAGCCGAGCTTCGGTATCACCTCCGTCGAGGCTGACTGGAAGAGTGTTCCAGTCAGCGAGCAGGTGGTTTGGTCAAGGCCCTTCTGCAACCTCATCCGCTTCAACAAGGCAATGCCTGCCGGCAAGCATCCCGGTCCTAAGCTGTTGATCGTGGCGCCGATGTCGGGTCACTACGCGACCCTGCTGCGCGGCACGGTCGAAGCGATGCTGCCGCACGCCGAGGTGCACATCACCGATTGGGTGGATGCGCGCATGGTGCCGATGGCGCAGGGACGCTTCGATCTCGACGACTATGTCGACTACGTCATCGACATGCTGCACGAACTCGGCCCCGACACCCACGTCATGGCTGTGTGCCAGCCCTCGGTGCCGGTGTTGGCCGCCGTCTCGCTGATGGAAGCGCGCGGCGATGCCTTCGCGCCTTCGACGATGACGCTGATGGGCGGCCCCATCGATACCCGCAGCCATCCGACCGCTGTCAATGCGCTTGCCAAGGAAAAGGGCCTCGACTGGTTCCGAGAGCATGTCATCATGCAGGCGCCGTGGCCGGCTCCGGCCTTTGGGCGTTTCGTCTATCCCGGCTTCCTGCAGCTTTCGGGCTTCATGGGCATGAACCTTGACCGGCATATCATCGCCCACAAGGATTTCTTCATGCACCTCGTCAAGCACGATGGCGACAGTGCCGAGAAGCACAGGGAGTTCTACGACGAATATCTGGCGGTGATGGACCTGACCGCCGAGTTCTATCTGCAGACCGTCGACACGGTGTTCATCCGCCACGCTCTGCCGAAAGGCGAGATGACGCATCGCGGCACGCCGGTCGATCCGTCGGCCATTCGCACCACGGCCTTGTTCACGGTCGAGGGCGAGAACGACGATATATCGGGCATCGGGCAGACCAGGGCCGCGCATGACCTTTGCGTCAATATTCCTGACGAGATGAAGGCTCACTACATGCAGCCGACCGTTGGCCACTACGGCGTTTTCAACGGTTCGCGCTTCCGTTCGGAGATCGTGCCGAGGATCGTCGATTTCATTGCCAGCCATGGGCGCAAGAACCGCGTTCCAAGCAAGCCTCGCCTGGTGCGTACGGCTCGAAGCTGAACCGCAACCCGGATTAACCACATCTTTCGTTACCGGCACCCGGTTGCCGATATGCGACACTGTTGCACAATCGCCGCGGTCACCCCCGCGCGAGTAACCATGCTTGCAAACAGCCGCCGTGTTCAATTGACACGGAGTGTAAATCGCCCTTAACTTTTCGTTAACAAACAGGGGCGAGCGGGGACAATGAATTCCTCACCGGTGGCGCTAGGGTTGCGCTTCTGCATCGCAGGGATGGTTGGAATGGTGGCTGCCGCTTCGGCTGTCGCCCCCGCATCCGCCGCCGGCGCCATGATGACCGGCGGCATAACCTCGCAGCCGATCGGACACTATGATTTCTGCAAGGCCAACCCCACCGAATGCTCGGTTCGTTCGACAGACCTTTCGCCTGCGAAGATGACCGGCGCGCTTTGGAAGCAACTGGCCAGTGTGACTGTGACCGTCAACGCCGCCGTCAAGCCGATGAACGATATCGACATCTACGGCAAGGACGAAGTCTGGGCCTATCCCGACAAGGGCGTGGGCGACTGCGAGGACTATGTGCTGGAAAAGCGCCGCTTGCTGAACCGCATGGGCGTGCCATTTTCCAACCTGCTGATCACGGTGGTTCGCAAGCCCGATGGCGAGGGCCATGCCGTGTTGACCGTGCGCACGAGCAAGGGCGATTTCGTGCTCGACAATCTGAACGACAAGGTTCGTTCCTGGGACCAGACCGGCTATCGTTTTCTGAAGCGTCAGGCGATCGACAATACCGGCCGCTGGGTTTCGATCCGCGACGACCAGCAGGTTCTCGTCGGTTCGGTCGAGTAGGCTCGGCAGACCAGAACATTTTGCAGTCGGACGGAATCGTCTGACGTTGCACAAATGTGGCTAAAGAGACTTAGCTGGAGCAGCGAGATATGCGTTCGTCAGAACGCCCGCTGCTCTAGAACAGCGCCTCGAGTTCAGGCAGCTTGTCGTTGACCAACCAGCCGTAATAGTTTTCTTCCGGCATCTTCTGGGCTTCGCCAGCCGCGCTGCGGCGCTCGTTTTCGGCCTTGAGCGCATAGGCGCGGGCTTCGGGATTGCCGACATTGTAGAGCGTTGCCGTGATTCCCGGGTTCTGCGAAATGTCGAACCCGGCGATATCCTTGTAGGCATCGATCGACTTCTTGAGCGTAGCGGCGACATAGGCAAGCGTCAGGTCCGGGTCCATGATGGTCTTGTAGACCTGGTTGGGGTCCTTCACGTCGAGCTTCGGCAGGCCGGAAATATTGTGGACGATGTCGCTCATCTGCAATGCGGTCAAAGGATTGAGCTGGCCGAGGCCGAAGGTCTGCCCGGCATAATAAGGCTGGAAGAACGTGGCGCCAAAGCGGTCGTTGGGAAAGCTGGTTCCGCCCACGCTCTTCCCGCGAAACGCGCGGTTCCACACCTGCTCCCGGCATTCCCACAACTCGTAGCTTCCTGCCTGGCTGGCGCATTCCGAGAATTCCGGCCGCTGCACGAATTCGGAAACATCCTCGCCCTTGTAGGCGAAGGTAAGCTGGCTGGAGAGGTACGAAATCGCCTTGACGTAATAGGTTTGCAGCCTGTCATAGGCGTCAACATTGTAGGTGTGCTCGCCGACGATCGCGCCTACGATATGGATCGGCTTGATGCCGTAGGCGGCGGCGGCCTGCCTGATCTTGTCGCGAAGCGCGGCATCGTTTTTCAACAGCCCATAGATCTTGCGGTACTTGGCCTGGAAGGTCGTATTGGTCGCTTGCGTGCGCCGTGACGAGGCGCCCGGAATGGGCGGTTGCTCGACGGAGCTGTTGCCGGGTGGCACAAGCGTGGCCGCGCTTGCGGGCACGACAATTGCCGCCGCAACAAGGCTCAGAACAACAAGGGCCAGTTTCTTCATACGTTGCCGCTCGGGAGTAGATGCGGCGCAACCTATGGAAAGTGCCTTGGCGAGTCGAGGCTTGTGTGACGCGATGGCACGAAAGAGGTCCCTATGCTTCCATTTCGCCACACCCTTTGCAGAGTTGGCCGGCCTGATTGGCGGCGCGAGGGGACGCGTTTGGTCTTGTGGCCCGTCATCGCGCCATTTCACCCGTTGAAGCGCTGGCCTCGTTCCGCTAAGAAGCCTTGGCTAACCGCTTCGGCGGCGCACCGTTTTCCGTATCGCGCTTGCGATCCTGAAAGCACCCGTAGCTCAGCTGGATAGAGCGCTGCCCTCCGAAGGCAGAGGTCACAGGTTCGAATCCTGTCGGGTGCGCCACTTTCAGTTTACCACGCTACAGTTCACCGGTCTTGGTCATGGACTGGTCGCTCCAGAGCTGCGTCCGGCGCGTCTCCCTCGCGGCGCTAGCGCGGCATTTCCATTACTCGCTCACGAGCACGAATGACCAAAGGCCGTCTCTCTGCACTCCAAACAGCGGCCGGTAACCGATGGTGTCCTTTTCCGCGTCGCCCGTGACGGGTCCGATGTTGCGGGCTGGACCGATGAACGCGAGTGGCCGATCGCCTTCAGTTTTCACCAAATAGGCGAACGTCTCGTCCTCGGGGTCCGCCGCTCGATCCCCAATGTAAGTAGGACCGACCATTGAGGAATCGGCTGCGGCAGCGCCGCAAAGCGCGCTCACGCCGGCAAGCACACTCATCGCCAATGTTAGCTTCGTCATATCAGTCTCTCCCTTGGTACTGTGCCAAGCCACGGACAGTTGCCCATTCAGGCCGGTCCGAGGTGAAGAGCATCGGTGATTTCGTGGCGCTAATCCTGAAGAAGCTCCGAATTGATCGCAAAATTTTTCCGAAGGTCGTATGATTGAACATGGCGCCTCAGCGCTTCGAATTCGGTCCCTTTGTGCTTGACGCTGGCAACGGCGCACTATTCGAGCACGGCCTGCCTGTTGCGATTGGAAGCAAGCCCATTGCGCTGCTGCAGGCCTTGGTGGAGGCGCGCGGTCAAGTAGTATCCAAGGCGGCTTTGATGGACGCCGCCTGGCCGAACACCAATGTCGAAGAAAGCAATCTGACGGTCCAGATCGCCGCCCTTCGCAGGCGGCTGCGCGCCTCGCCCGACGGGGAAGAATGGATCGTGACCTTCCCGCGGGTGGGCTATCGGTTCGCAGGCCCGCTCACCATCCAGGAGCACGAGGCTTCAATTGTCGATGCCGGCCCGGCGCTCGAAGCGGACCCTTCGATCGCTGTCTTGCCCTTTGCGAACATGAGCCTTGATCCGGAGCAGGCGCATTTCGCCGACGGTCTGGTGGACGATTTGATCACCGACCTGTCGAAAGTGCCTGGTCTCGTGGTGATCGCAAGCCATTCGTCGTTCGCTTTCAAAGCAAGGTCCGCCGATACGCAGTCAATCGCGAAGGAACTCGGCGTCCGCTACGTCGTCGAGGGCAGCGTGCGCCGCGTCGCAGACCAGGTCCGAATTGGGGTTCACCTTACTGAGGCGACGACGAACAGATGTCTTTGGGCCGAGCGGTTTGATGGCGATCTGGCCGACGTCTTTCGTCTGCAGGACCAAGTAGTACACAAGGTCGTCGCGGCTCTGGCGAAAGTTGTGCCGCTTGAACACGTGCTCGATGACGCGCCGTCCGCCCGGCGCCGGACGACAAACATCGAAGCATATGATTTTCTCGTTCGCGGGCGCGTTCTTGTCATGCAGTCGCCCGCCGGAAACAAGCTTGCTCGTACTCTCCTCGCCAAGGCCATCGAGCTCGATCCGAATCTGGCGGAGGCCCATGCGTGGCTCGCCGTCTCGCACTACAATGCGGCGATCCACTACGGAGAGGACTTTAACGCGAATCAGGCTCTCGGGCTCGCTTACGCTGAGAAGGCTATGTCCCTGGATGTGAACGATCCCATGGGGCATAGCGTCCTTGGGTTTGTTCGGCTCTGTGAAGGCGCGCTCGAAGAGGCGGAGTCCGCGTTCCAAACGGCGCTGAGGATCAACCCGAACCATGCCGATACCATCATGAACATGGCGGACTTGAGGGTCCGGCAAGGCCAACCCCACGATGCCGTCCAATTTGCCGAGAAGGCTCTCCGGCTCAATCCATATCCGCCGGGTCGGTACTACTGGGACCTCGGCTTCGCGTACTATGCTGCAGGCAGCTATGCCCAAGCGGTCACGGTTCTCCGCATGGAGGAGGTTGGCCGGCTACCGGCAAAACGCATCCTTGCAGCGAGCTTGGCGCAGCTCGGTCAGCTCGCCGAGGCTCACGAGGAAGCCCGTCGGTTCCTTGAGACAAGTCCCGGCTTTCTCGCGTCTCGTTGGGCGGCTACGCAGGCATTTAGGCGCGATGAGGACCGGCAGCATTTCCTCGACGGTTATGTCAAGGCGGGTTTGCCGCTATAGGCTAGCTTTTTGCGATATTTCTCCGGCCGGCGCAGTTGGAATTAATCCAGCCGCTCCGCAACCAATTATCCCGGTCTTCCATCGCCGAAGGCGGTGCGACCCGGACCTGCAGCAAACGGCGAGGAGAAATCATATAACTCCTACAATGACATAGCGGCGCTCAGTTTCATCCTCTCCGGCGCGCAAAAAATCATATGACGAAGTCAAATGGATAGTTCGTAGTCGAGTTTTTCGAGCAATGAATCCGAACTTGCTCGACTCGACATCAATTTAACATGGCTGGCAATCCGGGGAGTATGTCAGTCGATGCACTGCCTCTCCTTTTCGAAGCTTAAAATACCGACGTACTTCCCAATCCGCATGTATTATTGTAGATATTTTTGGGACGGGGAGGGGAGAGTGCAGCATACTATTTGGCTCCAAGTAATGGCGCGTGGTGCGCTCCTTTGTTTTCTTGCTTTGGCCACAAGCCTCTTTTTCCTGGGCGCAGTCCGGGCCGACTCGTGTTCGGATCACGATTCGGATGCGGTCCGCGCAAGCTCCGATCCCAAGTTTGATTTCGTCGTTGAGTCGCGTGGTGATGTCTGCGTCATTGCCGACTACGATGACCAGAGCATGGACTACTACACCCGATCGGAGCGCCGCTGCAGAACCATGCCGGGAATGATCGATTGGCAGAAGGATCGCGGCGCAGGCTACAATCTCTGTATCTTCAATCCTCCGTCCGGATCGACGGCCGACGACAACGACTACCAGACGCAGCCCGAGCCTGACACAAGTTCGGCCGACGATAGCGATTCAACTGAATACAATCTCGGCGGTGGCACGCCTGCACCCGCACCCGCGCCAGAGACAGCTCCGTCTCAGCCGACCCAGGATTGGTTTTCGGCGAAGGTATGTAACAAAACGGGGCTTCTGGTTTATGTCTCGGCAGCTGGCCGGCGTCCCGATCGTGGAGACCGCTGGGTTGTCGAGGGGTGGTGGAACATCCAGCCGGGCAATTGCGCGAACCTCGGCGGCTTCAAGAGGTCGAAATTCTTCCTCTATGCGGAGAGCAAGGGACGCCGGTTCGTATGGGATGGCTCAAAGTTGCTCTGCACCCGGTCGAAGAAGTTCTGGTATTACGCTGAGGGTGGCAAATGCAGCGAGAAGAGCAACAATTTTTACGAACGTTCGATCTCGCCCGGCATCAACGAGTGGACTGAGAATCTCGTTCAGCGCTAGCGAAGAACGAAATATGGCCCGTGCCAGAGTCCACAAGTGCAGCCTGTCACCTCTGTTCGGCAACTAGAGCGTTTCATGGTTAGATAGAACCATTCTGCCGGCGATGGTTTGGGTCAAATCCATCGGCCTTCGTCTCGACCGCACCGCCAGTGCGCTCTTCACCGAAGTCCTCGACCTTGTCCCAAACCATCGCCGGCAGAATGGTTCTATCTAACCATGAAACGCTCTAGAATTGCAGATCTGAAGTCTTCCTCACGCGGCCAGGCAAAACTCGTCACCTTTTGATCGTTTGGAACTTGTCCGCGCCTGTATGACGGAATAACCGGCCTGCATAGCCAACGTTGATTTTCAGAACTCCCTGAAACCTGGAGTTCCGTTGCAAGACGTGTGAGGTCAATCGTCCGGCTCTAGCTTCGCGATGGCGCGAAGTGGGCGACTAGCTCATGGCCATCACCGGGGTAGGTCAGGCGGACATGGGTGATTGGCTTTTCCGCGCCCCAGGTTCGCCGTTCGATCAAGAGGCAGGCGGTGCCCTCGGCAATGCCGAGCGCCGCAGCCGTGACCGAGTTTGCGCCGACAGCCTGGATGCGATGCTCTGCCGTGCTCCACGGAACACGTTCGACAAGCCAGGGGCCGGGCGCACGCTCGGCGAATGTCTCGGCATCGGCCTCCGGAACCGCATCTAGATTGATCAGGCGCTCTTCATGACAGAACGGTTCTTTGCCCGCGAAATGCAGGCAGTTGAGGTTGAGCACCGGAACTTTCGCTTCCAGATGCAAGCGGTCGAGGTCGGCCCGGCCGGCGCGGCGTTTGCCCCGTCCAACGATCTCGAACCGATAGGCGAGACCAAGCGCCTGCACCTCCGTCATGATGTCGCGGATTTCCAGTACCGCCGATTGCGAGTGCGGCCGCAGCACGAAGCTGCCGCTGCGGCGACGGCGCTCGATAAGGCCGGCCCTCGCCAACTGGTTCAGCACCTTGCTCACGGTCATCCGCGAACAACCGTACTGCGCCGTCAATTCGTACTCGAAGGGAATGCGGTGGCCGGGTGGCCATTCGCCCGACAGGATGCGGCCTTGTACGTCGTCGAGAATGCGCTGGTGCAGTGAGCGTCTGTCAGGGTTTACCAGCGCCTCCATGTCATTTTCCTAGACAAGCATCGCGGCGCCACGGTCCAGATAGGTGTCGAGGAACTGGTCGAGGCGCGGATGGCGCGGCTTGCCGAATATCTGCTGCGGCGTGCCGGTCATCAAAAGCTTGCCGTTGTCCAGGAACGCGATCTGCTGACACACCGCCGCCGCAAAACCGATCTCGTGCGATACCACCACCATCGTCATGCCGTCTGCCGCCAGTGCGCGCATGACGTTGAGCACCTCGCCGGTCAGTTCGGGGTCGAGCGATGAAGTCGGTTCGTCGAACAGCATGATCTTCGGCTCAAGCGCCAGCGCGCGCGCGATCGCCACGCGCTGCTGCTGGCCGCCGGAAAGTTGCGACGGGTAATGGCCCGCGCGCTCGGCGAGGCCGACTTTCTTCAGCTGCACCATCGCGCGCTCTTCGGCCTCGCTCTTGCGCACGCCGTGAACCGTCTTCAACGCCTCGCTGACATTGCCGAGCGCTGTCATATGCGGCCAGAGGTTGAACTGCTGGAACACCATGCCGATCTGGGAGCGCACCGCGCGGATGCGTGCCGCAGGCAGGCGCACTGGCTTGCCCTGGGGGCCGGGCGCATAGCCGAGCGGCTCGCCATTGATGAATATCAGTCCATCGGAGGCTTCTTCGAGGAAGGCCATGCAGCGCAGGAGCGTACTCTTGCCCGAACCGGAGGGGCCGATCAGGCAGGATACCTGTCCTTGCGGAATGTCGAGATCGATCCCGTGCAGCACCTCGACGTCGCCGAAACGCTTGATCAATCCTCTTACGGAAATGGCTGGCATCGTCATGCGGTCACAAACCTGTATTTGGAGAAGCGGGCTTCCATGTAGCGCCCGAGCCGGCCGGCAAGCTCGACCAGTCCCCAGTAGAACAGGGCAAGCAGGAAGAGCGATTCAACGAATGCGTATTGCTGCGAGCCTATCGCGCTGATGACGAGCGTCAGTTCAGGCACGGTGATGATCGACAGCACGGCGGTTTCTTTTAGCAGGATGATCGCCATGTTGACCGAGGCGGGCAGCACCAGCATGGTCATTTCCGGAATGAGGATGCGCTGGATGATCTGGCGCCGGTTGAGGCCGACGCATTCTGCGGCTTCGACATGGCCGGGCGGCACCGCCTCGAAGCCGGCGCGAAAGATCTCGCTGAAATAGGCTGCTCCATAAACGGTCAGGCCGAGCAGACCCGCTGGGATGGGTTCCAGCGAAAGGCCAATGAACGGCCCGCCATAATAGAGCAGGAAAAGCTGGATCAGGAACGGCGTGCCGCGGATGACTTCGACGTACAGCCTGAGCGGATAGCCCAGCCAATGGCTGCCGTAGCGCCGCGCGACCGCAACCAGGAAGCCCAGTACCGCCGCGCCGATCACTCCGACCAGCCAGGTCAAAAGGGTTACCCCGAAGGCCCGAGCAAGCTCGGGCATGATGCTCACGATCAGGTTTGTATCGAAGTTCATGGCCGACCCCAGCGGAAGGAGCGCTCGAACAGCGAGCCGCCTGAGGCGATCAGCCAATTGATGATGAGGTAGAGCAGGCCGGCAGCCGAAAACAACTCGATCGGCCGATAGGTGCTGGCGGCTAGATCCTGCGCCATGCGCGTCAATTCGACTATGCCGACCACCGAAACCAGCGACGAGGCTTTCAGGATCATGATTGCTTCATTGACCAGCGAGGGCAGGGCAAGCCTGAGCGCAATCGGCGCCTTGATGCGCCTGAATTGCTGGAACGCGCTCAAGCCCACCATGTCGGCGGCTTCGAGCAGCCCACGCGGCACGCTCTGGAAACCGCCGCGCAAATTCTCCGCCTGATAGGCCGCCGTGCACAGCGAAAGCCCGGTGATCGCCGCAACCACGCTCGGCACGTTGATGCCGAGTGCCGGCAAGAGATTGTAGATGAGCAAGAGTTGCACCAGAAGCGGTACGCCGCGGAAGAAGCTGACGAAGGTTCGCCCCGAAATGGAGAGCGCACGATTCGGCGAAAGCGAGGCTGCCGAAACCGCCGTGCCGATCACCAGTCCGATCGTGATGGAGATGAAGCTGATCAGCACCGTGTAGAACGATGCCTGCACCAGCAGTTCAAACAATTTCCAGGACATGGAATAGCTTACCCGTTTTGGGTTGGCTTGATGTGAAGCAAGGCCGCCGCGCTCTCCTTGCGGTGAGCGCGGCGGCGCTGTTCAATCGGTCAGAGCGCCGGGTCGTTGACCAGGTCAGGCGTCTCGAACTTGGCGCCGAACCACTTTTCCTGGATCGTGCCGAGGCGGCCGTCGCCCTTGATCTTGAGCATGGCGGCTTCGATCGCATCCATCAGGCTCTTGTGGTCGTCGTCCTTCAGGCCGGGATAGCCGAAATAGGCCTTGGTGCCGAACGGTGGCTGCACCACTTCGAAGGTGTCGGGGCGCTGCTTGGCGACGAAGGCGATGTTGGGCAGCGAATTGCCGACGGCGACGATGCGACCGGCCGCGAGGTCGGCGTAGGCTTCGTTGTTGCCGGGATATTCGCGCACGTCCGCCTTGCCGGGCAGCGTGTCGACAAACGCCTTGAGCTGTTCGAGCTGGGCCGAAGCCTTGCCGCCGCCGACTACCTTGCCGGCAACATCTTCAGGCTTCTTCACCGTCTCATCGCCGGCACGCTTCAAAAGCGCAACGGTAGCCTCGGCAACCGGCGGCGTGAAGCGGTAGCGCTCCATGCGCTGCTTGGTGATCGTGGCAGGGCCGCCGACGATGTCGAACTTGCCTGCTTCAAGACCCGGCAGCACGCCTTCCCATGGCAGCAGCACCCATTCGACCTTGACGCCGAGCTCCTTGGCGATCTCGTCGTACAGATCGACGTTCAGGCCCGCATGCGTTCCGGCATCGATGAAGTCGAACGGCGCAAAGGCGGTCTCAGTGCCGACCTTGAGGACACCGGCTTCCTTGACGCGGGCCAGCGCATCCTGCGCATAGGCTCCGGCCGTGGCACCGAAAAGGAACGCTGCACCAACCAGCGCTTTGAGGAAAAACCTCTTTTGCATTGACACCTCCCAATGTGTTCATGCCCGCTGACGGGCGTGTAGGCTTGAAGAACTATCGACCGCCGACCCGCTCGAAAGTCGATATGACTATACATAATAGGCAGCGTTTCGAAACCGAGTCAACGTGTCGTTTCAAGGGCGGACGTTGCGGAACTCAATGCTGGGTTGAAAGCGCCATTGAAAGGCGACTGGCGGCGGCTGCTCAAAAAAGCGTTGACTCTCCGCTTGCACGGATCAATGATATGTATATACATATTAGATAGAGCCGCGAGCGAAGATGTTCGACTGATCGTCTTGCCCGACCTTCATCCACCATGCTCCGCAGCCGGAGAAGCCGATGACCGAGCCCTCTTCTCAGCCAGCCACAGCGCGCCCTCTTGCCGGCATACGCGTGCTGGATTTCAGCCGTGTGCTGGCCGGTCCCTACTGCACCGCGCTGCTGGCCGATCTGGGTGCCAACGTCATCAAGGTGGAGCCGCCGGCAGGCGACGACTACCGCCATGTCGGTCCCTTCATCGAAGGCGAGAGCGCGTTGTTCCTCGCCGTCAATCGTGGCAAGCGCAGCATCTCGCTGGACCTGACCAGGCCGGGCGATCTTGCCATCGCGCAGGCACTTGCCGCTCGCTCGGATGTCGTCGTCGAGAACTTCCGCCCCGGCGTCGCCGACAAGCTGGGCATCGGCTGGGCGAAGCTATCCGGCATCAATCCGAAGCTGGTCTATGCTTCGATTTCCGGTTTCGGCCAGCAGGGCGAACTTGCTGCCCGCCCGGCCTACGACATCGTGCTCCAGGCGATGAGCGGCATCATGTCGGTCACCGGCACGCCTGACGGCCCGCCAACGCTGGTGGGCGAATCCATTGCCGACGTGGTTGCCGGCCTGTTCGGTTCCTGGTCCATCCTTGCCGCGCTTGTCGAGCGGCAGACCACCGGTGCCGGTCGCCACATCGACCTCGCAATGTTCGATGCGATGATCGCCATCCAGCCGCTGGTCGTTGCCCGCTATCTGGCTTCCGGCGAGGCGCCTCAGCGCGTCGGAAATCGGCACGCGCTGTCCGCGCCTTTCGGTGCCTTTCAGGCGCGTGACGGCATGTTCGTTCTGGCGGTGCTCAACAACAAGCTGTTCGCCATTTTGGCGAACCTCATCGGTCGCCCGGAACTGGCCGCCGATGGCCGCTTTGGCAGCGACACCGACAGGTTGGCCAACGAGCCTGCCTTGCGCCAGGCGATCGAAGGCTGGTCCCGCCAACTGACCGCCGAAGGCGCGGTCGCCGCTTTGGTCGGCGCTGGCGTGCCCGCTGCCGAGATCAACGACATGGCCGAAGCGCTCACGTCTCCACATGCTGAAGCGCGCGGCCTCTTGCAGGAAGCCGAGCATCCGGTGCTCGGGGCCGTGCGGGTGCCGGAACAGCCGGCCCGCTTCTCAGGCGTCGTTCGCGGCGGCATAGCCGCTGCTCCGGCTCTCGATGCGGACCGTCAGGCCATATTGGCCGAACTGGGCGAGGAGGTATGAACGTGACTGTGCACAACGATGACGACCAAGCGCTGATCGAAGCTGTCCGCCGCTATTGCGCCGAGGTGCTGGTGCCGGCAGCCGCCGAAATCGACGAAACCAGCCGCTCGGCCACCTGTCATTTGGGCAGCCTCGCCGAAATGGGTCTGCTTGGGCTCAACATTCCCGAAGCCTATGGTGGCCTTGGCCTGCGGCCGACCGCCTTGTTCGATGCGGTTGCGCTGATCGCCGGCGCGTGCGGCTCGACGGCTTCGATGATCACCGCGCATTGGCTCGCAACCGATTCCATCCTGTACGGCGGCGACGAGGCGCAGCGGCATCGCTATCTCACAGGTGCGGCCGACAGGAGCTTGGGCGCGTTTGCCCTGACTGAACCCGGCGCAGGTTCCAATCCGGCCGACATGAAGACGCGGGCGGTGCGCGAGGGCAAAGGCTATCGCATCACCGGCACCAAGCATTTCATCTCCAATGCCGGGGAGGCCGACTTCATCGTCGTCTATGCCAAGACCGATCCGGCTGCCGGCGCGCGCGGCATCTCCGCCTTCGTGGTCGATCCCAAGGCGGGCGGCGTACGCTTCGGTTCGCCGGAGCGGACAATGGGCCTGCGCGGCGGCCATGTTTTCGAAGTATCGATCGATTGCCTCGTTGCGGAAGAAGACCGTCTCGGACCGGAAGGGTCCGGCTTTCGCACCGCGCTCAAGGTGCTCGATGGCGGTCGCGTCGAGATCGCAGCCTGCGCCGTCGGCATCGCCGAGGCAGCTCTCGGGGCGGCGATCGAGTGGGCAAAACAGCGCAAGATCGGCGGTGAGCCGATAGCTGGTTTCCAGGGCCTGCAATGGATGTTCGCCGACATGGCAACCGACATCGAAGCCGCGCGCCTTCTCGGCATGGAGGCAGCGGGCAAGCGCGAGGCCGGCGAGCGCTATTCGCGCGAATCCTCCATGGTCAAGCTCTTTGCCTCCGAAATGGTCGGCCGCGTTACCGACAAGGCAATCCAGATCCACGGCGGATATGGCTATACGCGCGACCTGCCGCTTGAACGCTATGCCCGCGATGCCCGCATCTTCCGCATTTATGAAGGGTCGTCGGAGATACAGCGCAACATCATCGCCCGCACCATACTGGGCTAGGCAAGGATGAGCGGCGAAAGCGGTCTCGACGTTCGTGGATCAGCCGGCTTTGACCGGCGGCGGCGTCCAGTTGGCTGCAAACGCTTCCTGACGTCGGGAGATCGAGGCAATCCAGGTGCGCAGTTCCGGCCCATAGGGCTTTTCCAAAGCGGCCCGGTCCCACGCGAGAAAGTAGGCGTGCGACATGCGCAGCCGCTGATTGAAAGGCACAACGAGGCGGCCGGATGCGATCTCGTCAGCCGACATCGAAAGTTGCGCCAGAACGAAACCGCGTCCGTTGACGGCGGCATCGATGGCAGCGCTCGACAGCGAGAGCGTCAGTTCACCCGATGTCTTGCTGTAGTGTTCACCGATGCTTGCCGCCCATTCCGGCCAGCCCGGCAGCAGGCTGTGGCTGCGGTCCCATTCTATGCCGAGCAGCGGCAGGCCCAATATGTCGGCGGGCCTTCGCAATTTGTACTTCGCCAGCAAAGCCGGCGAGCAGGCCGGCACCACCCAATCGGTGAAAAGTTCGGCGTAGTGATCGAACTCCTTGACCTTGGCGCCATAGGAAATGCGGAAATCGGCCTGGTCATCGCCGAAACGCGGCTCCATCTCGGTGCCTTCAAGGCGCACAGCCGCGTCAGGATGGTCCGCCTGCCAGTCGAAAAGCTGCGGTGCAATCCACTTGATGGCAAGCGAAGGCAGGCAGGAGATGGTGAAGCCACTTTCCAGCCGCTTGCGGGCCAGGATTTCCTGCGCCTCCCTGATCTGGTTGAAGCCGCGCGAGATTTCGGCGTGATAGATCCTGCCCCAGGAACTCAGCGCCACGGTTTTGCCTCGCCGCTCCAGAAGCTTCAGGCCAAGAGTCTCCTCGGCCTTGCGGATCTGCTGGCTGATCGCACCGGCGGAAACGCCGAGTTCCTTGGCGGCGGCGGTGACGCTGCCATGCCTTCCAAAGGCTTCGAAAGCCTGTATCGCACGAAGGGGAGGCAGGTTGGTGGCCAAGGGGGTCATGCCGCTATGGGTGTTTGTTTTAGATTTTCTAAAACAGAACGTATTTGCAAGCCCTTTATGCATTTCAGCCAGCGGCGTATCTTCGAGACAGAAATAGCCACCCTGGGAGGAAGCCAACATGTTTCTTAAGAACGCCTGGTATGTCGCCGCATGGGATCATGAGGTTGGGCGCGATTTGAAACCCATCAAGATTCTTGGCGAGGAAATCGTCCTCTACCGCAAGAGCGACGGTACCCCTGCGGCACTGGAGGATGCCTGCCCGCACCGCAAGCTGCCGTTGTCGATGGGCCGCATCAAGGGTGACGACGTCGAGTGCGGCTACCATGGCCTGACCTTCGACTGCACCGGCACCTGCACGCGTGTTCCGGGCGCAGAAAAGATCCCGCACGTGGCCCGCGTTCAATCCTATCCGGTGGCCGAGCGCTACGGCTTGCTCTGGATCTGGATGGGCGAGGCGGAACAGGCCGATCCTGCGAAAATCTTCGAAGTCGATCATTGGGGCGACCCGGCCTGGGGCGTCAACCGTGGCGAATCCATGATGCTCGACTGCAACTACCTCTACATGACCGACAATCTGCTCGATCCCTCGCACGTGTCATGGGTGCATCAGACTTCGTTCGGCGGCGTGGCGGCAATCGAAGGCGTGCCGCTCGAAACGACGGTTGGCGAAAACGGCGTGACGGTCTGGCGCTGGATGATCGACGTCGAGCCCGCGCCCTTCTACGCGCCTTTCCTCAAGTTCAAGGGTAATTGCGACCGCAAGCAGCACTATGAAGTTCGCTATCCCAGCAACGCGATCATCAAGGCGATCTTCGTGCCCGCCAACACCGGCGGCGAAGGCAAGCCCTACCATGACGACGTCTTCCTCATGGACAGCTACAACTTCATGACGCCGATCGACGAGAACCAGACCAAATATTACTGGTTCCAGATGCGCAACTTCGCGCCGAACGATGAAGAAGTGTCAAGCCAGTTCGCCAAGTCCGTGCGCGGCGCATTCGACGAGGATCGCGCCGTGCTCAATGCCGTCCACAAGGGCATGGCCAACAAGCGCACCCCCAACCTCGACCTCAAGATCGACGTCGGCCCGCTGCGCTACCGCCGCAACCTCGCCAACCTGATCGCCGCTGAAAACCAGAAGCTTGCGGCGGCTGAATGAACGCGCTTGTGACGCCACAGATTGGGCGCAAGACCGGTTTTCGCGACCTGAAAGTGGTCGCGAAAACCCGCGAAAGCAGCATCATCACCTCCTTTGACCTGGAGCCCGTCGAGCCGGAAGGCTGGCGGGCTTTCCAACCGGGGCAGTTCCTTGTCTTCCGCATGCCGGCGGCAGGCGGCAACGATACGGTGCTGCGCAATTACAGCGTTTCCTGTTCGCCTGCGCGCGAAGGCAGCTATCGCATCACCGTGAAGCGGGAAGCAGCACCCCGGCCCGATGTGCCGAACGGAGTGAGTTCCTGCTATCTGCACGATACGATCGAGGTCGGCGACGTGCTCGTGGCCGAGGGTCCGCGCGGCGAGTTCGTGCTGGACCGCACCAGCACCCGGCCCGTCGTGCTTTTGAGCGGCGGTGTCGGCCTGACGCCGATGGTGTCGATGTTGCACGCGCTCGCCACCGAAAGCGATCGCCCGACCTATTTCATCCATGCGTGCGAGAATGGCGATGTGCACGCCTTGCGTGCCGAGGTTGAAACGCTCGCTGCCTCCCGGCCCGGCATCAGCGCTCATTTCTGCTATCGATTGCCGACCGAACAGGACAGGGCCAACAAGCGCCATCACAGCGAGGGTGTCGTCACCCGCGAGCTGTTGCAGAGCCTGTTGCCGCTCGATGACTACGAGGTTTACCTGTGCGGGCCGCCACCCTTCATGCAGGCGCTGTACCAGACATTGCGTGGCCTCGGCATCGAGAAGAACCGCATCGCCTATGAGTTCTTCGGCCCGGCGACCGTGCTTGAACAGGCGCCTGCGCCCGTTCCCGTTGCTGCGCCTCCCGTTTCGGACAAGAAAATCGCCAGCGACGCCATCACGGTGGAGTTCCGCAAATCCGGCCTCACCGTAGCATGGGACGAGAAAGCCGGGTCGTTGCTCGACTTTGCCGAGGCACAAGGTTTGTCGCCTGAATTCAGTTGCCGCGCCGGCATTTGCAGCACCTGCAAATCGCACCTGGTTGAAGGTGCGGTCGCCTATTTCG
Organism: Mesorhizobium sp. FG116; assembly: GCF_057809835.1. Taxonomy (NCBI): domain Bacteria; kingdom Pseudomonadati; phylum Pseudomonadota; class Alphaproteobacteria; order Hyphomicrobiales; family Phyllobacteriaceae; genus Mesorhizobium; species Mesorhizobium sp. FG116. Next base: position 92,372 of record NZ_JBMDKS010000012.1, read on the forward strand.
AGGATCCGCTGGATGAACTCGCTGCAAACGAAGTGCTGCTTTGCTGCTCAAAGCCCCAGGGTCCGGTGGTGATCGACATCTGACCGGTTGGCAAATCCCGAACCGCAAGCTTCACAACAGTTCATCTCGCAAACGGAAATTCCCTTGGAACAATCGGCTAAAACCAGACCGGACGGCGCGCTGCCCTTCAACCCCCATGTCGCATCGCTGCCGGCCTACAATGCCGGCATGAACATTGCTGCCGCGCGCGCCTTGAGCGGCCGCCACGACATCGCCCGTCTCGCCAGCAACGAGAACCCGGACGGCTGCTCGCCAAAGGTAATGGCAGCACTTTCTTCCGCCGGTTTCGAACCGTGGCGCTATGCCGATCCGGCCTGTACGGCGCTGCGCGCCGCGCTCGGTGCAAGGCTGAAAGTCGAGCCGTCGCACATTGTTGTCGGCAACGGGTCGGAGGAGATGATTGCCGCGATTTCGCGGGCGATGCTCGTACCGGATACCTCCGTCGTAACCGTGGTGCCGAGCTTCGGCCTGCACGAGATCGAGCCGCTGGCCGCTGGCGCCAGCGTGGTCAAGATTGCGATGACCGCATCGCTCGGTTTCGATCTCGACGCGTTGGAGAGGGCGATCGCCGCAGGCCCGCGCATCGTCTTCCTATCCTCCCCGTGGAATCCGGTCGGACCGGGGCTCGACCGGCAGGCGCTTGAGCGTCTGGTCAGGGCGGCGCGGCCCGGAACGCTGTTTGTGCTGGATGAAGCCTATTTCGAGTTTGCCGATCCTGATGCGGTGGACGGTATCGAACTGCTGCGCAAAAGCGGCATCGCTTATGTCGTGTTGCGGACCTTCTCCAAGGCCTATGGGCTCGCTGGCCTGCGCGTCGGCTACGCCGTCTGTTCCGATAGCGAAGTCGCGCGCGTCGTCTCGGCTGCCAAGACGCCTTTCAACGTCAACGCCGCCGCCCAGATCGCCGCCATCGCAGCACTTGAAGACGATGCGTGGATGAAGGCGTCCGTCGCACGCATCCGTGCCGAGAGGGCGCGTGTTGCTGCGGCACTTCAAAAACTCGGGCTACGCCTTGCGCCGTCCCAGACCAATTTCCTGTTCTTCGATTGCGGCGGCGACAGTTCCGCACTCGCGGAGTCGCTTCTTCAGGCAGGCATCATCGTCAAGGCTTGGCGCGAAAAGGGCTATGAGCGGTTCCTGCGTGTGACAATCGGTTCGCCGGCTGAAAACGATCGGCTGATCGAGGCCCTTGGACAATTGGTATCGCGATGACGTCCGCTTCTCCTTCGCCAAACCCGGTTCCCGACGCGACGATCGACGCTCTACGCACCATCGTCGGCGCACCAAACGTGCGGACCGGGGAGGCGGTAACGTCTGCCGATCCCGGCTGGAACCCTGACAATTTCGGCGCGGGCATCGTCGTCGCTCCCGGCTCGACCGAACAGGTTGCCGCCGTCATCCGCCTTTGTCGCGACCACCACGTGTCCGTCGTGCCGCAGGGCGGACGCACCGGCCTTGTCGGCGGAAGCGTCTCAAGCCAGGGCCAGATCGTGCTGTCGCTGGCGCGTATGAGCGCCATCGAGCGGCTCGACCCGATCGAAAGGGTAGCTGTCGTTCAGGCTGGCTGCACGCTGGAAGCACTGCAAGCAGCCGCGGCCGAGCATCGTCTCGAACCGGGCATCGACCTGCCGTCGCGCGGTTCGGCGACCATTGGCGGCATGGTTTCCACCAATGCGGGCGGCATCATGGCCTTTCGCAACGGCGTCATGCGCCACCGCGTCCTTGGCCTTGAGGCGGTGTTGGCCGACGGCTCGATCATGACCGACCTGACCCGCGTGGTGAAAACCTCTGCCGGCTACGACCTGAAGCACCTTTTCATCGGTGCGGAAGGCACGCTCGGCATCGTCACCCGCGTCGTGGTTAAGCTGGAGCCGCTGCCAAAGGCCACCGCAACCGCCCTGTTCGGCCTGCCTTCGGTCAGCGCCGCGCTGGAAACGATCCGCCTTGCCCTCGACACCGAGGCCGGCCATCTGCGCGCGGCGGAAGCGTTGTGGCAGTCCTACATCAAGTTGGCTGCGTCCGCCCATGGCTGGGCCGAGCCGGACTTTCCGCTCGACCAGCCGATCTGCCTGTTGGTGTCGCTCGGCGGAGCCAGCGAGCAGGCACTCTACGAGGAATTCGAACGGCTCTTTGGCGAAATACTCGACCGCTTCCCGGAAGCGACAGGCATCATCGCGAGTTCAAAGCAACAGGAAATCGGGCTGTGGCGGCTGCGCGAAGATACGGATGTCGTCTACCGCACCCATCCGGCCTCGCCGTCCTACGACGTTTCGGTGCCGCTGTCGGAAATCGACAGCTATGTCGCGCACATCCTGCGCGGCCTTGCCGAAATCGAGCCGGATCTGGCGCCCTACCTGTTCGGGCATCTTGCAGACGGCAACCTGCACATCGCGCTCAATCGGACTGGCCCGTTGAATGAAAGCATGGCAAGCGCTGTGGAAGCCGTCCTCTACAACGGCTTGCGCGAACGCGGTGGATCGTTCTCGGCCGAGCACGGCGTCGGCTCCAAGCGCATCCATTCTCTGATGGCAACCGCGGACCCGACCAAGCTCAGCGCCATGGCGCAGGTAAAAGCCGCTCTGGACGGCCAGGGGTTCATGAATCCGGGCAAGGTATTGCCGCTGAAGCGCCGGTAAATCGCTCACGCTCGATTGAAACAGGAAACGGCTCGCCTTCAAGCGAGCCGTTTCCATGTTGTGCGTTGGATTTACTCGGCAGCACCGATTGCCTTCAGTCCGGCCACGGCACAGCCGGCATCGATGTCGCCCGAGGGAGCGCCGCCGACACCGATGCCGCCAACCAGCGCCTTGCCGAACTTGATCGGCAGGCCGCCGGCCTGGATGACCATGCGCACATCCATGTCGCGCAGGCCTTCATTTGCCGGCTTGGAAGCGATGAATTCGGCAAGACCGGCCGTATCGCGGCCGAGAGCGGCAGAGGTGAACGCCTTGCCCTGCGCGCTGGAGCCGGTGTGCGGGCCGGAATTGTCGGCCTTGATGAGAACCTTGGTCGAACCGTCGCGTGCCACGATGGCGACGCTGACATTGTGTCCTTCGGCGACGCAGGCCTTCAGCGCGGCGTCCGCAGCCTTGGTGGCGATGTCGAGCGGCAGGTAGGGAGCGGTCGGCAGTTCCTGCGCGGTAGCGGCAAGGGGAGCGAGGACGGTAGCGGCGAGAACGAGGTTGCGAAGCATCTGTTGGTTTCCTTTCCAAGTTGATGGAAGGAAGCTAGCCCACGTCTTGAACGACGGGCATTCGTAGCCCTTGCAATGGCATCCGTAGTTCTACGGAGCCTCGCGGCCCTCGATCCACAGCCGGGTCATCTCCGCTTGCGAGGTGGTGCCAAGCTTGGCGCCGATCGCGGCGCGATGGCTCTCCACTGTGCGCGGCGACAGGCCAAGCCCTTCGGCGATCTGGCGCGAGGTAAAGCCCTCGGCGATGCGGTCGAGCACTTCGCGCTCGCGCGCCGTCAGCGCTGCGAGCAGGGCCTGCGACTCCGCCCGTTCGGCGCGGCGGTTGATAGTGCGCTCCAGCGCTTCCTGTCCTTTCTGGATCGCATCGATCAGGTCCTGCTCATCGATCGGCTTGGAGAGGAAATCCACCGCGCCATTGCGGAATGCTCGCCGGCAGGCTTCGATATCGCCGTGTCCGGAAATGACGATGGTCGGCCAGTCGATGCCTTGCTCGGTCAAGCGCTCCTGAAGCTTTAACCCGGAAATGACCGGCATGCGGATGTCGAGGATCAGGCAGCCGGGTGAAAGCTTCGGCACTTGCGCCAGGAACGCCTGCGGATCGGCGAAGCCCACCGCCTTGATGCCGACCGTGGACAAAAGCAGGCTGAGCGCCCGGCGCACCGCCTCATCGTCATCGACCAGATAGACGGGACGGCTCATTGCGGGGCCTCCGCAACTCCATTGCGCAGCAAGGTGACCCGGAAGGTCGCTCCCGGCCCGCCGTCGATCAGGGCGATTTCACCGCCGGCGCGTTCCACGAGGCGCTGGCTGAGCGCAAGGCCAAGCCCGGTGCCGTCGGCGCGTGTGGTGGTGAACGGCGTAAACAGGCGCGGGCGCAATTCATCCGCGATGCCGGGACCATTGTCGGTGACCTCCAGCACGGTTTGGTTTCCATCTTGCTGGAGCCTGACGGCAATAAGCCCGACCCCGCTTTGATCACCAACCGCCTCTATGGCGTTGCGCACGAGGTTGAAAACGACCTGCTCCATTTCAACGGGGTCGGCAACGACCGAGACGGGATTGTCGGGCATGTCAAATTCCAGCTGTGCACCATGCGTCGCAGCTTGCGGCGCGAGCAATGACCGCACATTGCCGAGCACTTCGCGCAGGTCGAAAGCCGTCGCCGCTCCGCGTTGCGGGCGCGACCAGTTGCGGAAGCGTTGCAGGATTGCCGAAGCCCGGCGCGCCTGCGCAACGGTGTCGTCCAGCACCGGCGCCAGCACCGTTGCGTCGCCCTGGCCAAGCATCCGCCGCCCTGCTTGCGCCTGCGCGAGAATGGCGGTCAGCGGCTGCGTCAATTCATGCGCGAGACCGCTTGCCATCTCGCCCAACGCGTTGACGCGCGAGGCATGGGCAAGGCGCGATTCCAGCGCGCTGAGCCGCGCCTGCTCCACGGCAACTCGTGCTCGCCTCCGCTGGCGCAGCGCGGCGAGTGCAGCCAGATAGGCAAGCATGACGGCAATCAGCGCCAGGCCGGTTTGCAGCGGCGGATAGAGGTCCGCCACTCCAATCTTCATTCCTGTTTCCAGAAGCAGGGGTTGGGATTGGCTGCCAAGCGCCTTGGAAAACCGCACCGTTTCGGGCGAACCCGGATAGCCGATAAGCGCATGGCCATCCGGCAAGGACAGGCTGAGCGCAATGCCCGGCCGCGACCAGAACGCCCCAGCCTCATCAAGCAGCTTTTGCGCGTCGATGCCAAGCATCAACCCGTAGATCGCTGCATCGGAGTTGGGGCTGCGTTTGACCATGATGTAATGCTGTGGCCGGTTCGGATGCGGCAGAAGCGCGATCTCGCCTTTGGATGCTTGCGCCGCCGAACGGACAAGATCGGCGGCGGCGGGATCGAGGGGCTCGGTCCCGACTATTTCGCTCTGGGGATCGAGCGGAACAAGCTGAACCTCGTCGATGCGCGGGTAAAATCGCGTGATGGTATCGGCCACGTCGAGAAACAGCTTGTGCTGTTCGCTTCCCGCCGCCACCGCTATCGCCGACAAGGCGGTGAGATGGGCGTCATGCTGGTCGGCGCGCTGCGATGCCAGGCGTTGAAGAACCGTGCTTTCCTGTTCCAGCTCCGCAACCAGGGCATGGCGCTGGAAAGCGGCAAGTGCGCCGGCAGCGGCAAGCAGCAGCAGGCAACCGATGGCGATCTGCTTGAACAGGCTGTCGAGGATTGGGCGATTGCTGGGCGTCATCTGGACATTCTGGCAGCTTGTGGGCCTGACCGGAATGCCCGCCGCGAGCAACAAGTTGTTCTATCCATGGGCGGACCCTCTGGCAGCAAGCACCGCGCTCATCTGCTCCATCAACTCCGCGCCCGGGCCCGCGCTTTCCCACGAGTAGATCGAGACGGCCATCTCAGGTTCCGTGCCGAACGCCATGCATTGCCGTACGCGATATCTGGCAACGGCGCTCTTGGGCAAGAGAGAGAGGCCTATTCCGCCCTCGACCGCCACCAGAACGCTATGCAGACTGCTGCCCGAAAAGGCGATATACCAGCGCCGTTGCTCCTGCTCGATGCGCTGGAACATCGCTTCGCGATAGAGGCCGCCCGGCGGGAAAGTAACCAGCGGTGTCGGGTTGAGCCACTCGCCCGCCGCATCGGCACTTTCGAACCATGCCATGGCTTCCGGATAAGTCGCCCGGCAGGATGGATCGGCGGATGGTTCCTTGACAATAACAATGTCGAATTCACCGGCGCGGTAGCGACGGGTCAGGTCGCGGCTCAGCCCGGCGGTCACGTCCAGCCTGATCGTGCGATGTCGCCGGGCGAAGTCGCTGAACACCGCCGCCATGGTGCTTGTGACGATATCTTCGGGAACGCCGATCCTTATCGATGTCGTGCCGGCCGGGTCGCCAAGCGCTGCTTCCGCCTCTTCCTGAAGGGCGAGGATCCTGCGGGCGTAGCCCAGCAGCCGCTCGCCCGTCGGAGTCGGCTCGACGGGCCGCGCCGCGCGGTCGATCAGTGCCGCTCCGACTGCTTCCTCCAGCCGGGCAAGTTGCTGGCTGATAGTAGACTGCGTCATGTTCAGGCGCTCTGCCGCGAGCGTAAAGCTACGCGCATCGGCGATTGCCACGAAGGCGCGGAGAAGGCGTTGATCGAGCATTGCTATGAAATCACCGAAAACTTCCTTCATTTATATCTCAAATGTTATTCATCCATACATTTAATTTCCAAATGCACCCCTTTCTCCTTATCAGCATTCCATGCCTGCGGATCATCAACCCCGAGGCTTATCTCGCGCTCTGGCGCGTACGGAAGCCCGCGTATTGCTGGAAGGGAAATAAGCATGACCGAAGATCAGGGCTTCCTGTGTCAGGCCGTCGAACTGGCTCGCGCCAATATCGACGAAGGTGGTCGTCCCTTTGGCGCGGTGGTTGTCAGAGATGGCGAGGTGATCGCCACTGGCGTGAACGAGATTCACACGACCAACGATCCCACGGCCCATGCCGAGATGTCGGCGATCCGGGCCGCCAGCCGCAAGCTTGGCTCTCCGGATCTCAGCGGCTGCGCCGTCTATGCCAGCGGCCACCCGTGCCCGATGTGCATGGCGGCGATGCGGCTTTCCGGCGTGAGCAAGGTTGCCTACGCCTATTCCAACGAAGACGGGGCACCTTTCGGGCTGTCGACGGCGGCGATCTACGAAGAACTCGCCAGGCCTTTTGCCCAGCAATCCATGGCCATCAGCCATCAACCCGTTCGGCCCGAGGGCAGGGCTGGTCTCTACGAGCAATGGTCTCGCAGCCGCGCCGGAAAGCGCTAGCGATGGAAGGAAAGGCGCTCTCGTCGTCCAGTCGTATCTGGTTGCTCGCTGCGGTCGTCCTGATCGGCCTCAATCTGAGGCCGTTCATGACCGGTGTCGGCCCGCTGGCGGCAGACATAGGCGCGCAAACCGGGCTCGGTCTGCAAGGCATGGCGCTTTTAACCCTTGTGCCGATGTTGTTGATGGGCGTGTTCGCCTTTGCCGGTCCGTCGTTGCAGGCGCGCTTCGGCGCGCGGCAGGCAATCATTGCTGCGCTCGCCGTGCTCGGCCTGGCATCGTTCCTGCGCCTGTTCGTTTCGACCGGTTGGGAAATGGTGGCAACGGCGGTCCTGCTGGGGCTGGGCGCGGCGATCGTGCAGGCGGTGTTTCCAGGCGTCATCAAACAGCAGTTTCCGCGCCAGCTTGGCCTCGTCATGGGGCTCTATTCCGCCATGCTGATGGGCGGCGGCGCCCTCGGCGCGCAATTTGCGCCACTGATGGCGAAAGCCGCGGGCGACTGGCATGCCGGCTTCGGCTGGATGGCCGGGTTGGCGCTGCTTGCGCTTTTGCTGGCGGCGCGCAGCCTGCCGCGCGGCACCGCACGGCAACGGGGAGGCGATGCGGCAAAGGCTTTCCTCAAACGGCCGCGGACATGGCTTTTGATGGCATGCTTCGGCCTGGTCAACAGCGGCTATTCCACGGTCGTGGCGTGGCTTTCGCCGTATTATCAAGGCTTCGGCTGGAGCGCCGCATCAAGCGGTAGCCTGCTGGCGGTCGTATCGGTGGGTCAGGCGGTTGCGGCCCTTGCGCTGCCAATACTGGCCGGCAGAGGCGAAGATCGCCGGCCATGGCTCTGGCTCACGCTCGCCATGCAGGCAGCCGGCTTTGCCGCGCTGGCACTACGACCGGAGGTTGCGCCCATTGTATGGGCGGCATTGCTTGGCGCGGGATTGGGCGGCTGCTTTTCCCTGTCCATGATACTCGCACTGGACCATCTGCATGACCCGGTCGAGGCTGGCGCTCTCTCTGCGCTCATGCAGGGAGGCGGCTTCCTGATCGCCGCGATGGCGCCGTGGGTCGTGGCCGTCCTTCACGACGCCACCGGCAACTTCGTGGCCGGTTGGGTATTGCACCTCGCCTGCGTAGCCGTCGTGACAGTGCTATATTGGCGCGCCTCGCCGGCAAGCTATGTCGCCGCCATGAACCCGACGGCCCCAACGCCCCGCATTTGACCGATCGTCGGCTGCTGGACCGGCAAAAGTCATGCCACGAAATGGCTGGCAGCCGTCAAAGATCAACTGAAGCCGAGGAATGACAGGATTGCTACGACGGCAACCGTGAAGCCGGTCAGGTAAAGAACGTAGTTCATTTTTGTCTCTCGATCTCAAGATGTTCTATTACGAGAACTGCTAGCGCGTCTGCGATGGGGCCGCTTTGCGCGACCGCAAAGAAAAGCCTCGCCGAAGCGAGGCAAGAAGGAGGGTTTTTACTGCGTCGTTGCAGCGTGTGCCGCTCCGTTGCAGCAGGTGGCATTGTTTGCAGATCGGGACGAGCTTGGCTTTGCGCTGCGACAAATAGAATACCGTCATCGCAGCTTGTGCCTCCCGATGAGATCAAGTCACCAGCGGGCTTCCGGTCCACCTGCATCGCTATCGGCTCCCGACTTTACTTGTCGGCGGCCTCGTCACAACCGCACTGGCCTGCCCTGGTCGGCGGTTCTTCACGCGAAATATTTCGAGAGTTGGCGAGAGTTATTGATCCAGATCAAGTTCCTGTGAGCCGATACCAAGTTTGGTCGTATTCCGATACAACCCGGTTCTGGCCCCATCGACTATGTGCCCGGAGCGTCCGTCGTCGCGCGAATTGAGACGGCTTGAAGGGCAACATTTCAGCGGGGCAAACGGGGCACATGACTCACTTCCGGGGTAATTTCGGCGTCGAGAAATCGGCGGTGGCGGAGCTTGCTTTGCGCGCGCGCAACAAGTCTCTGGCAAATTCCGCATCCGCATTGGCAGTCTTGGTCATGACTGGCCTGTTCGCGCAGGGAGCAATCGCAGCGGACGCCACATGGAGCGGCCTTGTTTCAGGCCAGTGGTCTAACTCCGCGAATTGGGTCGGCGGCATCATACCGGACGGCACGGCGACATTTTCCGCTACCGGCGCCTCTACCATAACGGCCCCGGACGGCATTCTGACAGTTGTCATGACCCCATTTGGGCCGAGTCAGGAGCTGTTGCCGTATCAAATGGGCGCGATCGTGTTCGATGCCTCTGCGCAGGCCTATACCTTCAATTACTTCGGCGCTTCGTCGATGGCCTTTACCGGGGCCGGTATCGTCAACAATTCAAGCCAGGACCAGACCTTCAACAACTACTCAGGCTTGGATTTCGACAATTCGAGTTCGATGGACAATGCCCTCGTCTCGAACTTCGGCGGCATCAACATGCGCGACAGCAGCTCGGCTGGTTCCGCCATCATAACCAACCACGGTTCCATCGGTTTTCTGGATACCAGTTCGGCTGGGACGGCAAATATCACCAACAGCGGCTTGTTGCGTTTCGACCAATCCAGCACTGCCGGCCAGGCTGACATTACCAACGCAGGCGGCGCGACGTTGCAGTTTCTGGCTGCCTCATCGGCGGGCAACGCAACCATCACCAACGAGTCCGGCGGAGATCTGTCGTTCGGCCAGATTGGTTTTAACGGATTTGGCGACACCTCACAAATTTCGTCCGGGGGAAGCTCCACCATTGTCAATAATGGCTCCCTTACATTTGGTCCTTTCAGCACAGCGGGCAATGCGAACATAACCAACAACGGCACCATGACGGTGACCGAGGTTTCCAATGCCGGCAGCGCGACCATCGTCAACACCGGCACCGTGACCTTTCGCGGCCTGAGAAGCTCCCCGATCGGCGCATCTGATCCGACCTCGGCAAAAGACGCCACGATCACCAACAGTGGCCGGCTGGAGTTTGTGGACAATGCAACAGGTGGCAATGCGGCCATCAACAACGGCAGTACGGGAATTGTGGATTTTTCCGCAACCCGGTTAGCGCCCACGATCGGGTCCATCGCCGGTAGTGGCAACATTTACCTGGGCCAGCTTGGTCTTTCGATCGGCGGAAACAATGTCTCTACCGTCTTTTCCGGCTCGATCAGCAATTGTGCTGTCGGCCAGCCTTGCAAAACCCCGTCTCCCTTTGGAGGCCGCATCAACAAGACAGGCACCGGAACGCTCACCCTTGCCGGAACAAACAGCTACCTTGGTCCGACGGAGGTGCTTGGCGGCGCGCTCTTGGTGAATGGCAGCATTTCAAGTTCGGAAAGCGTATTTGTGCACGCCGGCGCGACGCTCGGCGGCACTGGCACTTTGTCGTCCACCATCATCGATACGGACGGGACGCTCGGCGCAGGCAATAGCTCGATCGGCACTCTTACGGTAGCCGGCGATCTTACTCTGAAGACTGGAAGCAAATACGCGGTGGATGTGTCGCCGACCGTCGCCGATAAGATTTCCGTTACGGGCAGCGCAACACTCGCTGGCGCGGTCGAAGCAAGCTTCGGCGCGGGCGCTTACCTTCCGAAAAGCTATGTCATCTTGTCGGCGACCGGTGGATTTGGCGGCACGACATTTGACGCCTTCAACATTGTCGATGCACCCGCTTTGCAGGCGAGCCTTGCTTACAGCCAAACCGAAGTCAGCATCGATCTCGTGGCGGCGACGGCAAAGATGAAGGAGTTGACCGAAAACCAGCAGGCCGTTGCCGAAAAACTTGATGAAGCCTTCAATGGTGGCGGCGGCATCGGTTCCGGCTTCGCCACGCTGCTGGGGCTGCCGCAGGACCAGTTGGTCAACGGTCTGTCGCAACTGACGGGCGAGGCAGCGTCCGGCGCAATCCAGACTCCCTTCCATGCGATGGACATATTCCTGGGCGTCCTGCTCGACCCGACCATCGGCCAGCGCGCTGCGACGCAAGCGCCTCCCTTGGCGTTCGCCCCGCAGCGCGGTTCGCTCCCGGCCCTTGCTTCGGCCTATGGTGACACCGGTTCGGATGGAGCATCGCCTGTGCTCGCGGCCGAGCAACCCAGCTATGGCATGTGGGGCTCGGTCTATGGCGGTCAGGCCAGACTGGACGCCGATGCCGTCGTGGTCGGCACGCATGAAACACATGACAACATAACGGGGCTGGCCGTCGGCATCGACTACCGCCTCGGCCCCGACACGGTCGCCGGCTTTGCGCTGTCCGGCGGCACCACTTCGTGGAGCCTCGACAGTGGTCTGGGCGGCGGCGACAGCAACATGTTCCAGGCTGGCGTCTACGGTAAGACGCACTTCGGCGCGGCCTACCTGTCCGGCGCGCTTGCCTACGCTTGGCATGATACAAGCACGACGCGCACAGTTACTATTGCCGGCACCGACGAACTCGCTGCCGACTTTGATGCCAATGTGTTCGGCGCAAGGGTCGAAGGCGGCTACAGGTTCGATACGCCTATGCTGGGCATCACGCCTTATGCAGCCCTCGAGGCACAGTCCGTGCACACACCGTCTTACGCGGAGTATGCAAAGTCGGGGTCGGACCAGTTCGCGCTTGACTACGCCTCACAGACGACCTCGACGACACGCAGCGAAATCGGTGCCGGTCTCGACAAGCTGTTTGCGCTGGATGATGGCACCTTGCTGACGCTGCAGGGGCGTGCTGCCTGGGTCCATGACTTCGACAACAATCGCAATATCTCGACCGCATTCCACTCGCTGCCGGGATCGAGCTTCACGGTTGATGGTGCGTCTTCCACGGAGGACAGCGCGCTTGTTTCGGCAGGCGTGGAGGTTGGTTTCGCCGGGAACTTTACGCTGAGCGGCAGGTTCGACGGCGAGTTCTCTTCCGGCGGCAACGTCTATTCCGAGACGGTGATCCTGAAGCATCAGTGGTAATCGACGCCGCCATCAGAACCCGCCATTGCTCAATGGCGGGTTTTGGCTGCGTGCCGGCAAGTTGGAGGACTATTTGGACGACGCGTCGGCCTTGATCACGATGCGGTCCGTCTTGTCGCCCTTGGGACGCTCCGCCGGCATCTGGTCGCCGGTTACGATGTAATAGATCGTTTCGGCGATGTTGGTGGCGTGGTCGCCGATGCGCTCAATGTTCTTGGCGCAGAAAAGCAGGTGCGTGCACGAGGTTATGTTGCGCGGATCTTCCATCATGTAGGTCAGCAACTCGCGAAACAGCGAAGTGTACATCGCGTCGATCTGGTCGTCGCGGTCGCGCACGAAACCGATGATATCGACCGAGCGCGACGCGTAGACGTCGAGCACTTCCTTCAACTGCGTAAGCGCAAGGTTCGAAAGTGCCTCGATGCCTCGAAACAGCGAAGTCGGCTGGCGGCCGTCCGCCACGGAAGCCACGCGCTTGGCGACATTCTTGGCCAGGTCGCCCACGCGCTCCAGGTCCGCTGAAATGCGGATGACGCCCACGATTTCGCGCAGGTCCTTCGCCATCGGCTGGCGCTTGGCGATCAGCAGAATGGCCTTGTCGTCGATCTCGCGCTGCCCGTCATCAAGCACGGTGTCGTCGCCGACGACCTTGCGGGCGAGATCCTGGTCCGCGCCGACAAGGGCGGCAATCGCCTGATCCACCATGCGCTCGGCATGACCGCCCATCGCAGCGATCCGTTTCGACAGATACTGCAGTTCCTCGTCGTAGGCGGTGACGATGTGTAGCGATTGCATGCGCGAAAACCTCCGGGACCTTTGACGATTCGGTCTCTTGAATCTGTGCCGATACGCTGCCCGCATGACAATTGCGCGAATGGCGTATCAGCCAAATCGCAGAGAGACTAACGCCTGCTTGCCCGCAAAGCTAGTTTGTCGGCAAATGAACGGTGAAGGCCGCACCCTTGCCGAGTTCAGACTCGATCGACAGGCGGCCGTTGTGGCGCGTCAAGATGTGCTTGACGATGGAGAGGCCGAGGCCGGTTCCCTTTTGCGATCGGCTGGTTTCGACATCGACCCGGTAGAACCGTTCGGTGACGCGCGGGATGTGTTCCTCGGCAATGCCCGGGCCGAAGTCACGGATGGTCACGTCGATGCCGGGTTCCGGTCCCTTGGTGCTGGGCGAGATGGAGACGATGACCCTCTCGCCCGATTGGCCATATTTGCAGGCGTTTTCGAGCAGGTTTTCAAACACCTGGTAGAGTTCGTCGCGGTCGCCTGGAACCTCGAGCGCCCCGTCGGCAAAGTTCCGCTCGATTTCAAGGCCGCTGTCCTTGGCCAGAGGCGCAAGCGAATCGATGACGCTTTCGACCACGTTGCGCAGGTCGACCCGAACCCCTGACCTGTGAAACGACTTCATCTCAAGTCTCGACAAAGACAAGAGATCGTCGATCAGCCGCGCCATGCGCCCAGCCTGGTTCTGCATGATCTGCAGGAACTGCTCGCGGGCGGCAGGATCGTTGCGGGCCGGCCCGCGCAGCGTTTCGATGAAGCCGGAGATCGAGGCAAGCGGCGTGCGCATTTCATGGCTGGCATTGGCGATGAAGTCGGCTCGCATCCGGTCGATCCGGCGCGCCTCGCTCTGGTCCTTGAACACAAGAACATAGAGGCCGGTTCCGTGGCCTATGGCCGATGCACTGACCCGATAGACCCGCTCGACAGGCAATTTTTCGACATAGTCGATGGCTTGCGACGACACGCCGCCTGCCAGCATGTCTTCGATAAGCGCTTGCATTTCCGGCGCCCGGAATTTCAACGGCAGCGACATGCCCGCGGATATGTTGCCGAAGATGGAAATGGCGGCGGCATTGGCGTGGACGACGGTCGCCGTCTGGTCGAACACGATCAGCGGATCGGTGACGGCAGCAGCAAGATGTTCCGCCGATAGCTGCGGCAAGAGCCCGCCCTGTGCGGATGCGTCATGGTCCATGTCCGCCCGTCCGGTTTGCTGAGGCAATGCCATTGCGGTGATCACGAACCCCAGCATCGCCAACGGTCCGACGAGAGGCGACAGACCGGAAAATGCCTGGACAACGATCATCGCGACCATGCCTGCGGCAATCAGCCAGCCACTAGCCTGCAAGCGCTGCAAGGCGCGCCGGCCCCAATTTTGTCGCTGACCATCCATATCGCTCATACGCGCCCCAATGGCTCGCCGGCACGGCAAATTCAGTCTGGACCGGTGCCGAAGCCCCCAATAGCATGAAGTTTCCAACTGGAAAGGTTCGCCTGAATGAAAAACTCCAATGACAACGCTGTGACAGCAGCGTCAGGACCGCTGAAAATTACGGTTGCGGGCAAGCAGCGCGAGTTCGATGTCGATGCCCCGGATCTTCCCGATTGGATCAAGGACAACAAGCTTACGGCAGGAGGTTATCCTTACGACAAGAAGATGAAAGGCGAGGAGTTCGAGCCCAAGCTCGAGGAATTGCAGATTGAGCTGGTGAAGGCGCAAGCCTGGCTGCAGCGCACCGGCCAGCGGGTTCTGGCCCTGTTCGAGGGGCGCGACGCCGCAGGCAAGGGCGGCACGATCTTTGCGCTGCGCCAATACATGAACCCAAGAACGGCACGCAATGTGGCGCTGACCAAGCCGACGGAAACCGAAACCGGTCAATGGTATTTCCAGCGCTACGTGGCCCATTTCCCGACCAGGGGAGAGTTCGTCACATTCGACCGTTCCTGGTACAACCGTGCCGGCGTCGAGCCCGTCATGGGCTTCTGCACGCCCGAGCAGCATGAGCAGTTCCTCAACGAAGCGCCGCGCTTTGAAAAAATGATCCGCAACGAAGGCATCCATTTCTTCAAGTTCTGGCTTGATATCGGCCAGGAAACGCAGTTGGAGCGGTTCCACGACCGCCGCCATAGCCCGCTGAAGAACTGGAAATTCTCGCCGATCGACATTGCGGGCCTGTCGAAATGGGATGCCTACACGCAGGCGCGAAACCAGATGATCGAGAGGACCCATAGCAAGGAAGCGCCGTGGATCGTCGTGCGCGCCAACGACAAGCGGCGCGCCAGGCTTTCCACCATTCGCCGCATCCTGTTGTCCTTGCCTTATGATGGGCGTGACCTGGATGTCGTCGGCAAGGAAGACAAGAAGATCATTGGCGAGGGGGCATCGCTCCTGCTGGCATAGGCGCGCAAGCGCCTAGGGTCAGGACCTATTAATCTGACTGAAATGGTCGGAGCGGATTTGTGCGGATACGAGGAGCGAAGGCGCAGGAAGGCTGAAGCCTTTCAAGGCTTCGCGACACTGTAGCCCGTGCAAATCCGTCCGATCTGAAGGACGTTCGAACTGGCGTCGAACTGCTGCGTCAAAGTCCTTGACCGGGGGAACGACCCCGCTCCACGGACTTTTCCTTGCATCTCTCGCCATTTCGAACGCCATTCCAGTCATATTAACAGGTCCTGACCCTAGGTGCCGATAGCGGGGGCGGGCACCACTCCCGCCGGTGCGGCCTGCACCTGTTTGTGCGGGGTCTTTTCCCAATGGAAAGGCCGCCGCCACAACTGCAGCACCGCCCGCCACCCGGCATAGGACATCATGGCCCAGTAGATCGGGGTCAAGGCGACGATCTTCCAGAAGCCGCGGCGCTGGTTCTTCGCCAGCGTTTGCCAGCCGAGCAGCAGGAACGACAGGTATCCACAGGTGATGTTGATGACGTCGACAATCAGCAGCGCCGAATGGGCTGGCCCGGACGAAGCCGTCAGCAGCAATTGAACCAGCCCGAAGCAGAAAGTGGCGAGCAACAGCGGGTGAAGCAGCGACGAAGCCAGCATGCCGGCAAACAACACCTGTGCGATTACGAACGAGCGCGGCCCAAGGTCGCCTGCAAGCTTGACCGGGTCGCGCATATGCACCAGCCAGGTCTGTGCCCAACCCTTGAACCAGCGCGTGCGTTGCGGCAGCCAGACCGAGAGCCTGGTCGGCGCCTGTTCATAGGTTGGCGCGGAAATGGTCTCGGCCTGATAGCCGAAGCGCGCAAGGCGCGTGCCCAGATCAGCGTCCTCGGTGACGTTGAACGGGTCCCAGCCGCCGACAGCCTCCAGCGCGGCGCGGCGGAAATGGTTGGATGTGCCGCCCAGCGGCAGCATCAGCCCATGGCGCGACAGCCACGGCAAAAGTCCGTGGAACAGGGCGCTGTATTCGAAGGCGAACATGCGGGCGATGAGGCTTTCGCCCGGGTTCGATATCACGAGTGGAGCCTGCAGAACCGCCAGTTCCGGCCCGCTGGCACGAAACCTTTGCCATGCCTCGGCAAGCTGCATCGGGTCGGGCCAATCCTCAGCGTCGTAGAGCGCGACGAACTCGCCGCTCGTCATCGGCAAGGCGTAGGCGAGGGCCTTGGGCTTGGTGCGCGGCCCGGTTGCCGGCACTTCGACGACCTTGATGTGCGATGGTAGCTGTTGGGTGCTGATGGCAGCCAGCGTTTCGGTGTCGTCAGCCTCGCACACCAGTTTGATTTCCAGCCTGTCGCGAGGCCAGACAATCCAGTCCAGCGCCGTCAAAAGGTCCGGCACGATGTCGGCCTCCTTGTAGAGGGCGACAAGCACCGAATAGACGGGCGCATTGGCCGGCGGTGGTTCGATGCGGTTCAGGCGCTTGCCTGTTGTCACCGACGCCACTGCGGCGAACCTCAGAGCCACGCAGGCGAAGAAGAAAAAAGTGGCAAGGCCGTGCAGCAGCCCGAGTGTAAGCTCAGGCGCCAGGGCAAAGCCGACAGGCAGCACGGTAATGGCAATTCCCAGAACCGTTCCTTGCCATCCGTTGGCGACGACGCGGGCCGACATCTGCGGAAAGCGATCGGAAAGTCCGTTGACCGCAACGCGCGCCAAAAGCGGCCTGGCCCGCTCGGTCACGGCCGCACGAAGTTCGTCGGTGTCGGCAATTCTGAGATGCTGGGTAAGGTCGGGATGAGACCGGATATAGTCGCGCATCCACCCCAGCCGAATACGCCTTGTGGGAATGAGGAAGGAAACGGAACCATCCTTTTCCAGAAGCTTCACCGGAAGATTGTCGCCGCTGCCCCGCAACAGCGTCAGAAGTTGCTCGTCGCTGGCGATCAGCCTTTTCGGGTCGATGCCGATACTCGCCTTCAGGCCGAGATCCGCGGCGATTGCCCTGGTCAAATCGACCCGGCTGGCAGCACCTGACGCAAGCAGGCAGGAAGCGAAGTCTTCGCCGGATTGACGGGCCTGAGCCGCAATTTCAATCGCGGCCTCTCGATCTATCGCAAGTCTCGCGAGAACCGATTGCCATTCATCGACATCGGGATGGGCGGTTTGACGCGAGGCACGCGCTGGAGCATGTCCAGCAAGTGCCGAGCCTTTCCCGTGCGCAACGTCTCCTCCACGCTGCGCACCCCTCCCGCCGCCCGCATCGGACGACTGCATTCAATTCCCCCAAGCCCCTGCCGCTACCGGACGGCCCCCCGGCCGATAGCGGAATGCACGTTTGAAATTTTCTTCGGGATTCGACTAGGCCAATACCTCCCTGGCCTTCGCCGCACCCCGAGCTCCCGGCCGGATGTCAGTGTCCTCCCGTGGCTTAAGCGTGATGTGATCTGTTGCCTGCAGATTTGCGTCGGGCGCGTAAAATGAGTCCGCTGGGCAGCGTGGAATTCATTCCGATGGTGGAGATGGTCAGTGTGCCGGGGCCGACGATATCGCTGGCCCGGCAGGCAATCAGGCTATGACCGAGCCGCGTCGGCGCGCGTTTCACGCTGGCGTCGCTTCTCTGCAGAACTTCAAACAGGACGGGCGCACAAAATGGCTGCCTCATCGCCTCGACAAGCCTATTCCAATTAACGATCTGGATCGTAGTTGTACGATCTAGATCGCGCCATCAGCTTCAGGTTGAATCGCTCACACGCAAAAGATGCGGGCGGGGGGAGGCTGCATAGCCAAACGTGCACCGCGCGGCCCGTTCCCAGACCGCGCGGCGCTTGTTCAACGGAGAAGAAGCCGCCCTTGCATTGCAAGGGCGCGCTTGGCGCCTTAGCGAACGCGTCGCCGTTCCGAAGCCGGCTGGAACGCAATGCGCGAATGATAGGTGCAGTAAGGGCCGGTTTCTGCCGCATCGTTGCCGCAGAAATGGAAATCTTCCGAAAGCGGATCGCCGTTCGGCCACTTGCAGGTGCGCTCGGTCAATTCCACCAGCGTCAGGTGGCGCGAGATCGGAACCACCACGTTTTCCACCGGGCGCAGATAGGTGCGCGCGACCGGTTCGGCGTCGAACTGAACCTGCAGCGCGGTCGCCCCGATTGAAGTCGTGACATGGCGCGTGGTGCTGGCGGCCCGCGAGACCGATTTGGTGACGCTTGCGCCTTGCGAAGCCTTTTTCTGGCGAGCAGGCGCGGCGCTTGTGCGGCCGCGGCCGGACAATTTCAGCCGGTGCACCTTGCCGATGACCGCATTGCGGCTGACACCGCCGAGTTGTGCCGCGATCTGGCTGGCGCTCAAGCCCTCCGACCACAGTTTCCTCAAGAGTTCTACCCGCTCGTCAGTCCAGTTCATGAGACTGCGCTCCTTTGAACCGTGCGACTCCGGAATCCCTTCCCGATCCGGCAAAAGCCGGTTGGGCACCACATATACTGGGGTGATTAGATCCGCCGCACGAAATCTAGTTATTTCCTGACCACAATTACCTTACGCGCTGACTCGGTGACAAGAGTCCCAAAGGCAACACGAATCTGTTTTTTCGGTTTTCCCCAACTTGCCCGCTCGCTGATGCAAAGAGCTTCCGTTAGGGAAGGCCAATCATGGGCCAGGCCACGTTTCCGTTGACACTGTGGCTGAAAAACATGATAAGCCGCGAAAGCCGCCGCGTGGGCGGCTTTTTGATTTTCCGGTTCCGGAGACGCATATAATGAGCGGTTCGGCGCTTTACGAGACCTTTGCTCGTGTTCCCTTGACCTTCGACCGGGGCGAGGGCGCCTGGCTGATCACTGACAAGGGCGAGCGATACCTCGATTTCGCCGCCGGCATTGCCGTCAATTCGCTTGGCCACGGCCACCCGCACCTGGTGGAAGCGCTCACCACGCAGGCCGCCAAGCTTTGGCACGTCTCCAACCTTTACGAAATCCCGGATCAGACCCGGCTGGCCGCGCGGCTGACTGATGCAAGTTTCGCCGACAAGGTGTTCTTCACCAATTCGGGTGCCGAGGCGCTGGAATGCGCCATCAAGACGGCGCGCCGCTATCACTATGTAAATGGCCACCCGGAGCGTTATCGCACCATTACCTTCGAAGGCGCTTTCCACGGCCGTACGCTGGCGACGATCGCCGCTGGCGGCCAGCAGAAATATCTTGAGGGCTACGGCCCAAAGGTCGACGGTTTCGACCAGGTGCCGTTCGATGACATCGACGCCGCCGAAAAGCTGATCACCGCCGAAACGGCAGCCATTCTGGTCGAGCCGGTGCAGGGTGAGGGTGGTATCCGCTCCTTGCCGGTCCAGTCGCTCAAGCGCCTCAGGCAGCTTTGCGACAAGCACGGCCTGCTTTTGATTTTCGACGAAGTGCAGTGTGGCATCGGCCGTACCGGCAAGTTGTTCGCCCATGAATGGGCCGGCATCACCCCGGACCTGATGGCGATCGCCAAGGGCATTGGCGGCGGTTTCCCGATGGGTGCCTGCCTCGCCACCGACGAGGCCGCCAAGGGCATGACCCCCGGCGTCCACGGCACGACCTTCGGCGGCAATCCGCTCGCCATGGCGGTCGGCAACGCGGTGCTCGACGTTGTTCTTGCCGACGGCTTCCTTGAAGACGTGCAGCGCAAGGCGCTTTTGATGAAGCAGGGGCTTGCGGCGGTTGCCGACGAGTTTCCCGAAATCATCGAAGGCATTCGCGGCACCGGCCTCATGCTCGGCCTCAAATGCGCAGCGCCGAACGGCAAGGTGAACATCGCCTTGCGTGACCAGAAGCTTCTTGCGGTCCCGGCCGGCGACAACGTCATCCGCCTTTTGCCGCCGCTTACCGTGACGGATGCGGAAATCCAGGACGGCCTTGGCCGTATCCGCGCGGCTGCACAGACCATGTCCGAAGCCCTCGCGGCCGCGAAATAGCCGGAAGATCATCGATGAGCCTTCGTCATTTTACCGACCTGTCTGCTATTTCCGGACAGGACCTGCGCGCCATTCTGGACGATGCCGCCGCGCGCAAGGCGCGCCTCAAGGCCGGTGAGCGCTCGAAGCCGCTGGAAGGCAAGGTCCTGGCGATGATCTTCGACAAGCCCTCGACGAGGACGCGCGTATCCTTCGACGTCGGCATGCGCCAGCTCGGCGGCGAGACCATCATGCTGACCGGCACTGAAATGCAGCTTGGCCGCTCGGAGACCATCGCCGACACGGCCAAGGTTTTGTCGCGCTATGTCGATGCGATCATGATCCGCACCACCTCGCACGACCGGCTGATCGAATTGACCGAAAATGCGACCATCCCGGTCATCAACGGCCTGACCGACGACACCCACCCGTGCCAGTTGATGGCCGATATCCTGACCTATGAGGAGCACCGCGGTTCGGTTGCAGGCAGGACCTTCGCTTGGAGCGGCGATGGCAACAATGTGCTGCACTCGCTGATGGAAGCGTCGGCCCGCTTCAGCTTTACCGTCAACGTTGCCGTTCCGCCCGGCAGCGAACCCATGCAGAGGTTCGTCGACTGGTCGCGCGAAAATGGCGGCAAGGTCAATTTCAGCAAGACAGCCGAGGAAGCCGTGACCGGCGCCGACTGCATCGTCACCGATAGCTGGGTGTCGATGGGGCAGGAACACCGGGCGCGGGGCCATAATGTCTTCCTGCCTTATCAGGTCAACGCCGCCTTGATGGCGAAGGCCAAGCCGGACGCATTGTTCATGCATTGCCTGCCGGCCCATCGCGGCGAGGAAGTCACCGACGAGGTCATCGACGGACCACATTCGGTGGTGTTCGATGAAGCCGAAAACAGGCTGCATGCGCAAAAGGCCGTACTCGCCTGGTGCCTTGGCGCCTGAGCCGCTGCGCTTGAACCGCGGCAGGGTGATGCCTATCTCCGGCGAATCACCTGAAATACTGACCACCCGAGGCATGCCCTCTTATCGAGGGGATGGCCTGCGGCCGGAGATATGTCATGCTGGAAACCGTGCAATTGACTGAACACAAACCAAAGCTCGGCGAATTTGGCCATGCGGGCGACGATCACGTCGTGCCCTTTGCCATAGATGCGCTCGATGTGCGTGGCCGCGCCGTCCAGCTTGGCCCGATGCTGGACGCCATCCTTTCGCGCCACGCCTATCCCGAACCCGTTGCCCGCCTGCTTGCCGAAGCCTGCGTGCTGACGGTGCTCTTGGGCACCTCGCTGAAATTCGAAGGCAAGTTCATCCTGCAGACCCGCACCGATGGTCCGGTCGATATGCTGGTTGCCGATTTTACCACGCCGCACGCTCTGCGCGCCTATGCCCGCTATGACGCCGAGCGGTTCGAGGCGTTGGTGGCGGCAGGCGAAGTCAGCGACGAAACGCTGCTCGGCGCCGGCGTGCTGGCGCTCACCATCGATCAGGGCGCTCACACGCAACGCTACCAGGGCATCGTCCAGCTTGATGGCACATCGCTGGAGGAGGCTGCGCGCATCTATTTCAGGCAGTCGGAGCAGATCCCGACCGACCTGCGGCTCTCTGTTGCCAAGCTGGTCGAGCCGGGTGGGCATGAGCGGTGGCGTGCCGGCGGCCTGTTGGCGCAGTTCCTGCCGCAAGCCCCGGAGCGCATGCGCGTGGCCGACCTTCCGGGCGGCGATGGCGATACCGCTGAATTCGCCCCAGAACCGGTCGACAATGCGTGGCAGGAAACGCTTGCCTTGCTTTCCACGGTGGAGCCGACGGAGTTGATAGACCCGACGGTAGGCACTGAGCGCCTGCTGTTCAGGCTTTTCCACGAGCATGGGGTGCGGGTGTTCGATGCCGTTGAAGTGGCGGATCAGTGCTCCTGCTCGCAGGACAAGATCCACGGCATCTTGAGCGGCTTTACCGCCGAGGAAATCCGGGAAAGCACCGAAGACGGCCGAATCCGCGTCGCCTGCGAATTCTGCTCGACGGCCTATGATTTCAACCCTGCCGAGTTTGGCGACACCAGCCAGACCAACTAGGAAATCCGGCCGGATGCGCCTTTGCGTTTCCGGCCGTCAGTTCACGGTTCGCTTCACGCCCGGCAGATCGAGCGAGAACGCCGGAATGGCGATGTCGAACGTGTCGCCCTTGGCGTTGCGCATGGTGTAGCGGCCGACCATTATGCCGGAAGGCGTCGAAAGCGGGCAGCCCGACGTATACTGGTAGCTGTCGCCGGGATTGAGTTCCGGCTGGTCGCCGACAACGCCGGCCCCGCTCACCTCTTCGACCCGCCCCGTTCCATCGGTGATATGCCAGTAGCGCGACAACAGCTGGACGAACTCTTCGGACTGGTTGCTGATCGTCACCTGGTAGCCCCAGACATAGCGGTTTTCCGACGGTTCCGACCGATCCTCGATGTAAAATGGCCTGACCCGCACTTCGATATCGCGTGTTGTGGCACTGTACATGTTCGTCTCCTCGACAGCCGAGAATCGGCCTGTCACGCCATCTGGTCAATTCAAAACGAAGCCAGTTGGCGATATCGCTTGATAAGCTTGTTTGCGGCATGATCACGGCAAAGGCAGCTACGATGATCACCAAATCCCAGTTTCGAGACATGGCGCTTTCTTTTGCCGGTGCTGTCCAGGCTGGTCATTTCGACGTGACGGACTTTCGGGTGAAAGGCCGGATATTCGCAACATGGCGCGACAAGGATGGCCGCGCCGTGCTGAAACTCGCGCCAGACCAGCAGAAATTGCTGATGGAGACATCCGCTGCAGTTTTCTCGCCTGTCGCCGGCTCGTGGGGGCAAAAGGGGTGGACGAGGGTGGCGCTCGACATTGCCGACGAGGCCACCTTGCGCCACGCCATGACGTTGGCGTGGCAGACCGTTGCCCGCTAGCCCTGAAACGCTCTAGGCCGCCTTTGCGCTCGCCAGTGCCTGATCGATGTCCTGAAGCAGGTCGTCCACGTGCTCGAGCCCGAGCGACAGGCGCAGCGTTCCGGGCCCGATGCCCATTTCCGCGCGGGCCTCTTCGGTCAGGTTCTTGTGCGTGGTCGTTGCCGGATGGGTGACAAGGCTCTTGGCGTCGCCCAGATTGTTCGAGATCAAGATGATATCGAGCGCGTTCTGGAACGCGAATGCCGCCTTCTTGCCGCCCTTCACGTCGAGGCAGATCAGCGTCGAACCGCCCGACATCTGCTTCTTGATGATGTCGGCCTGCGGATGGTCCGCCCGGCCCGGATAGATTACGCGCTCGATTTCCGGCCGTTCGGCCAGAACGTCCGCGATGCGGGTTGCCGACTGCATCTGTTGCGCGACACGGATCGGCAGCGTTTCCAGCCCCTTCAGCAGCGCCCAGGCGTTGAAAGGCGACAGGCTGGGGCCGGTATGGCGGAAGTAATTGTGCAGGTTCTCGTCGATCCAGGCCTTGTCGGAAAGCACGATGCCGCCAAGGCAACGGCCCTGGCCGTCGATATGCTTGGTTGCCGAATAGACGACGACATGCGCGCCAAGCTCGAGCGGACGCTGCTGCAACGGCGTGGCGAACACGTTGTCAACCACCACGCGCGCGCCGATCGAATTGGCCAGCGCGGAAACCGCTGCAATGTCGATCACCTCAAGCGTCGGGTTGGTCGGGCTTTCGAGGAAGAAGAGCTTGGTGTTGGGGCGAACCGCCTGCTCCCAGTTCTTGATGTCGGTGCCATCGACCAGCGTCGACTGAATGCCGTAGGACGGCGCAAGCGTCTCGATGATCCAGCGGCATGAGCCGAACAGCGCGCGGGCCGCAACGATATGATCGCCGGCCTTCAGGCTGCACAGGATCGCGGCTGCCACTGCCGCCATGCCGGAAGCGGTCGCGCGGGCGTCTTCCGCGCCTTCCAGTGCGCACATGCGCTTTTCGAACATATCCACGGTCGGGTTGGCGTAGCGCGAGTAGATGAAGCCGGGGTCTTCGCCTTTGAAACGCGCTTCGGCGGCTTCGGCCGTATCATAGACGTAGCCTTGGGTGAGGAAGATCGATTCCGACATCTCCCCGAACTGGGATCGCAGCGTTCCGGAATGAATGAGCGTGGTTTGCGGCTTCCAGTTGCGCTTGCCGTCAGATGTCATAGGTCCGTTCCCAAATACAAAAAAACCGGCCGCGAAAGTCGCAACCGGTCCACATGGCCTGGCGGCCCGACGGTCCTTTAGCGACTTGTTTAACGTGGCTGCAAGCCGACCGGCCAAATCACCACGGGATAAAGCCCCTTTAGACCTCACCACCGCTTGCGTCAATTACCCGCGTGATTAAGAGGTCTGTAGGTGGCTCCGAGTTGGCTGCGGGAGCGGATATTGCGTCAGACAGGCATTCTTCCCGATCAGGACATAAAAGCGCTGTTCGAGAGCGGCGCGCTGAAGACGCCGCGCGCGCTCGACAAGGACCAGGTCCAGCCGGCCAGTCTCGATCTGAGGCTTGGCGAAAAGGCGTGGCGGGTCCGCGCCAGCTTCCTGCCCGGTCCCAACCATAGCGTCGCCGACAAGCTCGACCGCCTCAAGCTGCATGAAATCGACCTCACCGCCGGCGCGGTGCTGGAAACGGGATGTGTCTACATCGTTCCGCTTCTGGAAACGCTGGCCTTGCCTTCGGATATTTCGGCTTCGGCCAATCCGAAAAGCTCGACCGGCCGTCTCGATATCTTTACCCGCGTCATGACCGATCACGGTGCCGAGTTCGACAAGATCGCCGCCGGTTACCACGGCCCGCTCTATCTCGAGGTCAGTCCGCGCACCTTCCCCATCGTCGCGCGCACCGGTTCGCGGCTGTCGCAGATCCGTTTCCGCACCGGCCATGCCGTGCTGTCGGAAAGCGAACTGCACGACCTGCACGACGCCGAGACGCTGGTCGCGACCGATCCGCCGAATATTTCCTGGGGCGGCATCGCGCTGTCCATCGACCTTGCCGGCGACGAAAACGGCCTTGTCGGCTACCGCGGCAAGCATCACACCGGTCTGGTCGACGTGGACAAGCGCGCCGCCCACGACGTGTTCGACTTCTGGGAGCCGCTTTACAATCGCGGTGCCGGCGAACTCGTGCTGGACCCGGACGAATTCTACATCCTCGTCAGCCAGGAAGCGGTGCATGTGCCGCCGCTCTATGCTGCCGAAATGACGCCGTTCGATCCGCTGGTCGGCGAATTCCGCGTCCACTATGCCGGCTTCTTCGATCCCGGCTTCGGCCATTCGGCTGCGGGCGGCAAGGGCAGCCGGGCAGTGCTTGAAGTGCGCAGCCACGAGGTGCCCTTCATCCTCGACCATGGCCAGACCGTCGGCCGGCTGGTCTACGAGCACATGCTGAAACGCCCGAAGGCGCTCTATGGCACCGACCTCGGCTCCAATTACCAGGCGCAGGGCCTGAAACTGTCGAAGCATTTTCGCTCCGCAGGTTGAAAGACCGTCATTGTCTCACTTGCTCGCTGTTTGATTGCTCCAGCCTTGTTTCGTCGTCCGCGCCGTGCTTGGCTGCGATGCCGGCCAACGGGCGTCGGTTTTGCCAAGGGGTGACAGAATGCGGATTTCCGGATGGATCATGGGCGCGGCGGCAGCAGCTATGCTGGCCGTTTCAGGGTCGTATGCTTGGGCTCAGGATGCAACCAAGATCAAGATCGGCACCGAAGGCGCTTACCCGCCGTTCAACAGCATCACCGCCGACGGAAAGCTGGTCGGCTTCGACGTCGATATCGCCAAGGCGCTTTGCGTCCAGATGAAGGCCGAATGCGAATTCGTCACGCAGGACTGGGACGGCATCATTCCCGCCCTTCAGGCCGGCAAGTTCGACGCGATCGTCGCTTCCATGTCGATCACCGAAGAGCGCAAGAAGCAGGTCGCCTTCACCAACAAATATTACGTCACGCCATTGGCGGTTGCCGCCTTGAAGGACAGCGCGTTGACTGAAACCGATCCCACCGCGATGGCCGGCAAGACGGTCGGCGCGCAGGCGTCTACGACGCAGTCGATCTATGCCGAGGACTTCTACGCCAAGGCGGGAGCCGACGTGAAGCTTTATCCGACGCAGGAAGAGGCGGTCCAGGACCTCATCAACGGCCGCCTCGATGCGGTGATTTCCGACAAGTTCGTGCTGGTCGACTGGCTGAAGAACGCTGCCGACGGCGCTTGCTGCAAACTGATCGGAGACGTGAAGGGCACCGAGACGGAAGCCGGAATCGCGGTGCGTCTGGACGACAACGCGCTGCGTGAAAAGCTCAATGCCGCCATCGACGCGATCGTGGCTGACGGCACCTACAAGACCATCCAGGCGAAGTATTTCGACTTCGACATCTATTGAGAAACGGTGACAGCCGGGGGCGCGGCACTGCCGTGACCCTCGGCTTGGCCTGTTGGGCTTCGCCTGCCGCAAACGGCAATCTCGGTATGGGATTTGGAGCGGGTAGCGGGAATCGAACCCGCGCTAGAAGCTTGGGAAGCTCCTGTGATACCATTTCACCATACCCGCGCCCCACTTCGTTAGCATGCGCTCCGTGCATTCGGCAATCGCAAAGCCGAGCCGCTTGAAGCTTTGTCGCGGCTCACGTATCTGATGGTCTGAACGGAATCGAAGGAGACTGCCTTGTCCGCTTTGGCCCGCTTTCTCGGTGACTCGCCGCTAAGGGTAATCATCAAGCTCTTGGTTGTTTCGTTCCTCGTCGGCCTCGTCATGCACACTTTCGGCTGGTCGCCTTACGATGTGCTGCGTGGTGTCCAGAACTTCTTCCTCGACATCTGGAACATGGGCTTCCGCGCCATAGACCGCTTCCTGGGCTATATCCTGCTCGGCGCGGCGATTGTCGTCCCGGCGTTCATCCTGCTGCGCATCGCGAGCTACAGGAAGTAGGTGGCTGGGCTTCGGCCTTCGTGCAAGCGTATCCGGCCAGCCGATGAAATCGCGACAGTTCGAATTTTTGGAAATCTGGCAACGATGCCTTGTGCCATTGGTGTTATCGAATTCAGTCAATTGCAGTCATTTATTCGGATAGGCGAATGAGCAATTTTTCGGCAGCGCGAGCGTTCCTGACAGGTCTCGGTTTGATGTTTGGTCTTGTGCCCGCTCACGCAGGATCTGTCTGGAAAGGGACTCTGCAATGTTCCTACGGTTCCGGTTCCTTGAACATCAAGATTGACGATCTGGGCAATGTTTCGGGCGGAATGACGAATGGAACAATCCGGTCCGGTAGACTTTCAGGAACATCGATAACATTCACCTATTCAAACATGTTTGGAAACGGCGGTGTTTTTGCGGGAAGCGTTTTCGGAAACACCATGGGGGGCAGCTATTCACAGCGGGCCGGCACCGCAGAAACCTGCAAATGGGAGGCATCACTGGTCGGCAATGCGAGCCCTGCCAAGCCAAAGCAAAATCCAAAAGATGACACCCGGAACCGTGAAATTGCGGAAGCGAAAGGTTTAATCGAGCGGGCGAAGATCGTGCAGCGCCAGCCCGGTTGCGAAAGCCAGCGGCAAGCAGCAGGATTGTTGGCCGATGCGTCGGTCATCTACCGTCGTCTTGGGATGGCGGGCAATTCCGACAAGATCAATGCGGCAGCAGACAAACTCACCGGGGAAGGCGGCACTTACTATAAGTGCCTTGCCAAGCGATCGGCGAAACGCACCCCCCAAAACGGCGCTAAGCCCTCATCCGCAAAGCCGGAACAAGCCACCGGCAAGAAGCCCCCATCCACTCGAGATTGTTTGCGTGCAAAACTACAGCTCGAACTTCTGCGCAAGCAGGCAAATGACGACCCTGCCAACGATGCAATCTTTACGCAGGCGCGGGACAAAATCCGTCGCGAGGGATGCAAGGTCTAACGCTCGTATCGAGATTAGCTATGCGCCTCTTTGTGTCCTCTAGGAAACGTTGGGACCCGTAGCGCCTCGCCAGATACTGGCGATATCCCTCCTCGATATCTGCACATGAACTCCCGCGCCACGGGCCGCTCCTTGGCCATACCCTGCTTATCGCAAGTGGCCGCATTTCTAGTCCTCATGAAAGCCTTGAGCGTTATTAACTGGACTTCATATCGGTGCAGCGAATGTTATGCTGGCCGGCATGAAGCTCACCTTTCCCCAGAAAGTGAACACGTTAGGCAAGGTGAAAGCCGTGGGCGGGTGTATTTCCATGGTCTGCGCAACCTGTGACAAGCAGACCCTGCTCGACATGGAGATGATGATCGGCATGCTGGGGGCGCGGCACAGTTGCCTCGATGCCGACCTGCGCCCCTACTTCTTCTGTACGCAGTGTCGCGCGGCGGGCCGGGACGAAAAGAACTTCAGTTTCATCCAGCATGCCAATGCCAAGCCGCAGGGTTCAGGAACGCTATAGCTCTTCGTTCGGCCCACGAGTGCATCTGGACCAAGCAACTTTCCAGTGCATTGCAGGCGCCGGCGCAAGCCTTCGGTTGTCCCCGGGTAGAATTCTCTATCTATTTGTTTTTATGCAATTCCAGAGGCGAAACCGCGTCGCGCCTTTGCTGGAATTGGTTTAGGCAAGCCGGCATCGAACCGGGCGGAACCCAATTTGAATCAGGCGTCAACGGCAATCCCCAAACCCTTCGCTGTCACCAATCGGTCGGTGCTGGCAATCGCCTTGCCGATGACGCTTGCCTATCTGACGACGCCTTTGCTCGGTCTCACCGACACGGCGGTTGTCGGGCAGCTTGGCGATGCCGCCTTGCTCGGTGGTCTGGCGGCGGGCGCGCTCGTCTTCGACGTGGTGTTCAGCACGTTCAATTTCCTGCGTTCCGGCACGACCGGGCTGGTGTCGCAGGCCTTCGGGCGCGGCGATGCGCTTGAAGAACAGGCGGTCTTCTGGCGCGCGGTCCTGATAGCCGTCGTCACGGGCGTGGTGTTGGCGGCGTTGGCGCCCTTCTTTTCGTTGGGCGGGCAATGGTTCATGGGCGCGGAGGCCTCGGTCAACGAGGCGATGGACACCTATGTCCGCATTCGCCTGCTGGCTGCCCCGTTCTCCCTCGTCAACTACGCAATCCTTGGCTACGTGCTTGGCCGGGGAGAGGGCGGCCTGGGCCTGATCCTCCAGCTTGTGCTCAACGGCATCAACATTGCGCTCTGCATTGTGCTTGGGTTGGAACTGGGCTGGGGCGTCGCGGGCGTGGCGTGGGCCACCGTTTGCGGCGAGTTCGTCGCCATGCTGATCGGCTTGGCCATCCTCCTCAAGCGGTTTCGCAAGTCGCCTCTGCCGATCGCGCGCATATTCGATATGGCCGCGGTCACCCACATGATGTCGCTCAATCGCGACATCATGATCCGCTCGTTCTCGCTGCTTGTGGCCTTTGCGCTCTTCACCCGGCAGGGCGCGCAGTTCGGCACCGTCACCCTTGCCGCCAACGCCGTCCTGATGAACTTCTTCCTCGTCGGCGGCTATTTCCTCGATGGTTTTGCCAGTGCCGCCGAACAGCTTGCCGGGCGCGCGGTCGGCGCATTTGCCGAAAGCTCGTTCCGGCGTGCCGTGCGCCTGACGCTCTATTGGGGCTTCGGCCTGTCGGGCGGGGCTGCACTGATATTCCTGGTGTTCGGCGTCGATCTTGTTGCCGTGATCACCACGGCGCCGGATGTCCGCGCTATCGCCGACATCTATCTTCCCTGGGCCGCATTGACGGCGCTGAGCGGCGTTTTGGCCTTCCAGATGGATGGCGTCTTCATCGGCGCGACCTGGTCCCGCGATATGCGCAACGCCATGCTGGTTGCGCTCTTGGCCTTCCTCGCCGCACTTTTTACGCTTGCGCATCTTTATGGAAATCACGGCCTGTGGGCGGCGCTGCATGTGTTCTTGCTGGTGCGCGGCTTCACCATGCTGGCGATCCTGCCGCGCCGGCTCCGCACGACATTTTCAACTGCTGCCGCGTAGCTTTCAAAGGGCCTTGGCGGCCCATCTGTCGAGTGACTGGTCGCGCAACTCGGCAATCGATTTGATGCCTTCCTTTCCAACCGCGTCGCTCATGCCGGAAACGATGCGCCCCGGCAGGGTCGGTCCGGCGTAGATCATCGAGGTGTAGAGCTGGACGAGGTCGGCCCCGGCGCGGATCTTTTCCAATGCGCTTTCAGCCGAGTTCACGCCGCCGACGCCGACAATCGCCCGCTTGGGCCCAAGCAGCTTGCGCATCTTGGCCAGAACGATGGTCGAGCGCTCGAACAGCACCTTGCCGGAAAGGCCGCCTGTTTCGCCGGCGAGCGCCGTGCTTTTCAGCGGCGGGCGCGAAATCGTCGTATTGGAAACGATGACCCCGTCAACATCCCGTTCCGAAACCTCGGCCGCGATGTCCTCAAGCTCCGCATCGACAAGATCGGGCGCGATCTTGAGAAAGACGGGCGGTTGCGCGCCGGCTTTGGCCCGGGCGGCCATCACGCGCGACAAAAGTTCGCCAAGCTGCTCGCGCGCCTGCATGTTGCGCAGGCCGGGCGTGTTGGGAGAAGAAATGTTGACGGTGAGATACGACGCCAGCGCCGCAAAGCGCAGCACGCCGCGCTCATAGTCCGCGATGCGGTCGGCGCTGTCCTTGTTGGCGCCGATATTGACGCCGACGATGCCGGATCGTCCCTTGCGGGCAGCGAGCCGCTTTTCGGCCGCGTCGTGGCCTTCATTGTTGAAGCCCAGCCGGTTGATGACGGCCTCGTCTTCCGTCAGGCGAAAGATGCGCGGCTTCGGGTTTCCGGGCTGCGCCAGCGGCGTCACCGTGCCGACTTCAGCGAAACCGAAGCCAAGTCCGAGCAGCCCATCCGGCACTTCGGCGTTCTTGTCGTACCCCGCCGCCATGCCGAGCGGATTGGGAAAGCTCAAGCCGCACAAGTCAACCCGCAGCCGCTCGTCGGCGCGCGGTCTGGCGGCAACCGGAAGGCCGCAACGCAGCGCGGCAATCGAAAGGCCATGTGCCGTCTCGGGGTCGAGGCCGAACAGCAGCCGGCGGCCTATCGCGTCGAATGCGCTCATTCCTGCTCCAATTGCGGAAAGACATGGCCCCCATCGGCGTCGAGCGGCAGCGGTTTGACCCACACCACATTGTCCAGCGAAAGCGGACCGTAGAGATGCGGAAACATCGCCCCGCCGCGCGAAGGCTCGTAGCGCAGGGCCTCGCCAAGCTTGCCGCCGTTGATTGCCGCGATCAGCAGGTTGTCCTGGCCGGCGAAATGCTTGGCGGCGGTTTCCCTTGCCTGGCTGGCCGTCGAAAAATGGATGAAGCCGTCTGCCATGTCCACGGGAGCGCCGTCAAAGACGCCGGAGGCTTCGGCCTCGCGCCACAGCGCTTTCGGCACTATCTTGTAAATAAGCTGAGACATAGCCGGGCTATAGCGGGAAGCCAGCCGGCAGGGAAGGGCGGCAACGCGGCCATCCCCATTTCCGGCGCAAACGCCCGCTATATGTTTCGGCATAGGTATACTGATCGGATGGAGGACAAGATGCGCCTTTCACACATCGTCGTTCCCTCATTGCTGGCACTATTTGCGGCAGCACCGGCTCATGCGCAGGAGACCGCCCGCTACCAGTTGGAAAAGACCGCCAACGGCTATGTTCGTATGGATACCCAGACCGGGGCCATGTCGACCTGCGAGGAACGGTCGGGGCAACTGGTCTGCCGCATGGCCGCCGACGAGCGCACCGCCGCCATGGATGAGATCGATCGGCTGAACCGCTCGATCGAGGATCTCGATGGGCGTGTTGCCAGGCTTGAGAATTCACTTGCCGCAAAGCTGGAATCCAGCCTTCCCAGCGAAGAGGAATTCAACAAGACGATGAGTTATATGGAGCGCTTCCTGCGCGGCTTCCTCGGCATCGTCAAGGATATGGAAAAGGACAACGGCAGCGATCCGGGCAAGCCTGTGCCGCAAAAGACCTGATTTGGTTTTGCTTGCCTGCGGCAAATCGGACCTAAGGGCAGCTTGGCAGGGAGTCTACACCATAGTTGGTTTGACTATTACTGTTTGCAAAGTCATATAGCCCGTGTTTGCGCTTGAAAACGCTGGATATAGACGCATAATCTCGGCAGCTTGATCCCGCAAAAAAGTATAACAAGGGGTCGGGGGAGGAACCATTGCCGGTGGGCTACACTTTCGTCATCGCCGACGACCACCCTTTGTTTCGCGGTGCGTTGAAGGAGGCAATTGCCGGCATCGGCGGTGCTTCTTCCATTCACGAAGCTGGCGACTTTGAAAGCGCCAAGGCTTTGGTGGTCGCAAATGAAGACATCGATCTTGTCCTGCTCGATCTGTCCATGCCCGGCGCAAGCGGGCTGTCGGGGCTGATATCGCTGAGGGGCATCCACCCGTCCGTGCCTATGGTGGTCGTCTCGGCGCATGACGATCCGGTGACGATCCGCCGCGCGCTCGACCTTGGCGCGTCGGGGTTCATTTCCAAGTCGGCCAGCATGGATGAGATTCGCGACGCGGTGCAGACCGTGCTTGCCGGCGGCATCGCTGCCCCCATTGGCCTTGACCTTGGCGTCGAGCGCGATCCGGAAGTCTCGGAACTCATCAAGCGTTTGCAGACGCTGACGCCACAGCAGACGCGCGTCCTCGGCATGCTGGGCGAAGGGCTGCTAAACAAGCAGATCGCCTATGAACTCAGCGTCTCCGAGGCGACGGTTAAGGCGCATGTGTCGGCGATCCTGCAGAAGCTCGGCGTCGACAGCCGCACCCAGGCTGTCATCCAGCTTTCCAAGATCGGCACCGACCCGCTTTCGGCGGTGTAGGTTCAAGCCTAGTCGGCGCTTGCCATCGGCCTTGCCCGCGCCATCATGGTGCGCAGCACCGCCGGCTTCAGCGGTTTGTTGATCACCGCAATATCGAGGGCTTCGGCAGCCGACCGCACCTCGCTTGAACGGTCTGCAGTCACCAGCATGGCTGGTATCTCCGCACGATAAAGCCTGCGCAGCTTGTTGATGAGGTCGAGGCCGTTTTCACCGTCCAGATGGTAATCCGCCAGGATCACGTCGGGTGTCGATGCGCTTGCATGTGCAGCCTGGAATGCCTGCCAGCCCGAGAACGCGGCGACATTGCAGCCCCAGCCTTCCAGCAACAGCCGCATGCCTTCGAGAATGCGGATGTCATTGTCGATGCACAACACGTTGAGACCGGCAAGCGACATGATCGAGCGCACCGGCGGTGCGTCGGCAACCAGCGGCTCCGGTTGCACGTCGGCGGCGATCGGCAGGATGACCGAGAAGCGGGTGCCCTTGCCTTCGTTGGAGAAGATGCGGATTTCGAGCTGCAGCACCCGCGCGATGCGATCGACGATCGACAGGCCGAGGCCAAGCCCTTCCGCTTCGCGCGCGCCCTCGTCGAGACGTGTGAATTCGCGGAAAACGGTGTTGAGCTTGCTGCCAGCTATGCCGATGCCGGTGTCGATCACCTGGATTTCCAGCAGATCGCCGCGCCGGCGCACGCCGACCAGGACACGGCCCTGCCTGGTGTATTTGATGGCATTGGACACGAGATTCTGGATCAGGCGGCGGAACAGATTGCGCCCGGTCCTGACACTGAGCGACGACGGCACGATGGTAAGCTCAAGGTTCTTCGCCGACGCCATCGGCTGGAAGTCGGTGGCAATCTGCTGCAGCAGGCTGTCCAGCCGGAACGTCGTTTCGTCGGGCTTCATCGCACCCGCATCGAGGCGCGAAATATCCAGCACCGCGCCGAGGATGTTTTCGACCGATTCCAGCGACGACTCGATGTTGACCGCGGCGTCTCCCGCCGGCCCCTTGCCGGCCTTCTCGATCAGCGACGAACAGTAGAGCCTTGCCGCGTTCAGCGGCTGCAGGATGTCGTGGCCGACCGCCGCCAAAAAGCGCGTCTTGCTGAGGTTTGCCTCCTCGGCGATCTTTTGCGCCTGCGCCAGTTCGTCGTTGACCAGCATGAGCTCGGCGGTGCGGTTGACGACGCGCTGCTCCAGCGTTTCATTGGCGCGCTTCAGCGCGATGTCGGCCTGCACGCGCCTTGTGATGTCGGCATAGGTCGCGACGATGCCGCCGTCCGGCATCGGGTTGGAACGCAATTCGATCGTGCGCCCGCTTGTCCTCAGTTCCAGTTGCCACGGTTCGCCGAAGCTGGTCAGCCTATCCAGCGTGCTCGCTTCCTCGCTTTCCAGTATGTCGCCGCGATAGGCGAGGAAGGCGAGGATCTGGCCAAGCGATACGCCGACCTGCCCCATATCGTCCGGCAGTTCGAACAACAGCCTGTACTGCCTGTTCCAGCAGGTCAGGCGCAGATCCTTGTCGAACACGGTGATGCCCTGTTCCATCTGGTCGAGCGCGATCTGCAACAGGTCGCGGTTCTGCTGCAAAGCGTCGGAGGCATCGTCGAGCAGGCGAAACGCGTCCTTTGCCGAGCGGTCGTGGCGCTGCACCAGAAGCGACAGGATAAGCCTGGCCGACGACGAGCCGACCGCGCTCGCCAGCAATTGCTCGCCAAAGCGGATCGTCTCGATGCTGGCCGGCGAATAGCCAGGCATGGCCCGCCCTTCGCGTTGTTCGAACGACTGGAACGAACGTTCGGTGCGCTCGACGCCGAGATAGCGTGAGATCGTATCCTTCATCTCGTCGACGGTGACGCTGGTGCGGAAGCGTCTCAGGCTCGGCATCGGGTTGGCTTCGCGCGGCACGAAGATCGCCGCCTGGATGCGCTCGCGCGGCTTGGAGGCGCGCGACAGCGAGCCCAGCACGTAGAACGCGATGTTGACGGCAAGGCTCCACAAAACGCCGTGGTTGAGCGGTTCTCCGCTGGTGCCGAACAAGGCTTGCGGCTTCAGCGCAGTCAGGCCGAACGGGCCGTTGACGAGGAACGCCGTTTCGGGTGGCAGCACGGAGGGAATGAACAGCGTGTAGGCCCACACCAGTATCCCCGCCAGCATGCCGAGCGCCGCGCCCCTCGCATTGGCGCCGCGCCAGATCAGCCCGCCGACGAAGGCCGGCGCGAACTGCGCAATCGCGGCAAAGGAGATCAGTCCGAACGCCACCAGCCGCACATTGTCGGCCATTTCGAGGTAGTAGAGGAAGCCGGCAAACAGGATGCAGAAAATCGACGTGCGCCGGATCACCAGGATGACCTTCGACCAGTCCTCGCGCTCGCCCGGCGCGGGCTTCAGCAAGCGGCGCAGGAACAGCGGAATGACGAGGTCGTTCGAGATCATGATGGAGAGCGCGACGCTTTCCACGATCACCATCGCCGTTGCCGCCGAAAGCCCGCCGATGAACGCGATCATCGCCATGATGTCGCGGCCGTTGAACAGCGGCACCGCCAGCACGTAGAGGTCGGCGCTGGCCTGGCTGCCGACGACGGTCAGGCCGGCAAAGGCGATGCCGACGACGAACAGGTTGATCATCACCAGATAGAGCGGGAACAGCCAGCTTGCGGTGCGCAGTTCCTTTTCGCTGCGGTTCTCCACGATGGTCATGTAGAACTGCCTCGGCAGCATGATCACCGCGCAGGCCGCGAGCATCGTCAGCACGATCCATGTCGCCGGCGATGTCCGGTAGGCCATGGAGGCCTGCACCATGTCGTTGGCCTGCATCGCCTCGAACAGATTGGCCGGCCGGTGGAACAGGAACAGGCTGACCGCCGTGCCGACGGCGAGGAACGCGGCCAGCTTGATGACAGACTCCACCGCCATGGCCAGCACCAGCCCGTCCTGGTGCTCGGTGGCGTCGGCATGGCGCGTGCCGAACAGAACCGCGAACACCGCCAGCAGGAAGGCGACGAGGAAGGCCACGTCCCGGTAGACGAAATCGTCCGATATCACGTCCGGCGAATAAAACGACACCATCAGCCCGATCGAACCGGCAATCGAGCGCAGTTGCAGCGCGATATAGGGGATGATGCCGATCGTGGCGATGATGGTGGCAATCGACGCCACCGCGAAGCTCTTGCCGTAGCGTGCTGCGAGGAAGTCGGCGATCGAGGTGATCTTTTCCGCTTTGCCGAGCCTGATGATGCGCTTCAAGAACGGATAGCCGAAGATGAAGATCAGAATCGGCCCGATATAGATGGTGAGGAATTCCAGTCCGCGTTCGGAGGCGAGGCCGACCGAGCCGAAGAACGTCCACGAAGTGCAGTAAACGGCAAGGCTGAGCGAATAGATGTAGGGGCGTGAAGCGATCGGCCCGCGCCGCGCCGCATGCCGGTCGCCGATGCTGGCCACCGCAAACAGCATCGTCACGTAAAGTATGGCCGCAATGACGATCAACCAGCCAAGCACGGCTTTTCGCTTTCAAACTGACTAAGACTGCGAAGCAATCACAGCCGCAACGCCATGTCCACCAAGACCTTGGGCTTGCCCCCGTGCAGCGATCCATCCTGCCGTTAGGGAAAGTCGAAGCGTAAATTTGTCATTTTGCAACCCACGGTTTCTGTTATTGTCCGAAGGGTGGAAACTGGTCGGCAACAACAGCGTGCGAGGAAGTTGCCATGATTAGGAGGGACGAATGCTGAAGGAATTTCAGGAGTTTATCTCCCGAGGTAATGTGATGGACCTGGCCGTCGGTGTCATCATCGGCGCTGCGTTCGGCAAGATTGTCGATTCGCTCGTCAACGACATCATCATGCCGATCATCGGCGCCATTTTGGGCGGCCTTGATTTCAACAACTACTTCATCGGCCTGTCGTCGGCGGTCACTGCCACCTCCCTCGCCGCGGCCAGGGAACAGGGCGCAGTCTTCGCCTACGGCAGCTTCTTCACTGTCGTTTTGAATTTCCTCATTCTGGCCTGGATCATCTTCCTTATGGTCAAGGGCGTGAACAATGTGCGCAAGCGCGTCGAGCGCCAGAAGCCGGCTGCCGAAGCCGCGCCGCCTCCGGCCGATGTAGCGCTCCTGACGGAAATTCGCGACCTGCTCGCCCGCAAATAGGCAAGAAATCGGGTCTCTGGACCAAAACCCCGGCCTGCCAGGGCCGGGGTTTTCTGTTTTCCGGCCTGCCGAAACGGGGTAGCACCTTTCGCGGGATTGAACGGAGTTTGCATGACCCTCATTCAGAATCTGCGCGGTGAAGCGCTGGCTGCGCCTGAAAGCGGCATTGTCGCGGTCGTGAACTATGGGCGCGAACGCCCCGGCCTGATCCCGCTATGGGCGGGCGAGGGCGATCTGCCGACGCCGCCTTTCATTGCCGATGCAGCCTCCCGCGCGCTAGCCGCCGGCGAAACCTTCTACACGTGGCAAAAGGGCATACCGGATCTGCGCCAGGCACTCGCGCGCTACTACCAGCGCCATTTCGGACGACAGTTCCCCAGCGAGGATTTCATTGTCACCGGGTCCGGCATGCACGCCATCCAGTTGGCTCTCGATGCCGTGGCCGGCAAGGGCGACGACGTGATCTATCTCACGCCGGCCTGGCCGAATTTCGCGGCCGCCGCAGAGATCGGCGGGGCAAGGGCCGTTGCGGTGCCGCTCCAGCAGTCTGGCAATGGCTGGTTCTGTGATGTCGAGCGCATTGCCGCCGCTGTCACGCCCGCCACGCGCGCCATCTTCATCAACTCGCCGTCCAATCCGACCGGCTGGACCGCCGACCCCGAAACGCTGCAAGCGATCCTCGATCTTGCCCGCTCAAAGGGTCTTTGGATCATCGCCGACGAAATCTATTCCCTGTTCTACTATGATGGCCCGCGCGCGCCTTCGTTCCTCGATATCGCGGCGGATGAAGACCGCATCCTGTTCGTCAACAGTTTCTCCAAGAACTGGGCGATGACAGGTTGGCGCGTCGGCTGGGTCAAGGCCCATCCCTCCCTGCAGCCGGTTTTCGAAAACCTGATCCAGTATTCCACCTCGGGCGTGGCGCAGTTCATGCAGCGCGGGGCAGTCGCCGCTCTTGACGACGGCGACGCCTTCATCGCCGAACAGGTCGAGCGGGCGCGTCAGGCGCGCAATCTCGTTTGCGGCATCCTTGCCGAAACCGGTCGGGCGCGCTTCACCGCGCCGCAAGGCGCCTTCTATCTGTTCTTCACCATCGATGGCGTCGAACAGTCGAAAAGCGCGGCGTTCGATATCATCGATCAGGCCAATGTCGGCCTCGCGCCCGGCACGGCGTTCGGCGCGGGTTGGGAGCGCTATTTCCGCCTGTGCTTCCATCGCCGCCTCGATCAGGTCGAGGAAGCCGCGCATCGGCTGGCCAAATGGATCACGACCGCCCGCTAGCGATCTTCCGGCCGCTCTGCCCGCTTTAATGGAGCATTCGCAAGCGGTTGGAATTTGGCGCATTCACTAGTTGTAAGGCCGGTTTCGCTTCTTCAATCTTCTGCATCGCCTGCGCATTGCCGCACTGTCACGGAATGGATCCCGGACAGCATCGCTTTCACTTCGTTCAGCTTGCTTCCGGGATGACGCAGCGTTTAGGTCTCGCCTCGATGGATGCAAGACCAGCTAGTCGGGCGTGATCCCAAAGCGCGTTAGAGCGCACCCTCTCTGTTTCGTCATCTCTGCTAGGAAGCGCAACCTCTCCACTTCGTCATCCCGGAATTCGCTTTTGAGCGGAGCGAGAAAGGAATCTCGCGATTGGAGATTGGCGGAATTCGCTCATTGCGGCGCGCGCTTTCCTTTCCGCTGTTTTCTGGATCGCCTGAGCATTTCCGCGATGTCACGGAATGGATCCCGGACAGCATCGCCTTCACTTCGTTCAGCTCG
>NZ_JBMDKS010000120.1:0-1169 GCF_057809835.1 Mesorhizobium sp. FG116
ATGGGTTCACTCGCCCGCTCTGTCTGGCGCTGGTCGAGGGCGCGGCGGAAGCCTGCAGGCTGGCCGCAGACATGGCACGACGGGCCGAGCGGCTTGAGGCGGTGGTGCCGAAGCTGCGCGCGAAAGGGGCAGCGGAGGCGATCCGTAAACTGCTCGACGACGACGCCGTGCCCGGCACTTTTGCGACGAAGACCCTGTCGCGCTTTGCCACGCGGCGGCTCTTCGACCGGCTGGAAAGCTTCGGGGCGGTGAGGGAGCTTTCCGGCCGCGCCAACTTTCGGCTGTTTGGATTGTGAGCATGGCGGACACAGCCGGACAGCGGCGGGACCAAAGCGATGGCCAGCGAGGGTGGCCAGATGATCGTGGACCACAGGACCGTCTGGTCGATGCCGAACTCGAGCACCTGCCGCCCGAGGCGCGCTGGCGCGAATGGATGAGCCGGGTCGAGGCGGTGATTTTTGCCGCAAGCGAACCGGTGACGCGGGGTGTCCTTGCGCGCGTGGTGGGACGTGGCTGCAATCTCGACCTGATCATCGACGATATCCGTGCCGAGCTGCACAACCGTCCTTATGAGCTTGTCGCCGTCGCCGGCGGCTGGCAGCACCGGACCCGGAGGGCCTTTTCCGAGGTCATTCGGGCAGCTATGAGCCAGGGCGGCGGGTCAGGGCCAAAACCGCTGTCGCAGTCGGAATCGCTGGTCCTGATGTCGATCGCCTATTTCCAGCCGATCACCCGAAGTGAGCTCTCCACCCTCTTCGGCAAGGAGGTCAGCCGCGATCTGATCGCCCACCTCCGCGCCCAGGACTTCATCGCCTCGGGACCGCGCTCGCCCCAGCCCGGCGCACCCTATACCTATGTG
Organism: Mesorhizobium sp. FG116; assembly: GCF_057809835.1. NCBI lineage: Bacteria > Pseudomonadati > Pseudomonadota > Alphaproteobacteria > Hyphomicrobiales > Phyllobacteriaceae > Mesorhizobium > Mesorhizobium sp. FG116. The sequence continues at coordinate 860 of NZ_JBMDKS010000120.1, forward strand.
ACGACGAAGACCTTCCTCGCACACTTCAGCCTCGATACCCTTCGCGACCTGCCGGACTTCGAGGCGCTCGAAGACGCCGGGCTGTTGTCGAAGGAGAAGCTGATGGCCGGCGATATCATGCCGGGGTTTTCGAGCGATGGCGACGGGAATGCAGGCGTCGCCGGTGACGAATAGTGCGCTGCTTGCTAGGGATCGGCGTTTCTGGCCACAGAGCTTATCCGCAAGGATATTCCCGACGACGGGATAAGCACGCGGAAGATGACGTCGGCAACCGGGGTCGCCGAGCTGCCGATCGCGGAGCTCATCTGAG
>NZ_JBMDKS010000121.1:0-1125 GCF_057809835.1 Mesorhizobium sp. FG116
GGGTGCGTTCTATTTTGAACTGCGACTTCGCAGCGATACCAATGGCTTGTCGTATGCAATGGAACCGTAGATGAAACGCACCTACTCCCAGATCGATTTGGATGAACGCCGCAAGATCGAGCGCTGGCGCCAGGCGGGCGTCAGTGTCGATGCGATTGCCGAGAAGCTTGGCCGCCATCGCTCGACGATTTTCCGCGAGATCGCGCGCAACAAGTTCGAGGATCGGGAGATGCCGGATCTGGCCGGCTATTTCTGCGTGGCGGCCAACAATCGGTCCAAGGAGCGCCGCAGCCGTTATCGCAAACTGGTTCGGCATCCGAAGCTTCGCGCATCAATCATTGAGCGCATCAAGCATGGTTGGTCGCCAGAGCAGATCGCCGGTCGACTGGCTTATGAACGTAGCAGCGTCCGCGTCTGCCACGAGACGATCTATCGCTTCGCCTATTCGGCCGACGGCCAGGAGCTGAAGCTGTGGCGCTATCTTCCGGAGAGTCGCGCCCGACGCCGGCCGAGGCACGTCAGGCGGCGTCATGGCCGTCGATTCAGCCCGGAACTGAGCATTTTGCATCGTCCGGACATTGTTCGGGACAGAAAGCAGCTCGGGCACTGGGAATGCGACCTGATCCAGTTCCGCAAGAAATTCGGCAAGGCGAACGTCACCTCGCTGGTCGAGCGGGTGAGCCGCTTCACGGTCTTGCTGCGCAACAACGACCGGCAGTCGCGCGCGATCATGGACAGCTTGATAGACATGCTTAGTCCCCTTCCCCATTCTGCCCGTCGCTCCATCACCTTCGACCGCGGGACCGAGTTCACGGACTGGCCCTACCTGCAAGCCGGCCTCGGCGTTCAGACCTGGTTCTGCGACCCGCAGGCGCCATGGCAGAAAGGTACAGTGGAAAACACCAATCGCCGCGCCCGCAAATGGCTTTCGAGAGACACCGATCCATTGTCGATCAAGCATCGGGACCTGCACCAGGTGTGCGCCCATCTCAACTCGACGCCGCGCAAATGTCTGGGCTTCAAAACGCCGGCCGAAGTGTTCCGGCAGAAAATATTGGCGGCCGTCCGGTGATCGCGTTAGCTTCGCCAGGCTGCCGGTCGCACTTCAGCGAGAACTCACAGCGC
>NZ_JBMDKS010000122.1:0-1119 GCF_057809835.1 Mesorhizobium sp. FG116
CAGCGAAAGTCTCGTCATCCTCGATCACAAGCAGAATGCGCCTTTCGTCGGGCGGCACGCCACGGTCGTCCTCCAGCTTGGGGGACAACAGCGCCGGCGCAGGTCGCGGCATATCTGCCGGGGAAGACGCAGGCGTGACGGACGTTCCGCTCTCGGCGTTGCGGGGAGAAACCTTGGCGGGATCGTAGACCGCGGGGATCGTCACCGTGAACGTGCTGCCCTGTCCATGCTTGCTCTTAAGGTCGATCGAGCCGCCGAGGAGACGTGCGAGTTGGCGGGAAATCGACAGGCCAAGGCCGGTGCCGCCATATTTACGGCTGATCGTGCTGTCGGCCTGGTGAAACGCTTCAAAGACCCGCCGCTGCTGCTCCTCGGCAATGCCGACGCCGGTGTCCGAGACGGCGAAAGCCAGTTGATCGGGACCGCGTTTGCCTATTGCCAATTTGACGTGGCCGGCTTCGGTGAACTTGAAAGCGTTCGACAGCAAATTCTTGAGGACTTGCTCGAGCCGTTGGGGATCGGTTTCGATGGTCGGCGGAACGTCGGCCGAGATGGCGATTGTGAAATCCAGCCGCTTCTCGCCTGCGAGGGGCTGAAAGAGCTGTTTCAGGTTATTCGCCAGACGCTCGATCGCGACCGCCTCGGGACGAATGTCCACATGGCCGGCTTCGATCTTGGACAGGTCGAGAATGTCGTTGATCAGGTTCAACAGGTCGTTGCCGGAGGATTGGATCGTCTGCGCGTATTTGACCTGTTCGGCCGTGAGATTGTCTTCCGGATTGTCGGCAAGCAGCTTGGCCAGGATCAGCGACGAATTGAGCGGCGTGCGCAGTTCATGCGACATGTTGGCCAGAAAGTCCGATTTGTAGCGGCTGGCCTGTTCAAGTTCCCGCGCCTTGAGCTGCACGGAGGCGTTCACCTGCTCGAGATCGTCGCGTTGATGTTCCAACTGCTGCGCCTGTTCCTCAAGTTGTGAGTTGGTCTGTTCCAGTTCGACCTGCTGTTGTTCGAGCCGGGCTTGCGATTCCTTGAGCGCGCGCCCCTGCTCCTCCAGCTCTTCGTTGGAGACCCGCAACTCCTCGCTCTGCGTCTGCAATTCTTCGGCCTGTCGCTGCGTTT
>NZ_JBMDKS010000123.1:0-1119 GCF_057809835.1 Mesorhizobium sp. FG116
ATCTCCAAGACGGACAGCCTGATCGAGGACGCGCAGCGCGACTGGAGCGCGCTCGGACAGGAAAAGCTGCTGATCACGCCCCTGTCCCGCTTCCGGCAGGGCAGGCCGATCCCACTGCGCGAGGGCATTCTCTTCACCACCTTCGCCACCCTGCGTACCGACGAGCGCGAGGGCAAATGCTCCCGCGTCCGGCAGATCGTCGACTGGCTTTGCGGCGCCGATGAGCATGGGACAACCCGGGCCGACGAGGCGAGCGTCTTCGACGGCGTCATCCTCTTCGACGAGGGCCACGCGATGATCAATGCCGCCGGCGGCAAGAGCGAGCGCGGCGTCACGGCGCCCTCGCAGCAAGGCAGGGCGGGCCTTCGCCTGCAGCGCGCCCTGCCTGACGCCCGCGTCGTCTATCTCTCGGCAACCGGCGCTGCCGAGGTGGAATCCCTCGGCTATGCCGAGCGCCTCGGCCTCTGGGGCAGCGCCGATTTTCCTTTCCCGACGCGGTCGGAGTTCATCACGGCCATCGAGGACGGCGGCGTCGCCGCCATGGAAATGCTCGCCCGCGACCTCAAGGCGATGGGCCTCTACGCCTCGCGCTCGCTGTCCTTCGAGGGCGTCGAATACGACATCCTCGAGCACGAGCTGACCGAGGAACAGGTGCGCCTCTACGATTCCTATGCCGCTGCGTTCCAGGTCATCCACAACCATCTCGACGCCGCCATGGAAGCGGCCGGGATCACCAGCACGGACGGCACGCGCAACAAGCAGGCCAAGGCCGCGGCGCGTTCCGCCTTCGAAAGCTCGAAGCAGCGTTTCTTCAATCATCTTCTGACGTCGATGAAGACGCCGGCGCTGATCGCCGCGACGAACAAGGATCTTGAGGACGGGCACGCCGCCGTGATCCAGATCGTTTCGACTGGTGCCGCGCTCACCGAGCGCAGGCTGGCGCAGATCGCGACCGAGGAATGGAACGATATTCAGGTGGATGTGACCCCCAGGGAATACGTCATCGACTACCTGTTGCATTCCTTCCCGGTCCAACTCTTCGAGGAATATTCCGACGACAACGAAAATGTCCTCTCCCGGCCGGTCTACGACGCGGAGGGCAATCCGGTGATCTGCCGA
>NZ_JBMDKS010000124.1:0-1107 GCF_057809835.1 Mesorhizobium sp. FG116
GGCAAGACGTCGTTGACGGCAGCGATCACGAAGTATTTTGGCGAGTTCAAGGCGTATGACCAGATCGACGCTGCGCCGGAAGAGAAGGCTCGCGGCATCACGATTTCGACGGCCCACGTTGAGTATGAGACGGCAGCGCGCCACTATGCGCACGTCGACTGCCCCGGCCACGCCGACTATGTGAAGAACATGATCACGGGTGCCGCGCAGATGGACGGCGCGATCCTGGTTGTCTCGGCAGCTGACGGCCCGATGCCGCAGACGCGCGAGCACATCCTGTTGGCCCGTCAGGTTGGCGTTCCGGCGCTTGTTGTGTTCCTGAACAAGGTTGACCTTGTCGACGACGCCGAGCTTCTGGAACTGGTCGAGCTTGAGGTTCGCGAGCTTCTGTCGAAGTACGAGTTCCCCGGCGACGACATTCCGATGGTCAAGGGTTCGGCTGTTGCGGCTCTTCAGGATGGCGACAAGAAGATCGGTGAAGACGCGATCCGTGAGCTGATGGCTCAGGTTGACGCCTACATCCCGACGCCTGAGCGTCCGATCGACAAGCCGTTCCTGATGCCGATCGAAGACGTGTTCTCGATCTCGGGCCGCGGCACGGTTGTGACCGGTCGCGTCGAGCGCGGCATCGTCAAGGTTGGCGAGGAGCTTGAGATTGTCGGCATCCGTCCGACGTCGAAGACGACCTGCACGGGCGTCGAGATGTTCCGCAAGCTTTTGGACCAGGGCCAGGCAGGCGACAACATCGGCGCGCTTCTGCGTGGCGTTGACCGTGAAGGCGTCGAGCGCGGCCAGGTTCTGGCCAAGCCCGGCACGGTGAAGCCGCACAAGAAGTTCAAGGCCGAGGCCTACATCCTGACGAAGGAGGAGGGTGGCCGTCACACGCCGTTCTTCACCAACTACCGTCCGCAGTTCTACTTCCGCACGACGGACGTGACCGGCATCGTGACGCTTCCGGCAGGCACCGAGATGGTGATGCCTGGCGACAACGTGACGGTTGATGTTGAGCTGATCGTGCCGATCGCCATGGAAGAGAAGCTGCGCTTCGCTATCCGCGAAGGCGGCCGCACCGTCGGCGCCGGCATCGTTGCTTCGATCGTTGAGTAA
>NZ_JBMDKS010000125.1:0-1102 GCF_057809835.1 Mesorhizobium sp. FG116
GCCGCGGCCAGGACAGGCGGAGCCAGCCATAGCCAGCCCGCCCGGCGGGCCGCGGCGCCATGCTTCATTTCTTCAGGCCGAACCCGGCCAGCGCGTTCGACAGCTTTTCCAGCGCGAAGATCGCGCGCACCGAGGGGTCCATCGCATTGGCTTCCATGGTGAGCACGCGGTCCTGCTTGACGGCGTCCATCTCGTTGGCGACCGGGTCGCTGGTCAGGAACCCGCGCTTGACGGCGATGTCGTCGGCGGGGAAGCGGCGGCGGTTCATCTCGGCGGCGACGATGAAGGTGGGATTGGCCTTGGCGATGGTCTCCCAGCCGACGGTCGGCCACTCTTCCTCGGAGGTGACGACGTTCTTCACGCCGAGCTTGGACATCATCCAGCCCGGCACGCCGTTGAGGCCGGCCACATAGGGATCGATCTCGATGTCGGCCGACGAATACCAGAAGACGCCGGACACGGTGTCGGGCAGGTTGAGGTCCTTCGCCTGCTTGGCGGCCGCCTCCTCGCGGGCCTTCAGGTCGGCGACCAGCTTGTCGCCGCGATCCGAGACGTCGAAGATTTCGGCCAGTTCCTCGATGCCCTGGTAGAGCAGGGCGGTGTCGAACAGTTTCGTGCGGGCGCCGTCCATGCTCTGGCTGTTGTCCTTGCCGACGCATTCGGTGGGCATGATCCAGCTTGCGATCTTGGCGTCGTCGAACATCTCGCGCGTGCCGACGGCGCCCTTGGCGCCGATCATCCATTCATAAGGCGTCACCACCAGCTCGGGCTTCTTCGCCACCACGCTTTCGAAGCTTGGGGCATTGTCGGAAAGGCGCTCGACTTTCTTGTCCACCTCGGCGAACTCGGGCAGCACCGGGTTGATCCACAGCGCGGTGCCCTTCACCTTGTCGGCGAGGCCCAGCATGTAGAGAATCTCGGTCGTAGCCTGGCCGATGCTGACGACGCTTTCAGGCGCCTTCTCGATGGTGATCGCGTGGCCGCAACTCGTCAGCGTCAGGGGGTAGGTCGTGCCCGCGAACGCCATCGGCACAAAGGCGAAAGTGGCAATGACCGCCGTCGTCAATCTCAACATAATGCTTCCCTTCCGTTGCATTTGAGC
>NZ_JBMDKS010000126.1:0-974 GCF_057809835.1 Mesorhizobium sp. FG116
GCTTGCAGGCGCTACCCGAGCTAATGTCAACATGCCGGGAAGCAAATGTGACATTGAAACTTCTACTCCAACTCCCCTCAACCTTCAACTTCATCGTCTTCTGTCCCGCTATGCCATCTCGCCTGACCTGGCGCTGGTGATTGCCGAACATGCCTTCCGTGCAGGGAGGGCGCGATGACCGGATTTTATCAGGCTAGCCCCATAAAACGGGTGCGCGCCACCAAGGCCGAAATCGAGGAACGCCGCAGCGGCCTGCTGGCAATCGTCAGCCAGATGCACCCAATGACGGTGCGCCAAGTGTTTTACCAGGCTTCGGTCGTTGGGCTGGTGGACAAGTCGGAGGCTGGTTACGCGAAGGTGCAGACCGATCTGGTCATGCTGCGCAAATCCGGACTTCTTGCCTACAACGCACTGGCCGACAATACGCGTTGGCAACGTCGACCACAGACCTTCGGTTCGGTCGAGCAGGCACTCCTGGATACGGCACGCTTCTACCGCAAGTCGCTGTGGGCAGATGCCGACTCCTACGTCGAGGTGTGGCTGGAAAAGGACGCCCTGTCCGGTGTCATCCACCCGGTTACCGACCTCTACGACGTGCCACTGATGGTTGCCCGTGGCTATGCCAGCCTGTCCTTTCTTCATAGCGCGGCCAACTACATCACCAGCCTCCAGGTGCCGACCTACATCTACCATCTCGGTGATTACGATCCTTCCGGCGTCGATGCGGCGCAAAAGATCGAGACGACGCTGCGGCAGATGGCACCTATGGCTGAGATCCACTTCGATCGCCTCGCCGTGCTGCCGCCCCAGATCGAAGCCTGGCACCTGCCGTCACGACCGACCAAGACATCCGACACACGATCCGGATCGTTCGGCGACATTTCTGTCGAACTCGATGCCATTAAACCAGACGACTTGCGCGACATGGTCGAGCAAGCCATCTCGCGCCACCTTCCGCCTGAACAATTCCAGAT
>NZ_JBMDKS010000127.1:0-963 GCF_057809835.1 Mesorhizobium sp. FG116
CCAGATCAGGACGCTACTGGCAGACCGCCGCGAACTCGATATCATTTCGGTCGAGATGGACATGGGCGCTGCGGGCGGCAAAGATGGTTTCCCGATCATTGAGATCCTACAGATCACCATCATTGATAAAAAAACCGGCGAACGCATCGAGGGTATCGTCGGGAATAATTTCTCCTCGTACGTGCGCGATTATGACTTCAGCGTCCTGCTTCCCGAGCACAACAAAGATCGACCCGGATTCAGCATTCCAGAAAACTTTGGCGACCTTCACGGAAACCTGTTCAAGTGCTTCCTGAACTCGGATGCTTACAAGGCGCGTTTCAAGAAATCGCCGGCCATCTGCCTGAGCGCCTCAAGCAGCAAAACCTACAGCCGCACTGACAACCATCATCCCGTGCTGGGCGTGGAATATCGGCAGAATGAGCTGTCTTCTACCGATCATTACTTCCACAAAATGGGATTGCAGGTTCGCTATTTCATGCCGCCGCATAGCGTAGCGCCTCTGGCTTTCTACTTTCTGGGAGACCTGCTCGGCGACTACACCAATCTTGAGCTCATCGGCACGATCAGCACGATGGAGACGTTCCAGAAGATTTATCGGCCCGAGATTTACAACGCCAATTCCGCGGCAGGCACATACTATCAGCCGAGCCTGACGCATCAGGATTACTCACTGACCCGCATCGTCTACGACCGGGAAGAGCGCAGTCGGCTGGCCGTTGAGCAAGGAAAATTCGCCGAAGAGCACTTCATCAAACCGTATAGGACCATCCTTGAGCAGTGGTCTGCCAAATACGCCTTCGACGAGCCCAAAAAGGTCGCATAGCATGACAAGATTGTTGCCCACCTCTACCGCCGGCAGCCTGCCGAAGCCCTCTTGGCTTGCGGAACCGGAGAAGCTCTGGTCCCCTTGGAAGCTGGAGAATGAACAGCTGACCGAGGGCAAGCAGGATGCGCTGCGTC
>NZ_JBMDKS010000128.1:0-957 GCF_057809835.1 Mesorhizobium sp. FG116
TCCTGTCCGCCTTCGAAGATGTCCCCGATCCCCGCGCCGAGAACACGCGACATGACTTGGGTGAGCTGCTGGTCATCGCCTTTGTGTCGGTCCTTTGCGGCGCGACCTCCTGCGCCGAGATGGCGGCCTTCGGGCGCGCAAAGGAAAGCGTTTTCAGGGGTTTCCTCAAGCTCAAGCACGCGGTTCCGTCGCATGACACCTTCTCGGCCGTGTTCCGGATGATCGATCCCAAGGCGCTCGATGCGGCTTTCGGGCGCGTGCTGGCCGATGTCGCGGCCCTCCTTCGTGATGGCGACGTGATCGCCGTTGACGGCAAGGCCCTGCGCGGGGCCCGCGATGCGGGAGAGAGCGGCCGGACGCGGATGATGGTCTCGGCCTATGCGGCGCGGCTGCGCCTGACGCTGGCCAGCGTGCCGGCCGATCGGGGTACGGAACTGGAGGCCGCCATCGAAGCGCTTGGCCTGATCGCGCTCAAGGGGAAGGTGGTGACCGCCGATGCCCTGCACTGCAATCGCCGTACGGTTGCTGCGATTAACGCGGGTGGTGGCGACTGGTGCCTGGCGCTCAAGGCCAACCAGGACTCGCTCCTGTCCGATGCCCGGGCCAGCTTCGGGGCCGAGCCAGACGCGCACCCAAGCGCGCTTTCCGAGGATATCGGCCACGGCCGGACGGAAACCCGAAAGGCGACCGTCGTTTCGAGCAAGGCTCTGGCAGAGCATCATGAATTCCCGGGCCTGAAGGCTTTTGGACGGGTCGAGGCCACCCGAAAAACAGCCGAGGGCACAACCTCGGAAACGAGGTACTTCGCGCTGTCCTGGGTGCCGACACCGGAGGTCCTGCTGGCGACCGTACGCGCCCACTGGGCTATCGAGAACAGTCTGCACTGGCAGCTGGACGTGTCGTTCCGCGAAGACGCGGCACGCAACCGCAAGGATAACAGCCCGGGCAACATCGCCA
>NZ_JBMDKS010000129.1:0-785 GCF_057809835.1 Mesorhizobium sp. FG116
CCCAAAATGGCCGGCCGCAGGATGTCGGGCTTGTCGGTGCCGCACTTGCGTAGCGCCTGCGCCACGATGTGAAGCTGGAAATAGGCCGCCTCCCAGCACATGTTGGTGACGACGTCGCCGCCGACCTTGCGCCGGTAGCGCTCCAGGCACATCCTGTTCTGGAGGCTGTCCTGCGACTGGAAATAGGTTGCCGAGGTGATGTGACCGACGGCGGCATCGATCCCCATCGCCCGGACATCCGCTTCGCTGGTGGTCAGGCTGGCGATCGGCATCCTGGCCGGGTCCAGTCCCGCCTCGGCAAAGGCCTGGTAGAAGTGGACGATCGCCTCGCCGACGAAATTGCAGAACACCACATCTGGCTGCAGGCGCTTGATGTCGGAGACCAGCGGCTGGTAGTCGGCGGCGGGCGCATCGAGCTTCAGGTAGCCGCGGCCGATCACCTCGCCGCCTTCCACCGCCACCATCTCGCTCATGATGCGGTCCGATTCACGGGGCCAGATGTAGTCCGAGCCGACCATGTAGAAGCGCATGCCGGTGTCGTTGAGCAGGAACTCGCCGAGCTTGGCGCTGTTCTGGTTGGGGGCGGCGCCGCAATAGATGGCGTTGCGCGAATATTCGAAGCCCTCGTACTGGGCCGGATAGCAGAGCAGGCCGTTGTGGCGCTCGACCGCGCGCAGCACGGCCTTGCGGGAACTGGACATGTAGCAGCCGAAGATGACCTTGACGCCGTCTTCGGCGAGAAGCCGGTTGGCGAGCAGGTTGTAGGCGAGCGGATCGCCGCCGGG